>JBIKXA010000149.1:0-9031 GCA_044356015.1 Roseomonas sp.
TCCTCCTTGCGGCGGACGCTGGCGCCGATGCCTTCAAACGGTGTTACCACGTTCATGTCTATCGCCTCCCATCAGGCTGATTGTTTTGGTGCGGCCCTTGGCGGACCGCTTTGCCAGGGCTTTCGCCACTATCCTATTCAGTCGGCAGCACGCGCCATCTCGCTCCGCCTGCCCTGCATCACCTCCGCCGCCGCCGCGATGGCCTTGACGATGTTATGGTAGCCGGTGCAGCGGCACAGATTGCCTTCCAGCCCTTCACGGATTTGCTGTTCCGTGATGCCATTCGGATGCTTGTTCACCAGATCAATCGCGCTCATCACCATGCCCGGCGTGCAGAAACCGCATTGCAAAGCGTGGTATTCGCGGAAGGCTTCCTGCATCACATGCAAAGTGCCATCGGCGGCGGCGAGACCTTCAATGGTGGTGACATTCGCGCCGTTGCACATCACCGCGAGCGTGGTGCAGGATTTCACGCTTTCGCCATTCACATGCACCACGCAGGCGCCGCATTGGCTGGTGTCACAGCCGACATGCGTGCCGGTCATGCGCAGCTTTTCGCGCAGCATTTCAACCAAAAGCGTACGACCTTCAACCTCAGCGGTATGGGTTTGACCATTCACGGTCAGTGTCACCTGCGGCATAGCGCGTCTCCCAATCATGTTCTGCCCGGGCCATGGGGCCGGGATGTTTCAATCCAAACCCTCACCTGTAAGATGGGGCGTCGTCAAGCTTTTCAATGTGAATTCTTGCCCGGAGAAGCACCCTCCGGGCAAGGGGCTCTAATGCTTGGCGATCAGCGCCGCGCCCTTGGCCCCGGCCAGGGGGTTTTCTGCCGCCGGGCGGTCATGCAAATGGCAGGCAGACCAATGCCCAGGTTCCGTCTGGCGGAGCATGGGCTCATCCTGCCGGCAGCGATCAAAGGCATAGGGGCAGCGCGTATGGAAGCGGCAGCCCTTGGGCGGGTTGATCGGGCTTGGCACATCGCCTTTCAGAATAACGCGTTCGCGCTGGGCGCCGGGTTCCGGCACCGGCACGGCGGAAAGCAGCGCTTCCGTATAGGGGTGCTTGGGCGCTGCGAATAATTCCCGCTTCGGCGCCACTTCCACGATCTTGCCGAGATACATCACCGCCACGCGATGCGTCATGTGCTCCACAATCGCGAGGTCATGGCTGATAAACAGCAGCGCGAGGCCAAGATCCTTCTGCAAATCCTGCAAAAGGTTCACGATCTGCGCCTTCACGGACACATCGAGCGCGGAGACCGCCTCATCGCAAATGATCAGATCGGGTTCGGCGGCCAGCGCGCGGGCAATGCCGATGCGCTGACGCTGCCCGCCCGAGAATTCATGCGGCCAGCGCCCCACCGCATCGCGCGGCAGGCGCACACGATCCATCAGATCGCCGACCCGCTTTTCCAGATCAGCGGCATCCTTGGCCAGGCCGAAATTGCGGATCGGCTCGGCCAGGATATCACGCACCCGCATGCGTGGATTGAGCGAGGAATAGGGGTCCTGAAACACCACCTGCATGCGCCGGCGCAGCGGGCGAAGCGTGGCCGCCGGCATGTCATCAATGCGCTTGCCATCCAGCGTCACCTGGCCGCCGGTGATGTCGAACAGGCGGAGAATGGCCTTGCCGACGGTGGATTTACCGCAGCCGGATTCACCCACCAAAGACAGGGTTTCCCCCTTGGCGATGGAAAATGAAATGCCATCCACGGCATAGACATAACCCGTGATACCACCCAGGAAGCCGGTGCGGACGGGGAAGTGTTTCTTGAGGTCATTGACCTCGAGCAGAGGCGTGCTCATGCCGCGGCGGCCTCCTTGAGCGCGTAGTGACAGGCGACGATATGGCCAGGCGCCTTTTCTTCCAGGCCCGGCGCGACGCTTCGGCAAAGATCAGTGGCATAGGCGCAGCGGCTGGCGAAGACACAGCCTTGCAGCTTTTGCTTGAGGCTTGGCACCAGGCCGGGAATTTCCTGCAAGCGGGTTTCCGTCCCGTCCAGCGAAGACCCAAGCTTGGGCACGGACCCAAGCAGGCCCTGGGTATAGGGATGGCGCGGGTTGCGGAACAAGGGCCCAACCTTGGCTTCTTCCACCTTGCGCCCGGCATACATCACCACCACGCGTTCAGCGACTTCCGCCACCACGCCAAGATCATGCGTGATCAGCACAATGGCCGCACCGACGCGGTGCTTCAGGTCGCGCATCAGGTCCAGGATTTGCGCCTGGATGGTCACATCAAGCGCCGTGGTCGGTTCATCGGCGATCAGCAGCTTCGGGTTGCAGGCAAGCGCGATGGCAATCATGACGCGCTGGCGCATGCCGCCCGAAAGCTGATGCGGGTATTCCTTCACGCGGCGTTCGGCTTCCGGAATGCCGACCAGCTTCAGCATCTCCACCGCGCGGTCTTCCGCCTGCTGCGCGGACATGCCCTGATGCAGCCTTAGCGTCTCGCCGATCTGGCGGCCCACCGTCAGCACCGGGTTCAGTGACGTCATGGGTTCCTGGAAGATCATGCTGATCTCATTGCCGCGAATATCGCGCATCGCGGGTTCCGAGAGTTCAAGCAGGTTCTTGCCATTGAAGCGGATGGCGCCGGCAAGCTTGCCGGGCGGTTCCGGGATCAGGCGCAGGATGGACATGGCGGTGACGGATTTGCCGCAGCCGCTTTCGCCCACAATGGCCAGGGTTTCGCCAGCCTCAACATGGAAGGAAACGCCATCGACCGCGCGATTGATGCCATCGGGCGTGCGGAAATGGGTTTGCAGATTTTCAACTTCGAGCATCGCCATGGGTCAGAGCCTCTTTGCCATGCGCGGATCAAGGGCATCACGCAGACCATCGCCGAGCAGGTTCACCGCCAGCACGGTGATGGACAGGAAAATGGCGGGGAAGAACACGATATAGGGCTTCACCTGCCAAAGCGCGCGGCCTTCGGCCATGATATTCCCCCAGGATGGAATGATCGGCGGCGTGCCGGCGCCAATGAAGGACAGGATGCTTTCCACGATCATCGCGGACGCACAGATATAGGTGGCCTGTACCGTGATCGGCGCCAGCGTATTCGGTAGGATATGGCGCCAAATGATCACCGGCGTGCGCGTACCCGCCGCCACCGCCGCATCAACATAGGGCTGTTCACGGAGCGAAAGCACCACGCCGCGCACCAGGCGGGACACGCGCGGGATTTCCGCAATGGTGATGGCGATAATCACATTCTGCACCGAACCGCGCGTGAGCGCCATCAGCGCAATGGCGAGCAGGATCGGCGGGATGGACATCATGCCATCCATGACGCGCATGATGATGCTATCGGCCCAACGCACGAAGCCCGAAATCATGCCGATGGTAAGCCCGATGATGGAAGCCAACACCGCCACCGAAAAACCCACCAGCAACGAGACCCGCGCGCCATAGAGCACACGCGAATAGATATCGCGGCCCAGCATATCCGTGCCGAACCAATATAGCGCCGAAGGTTCACGGGTGCGCCGTGCCGGCGCCAAAGCGGTCGGGTCTGTGGTGAACAGGAAGGGCGCGAAAATCGCGATCAGCACCATCAGCATGACCAGCGAACCGCCAATGGCAATGGCGGGATGCCGGCGCATATAGCCGAAAAAGCCTTTGCGCGCCTTCACCGGCGGCATGATATCGGGCAGCGAGGGCGCCACCGCGACATTCGCAGCGGTGATGCCCTTGGGGTCGAGGACGGAAGCGGACATCAGTATCTGATCCTCGGGTCCAGAATGGTATAGAGCAGGTCAATCATCAGATTCACCAGCACATAGACAAAGGAAAACAGCAGGACGACGCCCTGAATGACCGGGTAGTCGCGCCGCAAAATGGCATCCACCGTGAGGCGCCCAAGCCCCGGGATGGCAAAGACGCTTTCCGTAACCACCGCGCCGCCAATCAGCAGGGCGATCCCGATACCGATCACGGTCACGATCGGCACGGAGGCATTCTTCAACGCATGCAGGAACAGGATATTGCGCTGCCCGGCACCCTTGGCCCGCGCAGTGCGGATATAATCCTGTTGCAGCACTTCAAGCATGGTCGCGCGCGTGATGCGCGCGATCAGCGCGATATAGACTGTGCCAAGCGCAATGGCGGGCAGGATCAGGTTCTGGAACCAGGGCCAGAAACCCTGCTTGATCGGGGTATAGCCCTGCACCGGCACCCAATCGAGTTCCAGCGCAAAGATATAGGCCAGCACATAGCCCACGACAAAAACCGGCACCGAAAAGCCGAGCACCGCAAAACCCATCACGGTGCGGTCAATCACGGTGCCCTGTTTCCAGGCGGCGATCACCCCCATCGGGATGGCGACCGAAACCGCCAGGATGAGGGTGATGATCATGAGTGACAGCGTCGGTTCAATACGCTGCTGGATCATGGTGGAAACCGGCAGATTGGTGAAAATCGAAACGCCGAGATCACCCTGAAGAATACGCCAGACCCATTCCCCGAACCGGATCAGAAAGGGCCGGTCGAGGCCAAGGCTGGCGCGGATGCGTTCCACATCTGCAGGCGTTGCCTGATCGCCCGCAATAACGGCCGCCGGATCACCCGGCGCGACATAAAGCAGACTGAACACGAATAGCGCGACAAAGGCCATCACCGGAATGGTGGCCAAGACGCGGCGAACGATATAGGCAAACATGATCCCGGCGATCTTTCCTGGTTAGGCCTTATTCACGCCCCAGAAGAAGGGCAGCGGGCCACCGACAATGCCCGTCACATTGGAACGCCAAGCCTGATAGGTCTTGTAGAAGCCGGTTGGCGCATAGGTCATGTGGCTCATGGCCGCGGCATTCATTTCCGCAACCGCGGCCTTTTCCGCCGCCAGATCGGGTGCCGCGAACCACTTGTCACGCGCCGCTTCCACAGCGTCATCCTTGGGCCAGCCAAACCAGGCGCCATCGCCATGCGCGCGCAGCGCCAGATAGGCCGCCGGATTGATGCAATCCGCACCCGCATGCCAGGTGTGGAAGATATGCCAGCCGCCCTGACCGGGAGGAGACTTGGAAGCGCGGCGCTGACCAACCGTTCCCCAATCCGTCGCCACGAAATCCACATTCATGCCGATGGAACGCAGCAGCGCATTGGTGACTTCACCCATGGCCTTGAGCGGCGCCTGATCCTGCCCGACCAGCACGGTAATGGGCTGGCCGTTATAGCCGGATTCACGCAGCAACGCGCGCGCCGCTTCCACATTGCGCGGGCCCTTCAGGATATCGCCACCGGCTTCCGTATAAAGCGGGGTGCCCGGCGTGAAGAAGGAAGGCAGGGTCTGCCAGAGCGCCCGATCATCACCAACCACGGCGCGCATGTAATCTTCCTGGTTCAGCACCATGGCAACCGCGCGGCGCGCGCGCACATCATTGAAGGGCGCATGCAAATGGTTGAAGCGGAAGGAACCGATATTGCCAAGCGGATCGGCGATATCCACGCGCACATTGCGGTTGCGCCGCAAAGACGGGATCAGGTCCGTCAGCGGGGTTTCCCACCAATCAATTTCGCCATTCATCAGCGCCGCCGAAGCGGTCGCGGGGTCCGGCATGATGATCCATTCAATCCGATCAACATTGATGCGCTTACCGCCGGCAAGCCATGACGGGGGCTCATTGCGCGGCACATATTGGTCGAATTTCGCGAAAACCGCGCGGGCGCCGGGCACCCACTCATTGCGGACAAAGCGCATGGGGCCAGAACCCACATATTCGGTCACCTGCTGGAAGGGATCCGTGCGCGCGATGCGTTCCGGCATCATGAAGGCCATCGGCGTATTGTTCTTGCCGAGTGCCAGAAGCATCTTGGGGTAAGGCGCCTTGAGGCGCCAGCGGAAGGTGCGGTCATCCACCGCCACCAATTCTTCCTGCAGCGCGCGGATCATCTGGCCCATGCCATCGCGTACCGCCCAGCGATTGAGGCTGGCAACGCAATCCGCTGCGGTCACCTTGGTGCCGTCATGCCACATCAGGCCGTCACGCAGGCGGAAGGTCCAAACCTTGCCATCGGAGGAGACTTCCTCGCTTTCCACCATCTGACGCTTGGCTTCCAGCTTGTCGTCAAAGCCATACAGCGTGTCCCACACCAGGGCAGCGGCATTGCGCACCACATATTGCGTGCCCCAGATCGGGTCGAAATTGGCCAGATTGGCCTGCGGCACGAAGCGCAGCGTGCGTGCTGCAGCACCTTGCGCAAGCGCCGGGGCGGCAAGCCCGCCCGTACCGGCCAGCGCGGCAACGCCCGCTGTTGCCTTCAGGAAGTCTCTACGATCCATCGTCCATCTCCCATCCCATGTTCGGGGCAGCCCAGTCTGCCCAGGTAAAAGTCACTCTGCCCTGCCAATTGGCAAAGCAGTGCAAGGCGCCTCGCTTAGCCTGCTTTCAGTGTGGCGCAAATAGCCCCATTGACTGGCTGGCAACCCTGGACCTGCCCATGCGATGCATGGCCCATGCCAGCAATGGCTTGTGTCGCGGGGGGGGGGCAGCGCGCCCCCCCTACCCCTCAGCCGCGCCTGATGCCCCAATAAAGCGCGAGGCCGGCCACACGCCCGGTCAGATTGGCCCGAAGCGCGGTCATGGATTTATAGGAACCCAACGGAATATAGGGCAGTTCATCCATCGCCACCGTCTGCATATCCCGAGCGATGGCCTGCTGCGCGGGAAGGTCCGGCGCGTCAAACCAGGCATCACGCAATTCCTCAAGCCTTGGCACATTCGGCCAGCCGAACCAGGCATTGGTGCCATTGCCGCGCAGCGGGAAATGCGCCGCCGGATCGGCGAAATCAAACGACGAAAAGGAGGTGAAGAGCATGGACCAGCCGCCCTTATCCAAGGGCTCGCGCGAGGTGCGGCGCTGCACGGTAGTGCCCCAATCGCTCAATACTATGTCGGCATTGAAGCCAAGCCGGCGCACCAAATCCGCCCCCACCTGCGTCAGCGCCGAGGGCACCAGGATATCCGTGGGGCCGATCAGGCGCATGGGCTGGTTCGTGTAGCCCGCTTCACGCATCAAGGCCCGCGCGCGGTCAATGCTGCGCGGACCCATCAGCGGCGCCAGCCCCGCATCATTGGCCAGCGGCGTGCCCGGCGTGAAACAGCCAACGCCAGTCGTATAAAGTGAGGCATCGGTGCCCACCGAGGCCTGCATGAAATCCTCCTGGCTGATCGCGGGCAGCAAGGCCTGGCGCAAAGCCTTGTTGTTGAAGGGCGCGTGCAGATGATTGAAACGCAAAATGCCGGTCAGCGGCAGCGGGTCAATCGCTTCGATCACCACTTGCCGATTGCGGCGCAAAAGCTGCTGCACCTCGGGCGGGGGCTGTTCATACCAGTCAATCTCACCGGTTTGCAAAGCCGCCGCCGCTGTCGCGGCATCCACAATGATATGCCATTCCACGCGGTCGAAATGCGCGATTTTCGGTCCGGCGGTCAGGCTGGTGGTGCCGCTTTGCACGGGCTGGTAATCGGCAAAGCGTTCATAGACCACAAGGCTGCCGGAATTGAATTCATTGGCCTTGAAGCGGAAGGGGCCGGAGCCAATCGCTTCGCGCACTTGTTGGAAGGGATCGGTCTTGGCCAGGCGTTCCGGCATGATGAAGGCGGGGCTGTTGGAAACCTGCGCCAGCGCATGAAACAGCAGCGGGAAGGGCTTTTTCAGCCGAAAGCGCAGCCGCATATCATCCACAACCAGGATGTCATCCGTCACCGTCGCCAGCTTCTGGCCGAAGGGGTTGCGCCGCATCCAGCGTTGCAGGCTTGGCACCACATCCTGCGCGCGCACGGGCTCCCCATCATGGAACTTCAAGCCTGGGCGGAGCGTGATGGTAACGCTGCGCCCACCATCATCGCTGCTATGCCCGGCGGCCATTTGCGGATGGGGGCGGAACTGCGCGTCCATGCCATAAAGCGTGTCAAACACCATATGGCCGAAATTGCGCGTGATATTCGCCGTGGTCCAAATCGGGTCGAGGCTGGTGAGGTTCGCCTGCGGCACCATTTTCAGCACCCGGTTCTGCGCCGGCTGCGCAATGGCGAAGGAAGGCAGGCCGGCGGCGGCGGCGGCGCCCAGTTTGAAAAGATCCCGTCTTTGCATGTGAAGCCCCTTTCTTGGTCTGCTCTTATCAAGCCCGCTTGCGGCAGGCGGCGCAAGCGCCCTTGGGCCTCAACCCGGCTTATGACCAAATCCCAAGGTCGGTTCCGATGCAGTATCTATCCAAATTGCCTTGCTTTGCGTCAGTTCGGCCAGGACCTCCTGCCCGGAAGACCGCCCATGGCCCGAGGCACCAAAGCCGCCAAAAGGCACGGAGACATGAATGGTGCGATAGCCATTCACCCAAAAGGTCCCTGCCCTGACCGCCGCCGCGACACGATGCGCCCGGCCCAAATCGCGCGTCCAGACCGCGCCGGCCAAGCCAAAGGGCGTGGCATTGGCAAGGCTGATGGCTTCTGCCTCATCCTCGAAGGGGATGGCGGCGACAACGGGGCCGAAGATTTCTTCCCGCGCCGGCCTGGCTTCGTTGGAAAGCCCGGCGAGCAAGGTGGGCGGCACCCAAAAGCCGCCTGCGGGAAGCGCGGCAGGTCTCTCGGCCGCCAGAACCGCAGCGCCGGAAGCCGCACCGGCGGCGAGCAATTCGCGCACATGGGCGAATTGCCGCGCATTGGCGACCGGACCCATTTCTGTCGCGGCATCCATGGGATCGCCCATCCGAATGCGGCGCTGTGCTTCCGCCAAGGCCGCGATAAACCGATCATGCAGGCGGCGCTGCACCAGAAGCCGCGATCCCGCGACGCAGGATTGACCGCTGCCGGCATAGATCGCCTGCTGCGCGCCCTGGATGGCGCTGGCGAAATCGGCATCGTCAAAGACGATATTGGCGCTTTTGCCGCCAAGCTCCAACAGGCTGGGCAGGCCGCGCGCGGCGGCGGTGGCGGCAACGGCGCGGCCTGCGGCGACGCCCCCCACAAACACCACCTTGGCGATTTCAGGGGCGGCGAGCAGCGCTTCACCCGTCCCCTGCC
>JBIKXA010000023.1:0-28275 GCA_044356015.1 Roseomonas sp.
GCTGCCGGTCCGAGACCGTGATCGCGCTTTCCTTCGCGGCGAAGACCATTGTGATCGCCGGCACATCCTATGCTGGCGAGATCAAGAAAAGCATTTTCACCGTCATGAATTGGCTGCTGCCGGCGAAAGGCGTGCTGCCCATGCATTGCAGCGCCAATCTTGGCGCCAAGGGCGATGTGGCGCTGTTCTTTGGCCTGTCCGGCACCGGCAAGACCACGCTTTCATCCGACCCGGAACGCCAATTGATCGGCGATGATGAACATGGCTGGTCCGATAACGGCGTCTTCAACTTCGAAGGCGGCTGCTATGCCAAGGTGATCAAGCTCAGCCGCGAAGCCGAACCGCAAATCTGGGATGCGTCGCATCGTTTTGGTGCGGTGCTGGAAAATGTGATCGCCGATGAAGCGGGCAGGCTTGATCTGGATGATGGCAGGCTGACCGAGAATACCCGGTCCTGCTATCCGCTGCCCTATATTCCGAACATCGTCGAAAGCGGTGCCGCCGGCCTGCCGCGTAATGTGGTGATGCTGACCGCGGATGCTTTCGGCGCGCTGCCGCCGATTGCCAAGCTTTCCCCGGCGCAGGCCATGTATCACTTCCTGTCCGGCTATACCGCGCGCGTTGCCGGCACTGAAAAGGGCATGGGCAAGGAACCGCAGGCGACCTTTTCCACCTGCTTCGGTGCGCCCTTCCTGCCGCGCCGCCCGGAAGTCTATGGCCGCATGCTGGCGGATTTGATGGCCCGCCACGGTGCGGATTGCTGGCTGGTGAATACCGGCTGGACCGGCGGCAGCTATGGCACCGGCAGCCGCATGCCCATCCGCGTGACGCGCGCCCTGCTGCGCGCCGCGCTTGATGGCAGCCTGGCGCGTGTGGAATTCCAGCGCGACCCCTTCTTTGGCCTATTGGTGCCGAAGGCGTTGCCGGGCGTGCCGAGTGAAATGCTCAACCCGCGCGAAACCTGGGCCGATAAGGCCGCTTATGACCGCACGGCACGCGAATTGGTGGCGCGGTTTGAAGCGAATTTCGCCACCTATGCCGATGCGGTGGATGCTGATGTGAAGGCAGCGGCCATTCGCGCCGCAGCATGAGCGGCGGCTTTGATTGGCTGAAGCCGGCCTCGGCCGAGGCCGGCAAGCGCAATGTGCTGGGCGGGCCTTTGCTGCCTTGCTCAGTGGCGCCGCTGACCGGGTTTTTTCGTGATGGCTGCTGCAATACCGGGCCCGAAGACATTGGCCTGCATGTGGTTTGTGCGGAAGTCAGCGCCGCGTTTCTGAACTTCAGCAAGGCGGCGGGGAATGATCTTTCAACGCCGCGCCCCGAATATGGTTTTGCTGGGCTGTCGCCGGGCGATCGCTGGTGCCTTTGCGCGGCGCGCTGGGAAGAAGCGCGCCGCGCGGGCTGCGCCCCGCCCGTGCTGCTGGAAGCAACCCATGAAGCGGCGCTGGAGATTTGCGCTTTGGATGATCTGATAGCGCATGCCTTGGATGCGCCGGCGTGACACCGACGCGGTTTTTCCTGGTGCGGCATGCGCTGGTGGAACCCTCCGCCCGCGCCGTGCTCTATGGCAGCATGGATGTCGGGCTGTGCGATCTGGCATTGCAGGAAGAAGCGGCATCCTATCGCTGGTTGGCCGCGCGTCTGCCGCAACCGGCGCGGTGGTTTGTGACGAATCTCTCCCGCACGCGCGCCACGGCGGCGGCGGTGTTTGCGGCGGGCTATCCGGCGGCGGATTTGGAAGCGGAACCGGATTTCGCCGAACAGCATTTGGGCGAATGGCAGGGCATTCCGCATGAGGCTTTGCCCGCACTGCTGACGCGCCCCGCGCATCCCTTCTGGCCCCATGCGGGGGAAGAACATCCGCCGGGCGGGGAGAGTTTTCGCGAAGTGCAGGCGCGCGTCGCCGCCGTGCTGGAACGCATGGCGACGCTATTGGAAGGGCAGGATGTTGTGATTGTGGCGCATGGCGGGTCCATCCGCGCCGCTTTGGCGCATGCGATGGGGCTTTCACCGGATCAGGCCTTGGTCTTCAGCATCAAGAACCTATCGCTGACGCGGATTGAAAAACACGGGTTGGATTGGCGCGTTGCGGCGGTGAATGAGGAACCCTGGACACCGCCAGCGCCGGAAAGCTGAGCCCTGGCTTCAACAAACCCTTTCCCCGGCGCGAAGCTCTGGTGTAGAGTCTGGCGAAACAACGGGTTAGGAAATGAATTTCATGCGCCCTCTCATGCTATTCAGCGCCTTACTGCTTGGCATTCTTGGCTTTTCCGGCGACGCGCGCGCCCAGGCGGAAGAACAGGCTTTGGTGGATCGCGCCACGCTGACGCTGCAGGAAATGATGGGTCCGGCGGATAATACCGGCGATGCCAGGGCGCTGCTGCGAAATGCGAAGGCGGTGCTGATCTGCCCGAGGATTTTCCGCGCCGGCTTCATTCTGGGCGGTGAGTTTGGCGATTGCGTGCTGGCTGCGCGCGATGGCGGCGGTTCCTGGTCCTCCCCCGCGTTCTACAATCTGGTTGGGGGCAGCGTTGGCTTCCAGGCCGGTTTGCAGGATGCCCAGGTTGTTTCCCTGATCATGACTCAGAAGGGGCTGAACGCCATTCTGGATAGCCAGTTCAAATTCGGCGCCGAGGCGGGGCTTGCGTTCGCGACGCTCGGGCGCAGCATCCAGGGCGCGACAACGGCAGCGGTGGGTGCGGATATTGTCACCATCGGGAGGAGCCGCGGGCTTTTCGCCGGCATTACGCTGGATGGGGCGGTGCTTTCCGCCGATAGCGCCAAGATGCGCGCCTATTTCGGGCGCGAGGCAAGCGCGCGGCAAGTGGTGGTGGCGATGGAACTGCATAACCCCGGCAGCGACCCGCTGCGCGCCGCGCTGATGCGCCTGGGCGCGCCGGGCAGTGGTGGTGGCAGTGCCGCCGCGCCGGCGCCTTCGGGTGGCACTTCTTCCGGCAGCGCCGGCACAGGGCGCGTGCAAACAGAAAGCCTGCCGCCGCCGGGTAACCGGCGTTAAGGGCCTGCCGCTTCGGCGTGACTGACAAAACGCCTTTCTGGAAAAGCAAGACTCTGGCCGAGATGACTCGGGCAGAGTGGGAAAGTCTATGCGATGGCTGCGGGCGCTGCTGCCTGCATAAGCTGCGCGATGAGGAAACGGATGCGCTGGCCTATACGGAAGTGGCGTGCCGGTTGTTGGATTTGCAGACCTGCCGCTGTTCCGATTACGCCGAGCGCAAGAAGCGCGTGCCGGATTGCGTTAAGCTGACGCCCAAAAAGCTCGCCGCCATTGATTGGCTACCGCCGAGTTGCGCCTATCGGATGGTGGCGGAAGGGCGGGATTTGGCCTGGTGGCACCCGCTGGTCTCAGGCGATCCGGAAAGCGTGCATCGCGCCGGGGTTTCGGTGCGCGGGCGGGCGGTTGATGAGCGGAACGCGGGCGCTTTGGAAGATCATGTGGTGCGCTGGCCGGGGATGATGCCGCGCAAATCGAAGCGCCCTGATTGACGCCGCGCGCTCTCTGCGCGACGTAGGGACAAAGCTTCTGATAAGGAAACCCGGATGAAAGACGCGATTTATGGCGGCGTGAATGCCGCCGTGCTGACGGCGATGAAGCCCGACCTCTCCCCCGATCTGGACCGTATGGCGGCGCATGCCAAATGGCTGCTGGCCAATGGCTGCACCGGGCTTGGCGTTTTGGGCACGACCGGTGAGGCGAATTCCTTCGGCTTGCATGAACGCAAGGAAATTCTGGAAGGGCTGATTGCGCGCGGCATTCCGGCGGCGCGCATGATGCCGGGCACGGGCTGCGCCAGCCTGATGGATAGTGTGGAATTGACCAGGCATGCGCGCGATGCCGGCTGCCCCGGCGTGCTGATGCTGCCACCCTTCTACTACAAGGGCCCTTCGGATGATGGGCTGTTCGCTTATTTCTCTGAGGTGATTAACCGCATCGGCGGCGGTGTGAAGGTATATCTTTATCACTTCCCGCAGCAATCGGCGGTGCCTTTCAGCTTGGCGCTGCTGGAGCGCCTCATCAAGGCTTTCCCTGGCACCATCAAGGGCGTCAAGGATTCCTCGGGCGATTACGCCAATATGCAGGCCATGGTGCAGGCCTTCGCCAAGGATGGGTTTGAGGTTTATTCCGGCAGCGATGAATTCCTGCAACGGATCCTGGCCGAAGGTGGCGCGGGCTGCATCACCGCGGCATCCAACGCCAATTCGCATTGGGGTGGCATTGTCTATGCCAAGCGTAGCGGGCCGGAAGCGGATGCGGCGCAAGCCGTGTTGAACGCAACGCGCAAGGCCGCGACATCCGTGCCACTGATCCCTGGCCTGCGTGAAATCATTGCGCGCAGCACGGGTGATGCCGGCTGGCGCAGCATTCGCCCGCCGCATCTGCCGCTGAATGCCGCGCAGGCTGACGCCGTTTGGGCGGCCTGGGGTGCAGCTGGCGCGCTGCCTTTGCCTGGCATGGCGCCGGCCAAGGCGGCGGAATAAGCTGATGAAGGAACCGCTGCGCTGTCGTCCCCCGGCGGTGGCGACCATCCAGCTTGATGATGACAATGTGCGGGTGACGCGCTGGGATTTCGAACCCGGCGCGGAAACCGGCTGGCATCGCCATGGCATGGCTTATGTGGTGGTGCCGGTGACGGATGGCAGGTTGTTCGTTGAATTGCCGGGCGGTGAGACGATGACGGCGGAACTCAAAGCCGGTGTCGCCTATGCCCGCGCCGCTGGCGTTGAGCATAATGTGGTGAATGGCGGACCGACGCCGCTATCCTTTGTCGAAACCGAACTCAAGCATTTGATCGGCTAGGCTTTGAGGGCAGGGTCACCAGCGCGAGCCCGGCAAATACCAAGGCGGCGGCAGGGATGGTGAGCCAGCCCGGCACCTCACCAAAAATCGCGAAACCCCAGATCAGCCCGGTGATGGTGACGATATAACCCACTTGCGATGTCACCACGCCGCCCTGGGTGGCGAGTGATCGGAAATAGATCAAATAGGCCAAAGCCAGCAGCACACCTTGCGCCATGGTGATGGGCAGCCCGGCAATATCCACGGCGCGGATTTGCCCGGTTGAAAACGCAATCACTGCCATGATCAGCGCCGCTGCGCCGCAAGTGCCCGCCGCCAGCGCCAAGGGTGCGGCGCCGCGTGGCGCAAGCTTGACGCCCGCGATATTCGCCACCGCATACCAAACCGGCGTAAAGGCCGCGAGCAAGGCCCAGGGCAAAGCCTCCGGATCGGGCAGCGCTGCGCCTGGCGCCATGGCCAATCCAATGCCGATCAGGCCCAGAATACTGCCGCCAATGCGCCGCCAGGATACTTTCTCCATTCGGAGCAGCATGGCGCCGACCACGGTCAGCATGGGCGAAAGCGGGATCAGCAGTGAAAAGAACCCTGCTGGTATATGCTGCAAACTTGTGAAGCCGAATAGGTTGGACAGCACAAGCCCCGTCAGCCCCGATACACCGTAATGGATCAGATAGGGGCGCCTCAGTGCCGGGATTTCGCGCCGCACAAAACAGACACACAGCAAGGTAATGGTGCTGAAGCCCGATGCGCCAAGTGCGATCATCAAGGGCGGCCAGCCCATGCCGCCCAAGGTCTTCACGAAAATTGGCGTGGCGCCCCAGATGGTGCCAAGCAACATAAGCGGCAATATGGCGTTGAGCGCGAAACGCATGGCAACACTCGCGCGTGAAACCGCCCCAGTGTCAAGCGGTTGAAAACTGGTGCCTCTTGAAGGCATGGTGCAGCGATGTCCCTGCCCGATTCGGAAATGGTGCCGCTTCGCCCCGGCTTGCTGGGTCCGCCGGAATTATGCCCGGTGCGCTGGCGGCGGTCCCAGCGTGCGCGCGCGGTCAGCCTGCGGATTGATCCGCGTGCGGGCGATGTGGTGGTCACGCTGCCGATGCGCGCCAGCCGTCGCGCCGGGTTGGAATTGCTGACCACGCATGCGGCTTGGGTCTTGAAGCGCCTGAAAGCCTTGGCGCCAAGCATTTCTCTCGCACATGGTGCGGCGGTGCCTTTGGGTGGCGTGCCGCATCCGGTGCTGCATGATCCATCGCGGCGCGGCGGTGCCTTTGTGGACAATGGCACCATCATCGTGACGGGCGCGGCGGAATTCCTGCCGCGGCGCTTGCGCGATTTCCTGCGCGCCGAGGCGAAGCGGCGCATCCTTCCCTTGGCTGCGATCCACGCGGCAAGACTTGGTGTCGCCATCAAGGCCATTCGCGTGAAGGACACGCAAAGCCGCTGGGGGTCTTGCGCGCCGGATGGGACACTCGCCTTTTCCTGGCGACTGGTCATGGCGCCGGATCGCGTACTGGATTATGTGGTGGCGCATGAGGTCGCGCATTTGCGAGAGCTTAATCACTCGCCGCGCTTCTGGGCGCATGTGAAGGCGCTGGCACCGCATCGTGATGAGGCTGAGGCCTGGCTGCGCGAAGAAGGGCCGGCATTGCTGCGCGTTGGTTGACACTTGAAAGAAACAGGGGATTGCGATGAAGGCGATTGGCTATCCGAAATGTCTGCCGATTGATCAGGCGGATGCGCTGATTGATCTGGAAATCCCGCCGCCCGCGGCGCCGACTGGGCGTGATATTCTGGTAGAGATTCAAGCGGTTTCGGTGAATCCGGTGGATACCAAAGTGCGTCGCCGCGATGATCCCGGCGCAACCCCGCGCATTCTAGGCTTTGATGGTGCTGGTGTGGTGCGCGCAATTGGGCCGGATTGCACATTGTTTCGCCCAGGTGATGAGGTATTCTACGCCGGCGTGGTAAATCGTTCCGGCACCAATGCGGAATTGCATTTGGTGGATGAACGCATTGTCGGACGCAAGCCGCGCAACCTGACCTTTGCGGAAGCTGCTGCCTTGCCGTTGACGACGATCACCGCCTGGGAGGGTTTGTTTGATCGGTTGGGCGTGCCGCAGGGCGGCGGGCAGGGGCAGACGCTGCTGGTGATTGGCGGTGCGGGCGGTGTTGGGTCCATGGTGATCCAGATTGCGCGCGCCATGACGGGCCTGACTGTGGTGGCCACGGCGTCTCGGCCAGAAACGGCGCAATGGTGCCGTGATTTGGGCGCGCATCATGTGGTGGATCATCACGGTGATATCGCCGCTGAGATGAAGGCGCTTGGCTTGCGTGGTGCCAATTTGATCTATTCCGCCAATACTACGGCGAAGAATTGGGCCGCGATGGTGGATGCGGTGGCGCCGCAGGGCCGCATTCTGCTGATTGAAAGCCAGGCGCCGGTGGATGCGCGCGATGTGATGCGCAAATCCGTTTCCATCCATTGGGAATTGATGTTCACCCGCCCGCTCTTCAACACGCCCGACATGATTGAACAGCACCGGCTGTTGAATGAGGTGGCGGGGCTGGTGGAAGCGGGCCGCATCCGCAGCACCATGACGCGCAATCTGGGCAAGCTTTCCGCTGCGACGCTAAAGCAGGCGCATGCCTTGGTCGAAAGCGGCGGCATGATCGGCAAGGTTGTGCTGGACGGTTTTTGAATTCCGCGTGGCTGTGACAAGGCAATGAAAATGCAAAGCCCCTTTGTGCAACTGGCGGAAATCCATCGCGGCCCGGCAGTGGAAAGCATTCATCACGGCATCGCCGTAGTGATGGATAGTGATGGTCGTCAGGTGCTGGCGCTGGGTGATCCTTCTTTCGTGACCTTTCCGCGTTCGTCTTTGAAGCCCTATCAGGCGGTCGCTTTGGTGGAAACCGGTGCGGCGGATGCGCTGGGGCTGAGCGAGGAACACCTGGCGCTTTCCTGTGCTTCCCATAGTGCCGAGGATTTTCAGGTGGCTTTGGTGCGTGATTGGCTGTCGCGCATGGGGCTTTCTGAATCGGCTTTGGTGTGCGGGCCGGATATGCCGCGCGCGGCAGCGGATCAGGCGCAGATTTATCGCGCGGGTGGCGATAGGTCGCGCATTTATCATAATTGCTCTGGCAAGCATTGCGGTTTCTTGAGTGTGGCGCAGAAGCTCGGTGCGCCGGTGGCGGGCTATGATGATCCCGCGCATCCGACGCAGAAGCTTTATCTGGAAATACTGTCGGAATTGCTCGGCAGTGATGCAGGGCGCTTGCAGTCGGGTATGGATGGCTGTGGCCTGCCGGCCTTGGCGCTTTCCATGGAAGCCATGGCGCTTGCGGCGGCGCGCTGGGCGGCGTGCAAGGTGGCAAGCCCCGCGCGGCGGGCGGCGATTGAAAGATTGCAGGCAGCAATTGCGAAGTATCCGGATCACCTTTCCGGGCGGGATCAGGCGACCAGCCGCATTGTGCGCGCCACCAATGGCCGCGTGCTGCTGAAAGGCGGCGCGGAAGGTTTTGTGGTGGGGTTTGTGCCTGACCAGGGTTTGGGGATTGCGGTGAAACTCGCCGATGGTGCTTCGCGCGCCAAGATGGGTGTCTTTGCCGCAATACTCGGCCGGCTTGGCTTGCTGGATGCGGCGGCGTCAGCCGCGCTGGTGCAGGCAGTGGAAGGCGATATCGCGGATAGCAATGGCAAGCCCGTCGGGCGCATTGCCGTGACACTGCCGGACCAAAGCGCATGAGCGGGCGTTTCGATATCAGCCTTGATGCGCGCGGCGTGGCGCGGCTTACGGTTGCGCATGATGCCAAGCTGAATACGCTGAACCCCGTGCTTTTGGATGCGGCGATTGCGGCGCTGCGCGATCTTGCAAAACACTCCGGTCTGCGCGCGGCAGTACTGACCGGGGAAGGTGAACGCGCCTTTATCGGCGGTGCTGACATCGGCGCCATGGCGGCACTTGATACACCGGCGGAAGCGGAAGCCTTCATCCGCCGCATCCATGGCATTTGCGCTGCCATTCGCGATTTGCCCGTACCGGTGATTGCGCGCATCAATGGCTGGTGCCTTGGCGCCGGGCTGGAAGTTGCCGCCGCTTGCGATATGCGCATCGCCGTGCGGGAGGCGAAATTCGGCATGCCCGAAGTGCGCGTTGGCATTCCTTCCGTGGTGGAAGCCGCGCTATTGCCCGGCTTGATCGGCTGGGGCCGCACACGGCGCTTGCTGTTGCTGGCCGAAACCATCTCCGCCGCTGATGCGCTTGCCTGGGGGCTTTTGGAAGAAGTGGCACATCGCGAACGCATTGATGCGCGCATTGAAGCCTGGATCGGCAATCTGCTGGCGGCGGGGCCTGAGGCCATTCGCGCGCAGAAGGCACTGATCCGGCAATGGGAAGATCGCCCGATCAATGAGGCGATTGCCGCCGGCATCACCGCCTTCGCCGCTTCCTGGAACAGTGATGAACCCAAGCGCATGATGCGTGGCTTTCTGGAAGAACAAATGGCGCGCAAGAAAAAAAGGTGATCAAAGCGCCTTTTTTGTTTCAGACATGCAAGTAAGTGTCGCGGATATTCGGCGCTGCCGCCAGTGCCGCGCTATCACCTTGCCAGACCACACGGCCCTTTTCGATCACCACATGCCAATCGGCAAGGCGCATCACCGCGGCCAGGTTCTTGTCAATCAACAGGATCGCCTGGCCTTCTGCGCGGAGTTTTGCCAGCACCTGCCAGATTTCCGCGCGGATCAGCGGCGCCAGACCCTCGGTCGCTTCGTCCAGCACCAGCAGGCGCGGGTTGGTCATCAAGGCGCGACCAATCGCGAGCATTTGCTGCTCGCCCCCCGAAAGCTTGGCGCCGGATTGGCGGCGTCTTTCCGCCAGGCGTGGAAACAGCGTGTAGATCGCCGGCAAATCCCAACGCGGCGCACCGCCTGCGCGATTGGCAGCGGTGGCGATCAGGTTTTCCTCAACGCTCAAACTCGGGAAAATCTGCCGCCCTTCCGGCACCAGCCCAATGCCGCGCTGCGCGATGCGATAGGGCGCGGCGCCGGTAATCTCCGCGCCATCAAAATGGATATGCCCGGCACTTGGGCGGATCAGCCCCATGATGGCGCGCACCGTGGTGGTCTTGCCCATGCCGTTGCGCCCGAGCAACGTGACCGCCTGGCCCGCACCCACGCCGAAGCTGATGCCATTCAGCACCTGGCTTTCACCATAGCCTGCCACCACGCCTTCCAGCGTCAGCATGAGATTTCTTCTTCGCCGAGATAGGCCGCGCGCACTTCCGCACTCATGCGGATTTCTGCGGTGCTGCCGCTGGCGATGATGCGCCCTTCAGCGAGCACCGAAATCCGATCGGCCAGCGCAAAAACCGCCTGCATGTCATGTTCCACCAGCAGGATAGCGTAGCGCGCTTTGAGCCGCCGCAGCAGGGCAATAAGTTTCTCAGTCTCCTCCGGCCCCGCACCAGCAAGCGGTTCATCAAGCAACAGCAGGCGCGGCTGGGTGGCGAGTGCGATCGCAATCTCCAGCGCGCGCTTTTCGCCATGGCTGAGCGCACCCGCCATGATCGCCGCGCGATCCGCCAAGCCAACCTCAGTCAGGGCATCGTGCGCGGCCTGATTCAAGGCTTCTTCCGATGCGGCAGCACGAAAAAAACGAAAGGATGACCCGCTTTTGGCCTGCGCGGCGAGCGCGACATTCTCCAGCACGGAAAATCCCGCGATGATGCTGGTGATCTGAAAGCTGCGCGCAAGGCCTGCATGCACACGGCGCGGGAAGGATAGGCGCGTGATATCCGCGCCAGCAAAGACAACCCGCCCCGCATCGGGCAGGACGGTGCCGGTGACCTGATGGATCAGCGTGGTCTTGCCCGCGCCATTGGGGCCGATCAGCGCGTGAATCTCGCCGGGCTGCACTTCCAGGCTGACATCATTCGTCACCGCAAGCCCGCCATAATGCTTGCACAAGCCCTGGATGCTGAGCAGCGCTTCAGCCACGGCGCGCCCCCAAAAAGCCGATCAGCCCGCCGCGCATGAAAAGCACTGCCAAAATCAGCAGCGGACCGAAGATCATTTTCCAATGCGTCGTCAGGTTGGGCAACCAGGTTTCCAGCAGCACGAAAAGCACGGCGCCAAGGATGGCGCCGGAAAGCCGCCCCAGCCCACCCAGGATCACCATGAAAATCAATTCGCCGGAACGCTGCCAGCTCATGTAAGCGGGGGCGACGAATTCTGTCGCATTGGCAAAAAGCACGCCCGCCAAACCTGCCAAGGTGCCGGCAATGACATAGGCCAAAAGCCGATAGGGATAGGGCGCGAAACCCACCGCTTCCGCGCGCAGCGGATTTTCCCGCGCCGCACGCAGCACCCGCCCGAAGCGCGATGCCAGCAGCATGGCGCAAAAACCCCAGCAGAATACGAGAAAACCCAGGCAAAGGTAATGGAAGAAAAGCCGGTTCTCCATCAATCGCGTGCCGAAGATTTCCGTGCGATCATACATGGTATAGCCATCATCCCCGCCATAGGCCGCGAGTGATGACGCCGTGAAAAATGCCATCTGCCCAAAGGCCAACGTGATCATGATGAAATTCACGCCCTCGGTCCGGATCGCAATGGCACCCGTCAGCAGCGAAAATAGCGCGGCGGCGGCAATCGCGACGGGCAACACAATGGTGATATCGGTCAGCCGATGCGCATCCAGAATGGCAACGGCATAGGCACCGACACCCATCGCCGCCGCATGGCCAAGGCTTGCCAATCCTGCACCACCCACCAGGAAGGAAAGCGAAACGGCAGCTGCGGCCAGGATCATCATGCGCGCGAACATGGTCAGGTAATGATTGGCGCCGAAGCCAAGCCATGGCGCCAAAGCCAGCGCGGCCAGCACCAGCAGCGCGATAGCCACATCCAGCCGCAAACTGCGTGGCATGTTAGCCGCCTCTCACCGGGAAAAGCCCGCGCGGGCGGAAGGCCAGGATCGCCGCCATGGCGATATAGACCAGCATGGAAGCCAGCGCCGCACCGGTTTGTCGCGCGGCAGATGGGTCAAGGAACAGCCGCATCAGATCAGGCATCAGCGATTTGCCGAGTGTGTCCGTCAGCCCCACGATCAGCGCCGCGATAAAGGCGCCGCGAATGGATCCAATGCCGCCAATCACAATCACCACAAAGGCCAGGATCAGCACATGATCGCCCATGCCGGGCTCAACCGAGAATATCGGCCCGGCCAGCACGCCAGCAAATCCCGCCAGCATGGCACCGAAGGCAAAAACCAGCATGAAAAGCCGGCGAATATCCACGCCAAGTGCGGAAACCATGGGCGCATTGGTGGCCCCCGCGCGCACCAGCATGCCAAGGCGCGTGCGCTCCACCAAAAACCACAAGCCAAGTGCGGTGGCGATGCCAGCGCCAAGCACGGCGATGCGATAAAGCGGATATTGCAGCCCCGGCATCAGCACCACGCCACCTTCCAGCAGCGCGGGGATGGGCACTTGCAGCGGCGCGGCGCCCCAAATGGCCTTCACCGCCTGATTGAGAAACAGGATCACGCCAAAGGTCGCCAGCACCTGCGACAAATGATCGCGATCATAAAGATGCCGGAAGATCAGCACTTCCAGCAGCAGGCCTAAGATCAGCGCCGCCGGTAACGCCAGCAAAAGCCCAAGCCAGAAGGACCCTGTCGCCGCGGCCAGCACGGCGCCCAGGTACGCCCCCAGCATATACTGCACCCCATGGGCCAGGTTGATGAAATCCATCACGCCAAAAACCAGCGTGAGCCCCGCCGCCACCAGGAAAAGCAGAATGCCAAGTTGCAGGCCGTTCAAGGCCTGCACCAGCAAAAGCTCGATGCTCACTTCTGGTTTAGCGCATGCGGCATTCGGCGGCCCAGGGGTCCACGTTGTTCTCAAGCACCTTGCGCACGATCTCTGTCTGGAATTTGCCATCGGGGCGCTTGGCCACACGCGTCAGCCAGAAATCCTGCACAGGGAAATGGTTCGCGCCGAATTTGAAATTACCGCGGACAGAGGTGAAATCCGCCGCGCGCAGGCCGGCACGCAGCGCATCCTTATCGGCCAGGCGGCCGCCCGCACGGCGAATGGCGGAATCGAGCAGCATGGCGCCATCATAGGCCTGCGCCGCGTAACTCGCCGGCACGTAATTGAAGGCGGCTTCGAAATCGCTCACGAAGCGGCGATTGGCCGCATTGTCCATATTCGGTGCCCAGTTCGATCCCGAAAAGAAGCCAACCGCCGCGTCCTGCTGCGCGGGCAGCACGGCTTCATCCACCGTGAAGGTGGAGAGGAAGGGAATATGCGCGAGACCCGCTTGACGATATTGCCGCACCAGATTCACACCAAGCCCGCCCGGCATGAAGGTGAAAATCGCATCCGGCCTGGCCGCGGCGATCTTCGCGAGCTCTGCCGCGAAATCAAGCTGCGTCAGCGGCACATAAACCTCATCCACCACTTCGCCCTTGAAGCGGGATTTGAAGCCGGCCACCGCATCTCGCCCGGCCTGGTAATTCGGCACCAGCACAAAGACGCGCCGATAGCCCTGATCTTCGCACACCTGGCCGATCACGGCATGCACCTGATCATTATTGTAGGATGTCGCGAAGAAGAAGGGATTGCAGCCACGCCCCGCCAGGGTGGAAGGCCCGGCATTGGTGCTGATCAGGAAGGTATTGGCTTCCGTCACTGGGCGAACAATGGCTTGCAGAATGTTGGAGAAAACAACGCCGACGATGAAATCGCAGCGGTCGCGTTCCAGGGCAGTGCGCACCTTGGTTACCGCCACATCGGGGCGCAATTCATCATCAATCATCACGGTCTCAGCGGTCAGGCCACCAAGCCGGCCATTCAGATGGCGCAGCCCCATCAGGAAGCCATCGCGCAACTGGCTGCCGAGCGCCGCTTGCGGGCCGGTTTGCACGGCCACCAAGCCAATCTTCACCCCGCCTGCGGGCTGCGCATGCAGAATGGCGGGCGCTGCCAGCAGGCCCAAAGCGCCACCCATGGCGCCACGACGCGAAATCATGCTCATTTGATGAAGCCTCCCGTTTTTGAAAACTCTCCTGCGCCTTACTGCGCGAAGCCCGGGCGCAAGGCAAGGCGGCGGGCCATATTGCCGGCACGAATCATCAGGGGATGCGCCGGGTCCGTGAAGGGGTTCAGCACGGTGAAGTGGTTGGCGCCGGGCAGGGCTTCAAAATCGCCGCCCCAGCGGGTGGCGAAATCGCGGCTTTGGCGGATGAATTCGTCGCTCTCCGCCCCGCCGACCACGACATGAAGCGCATCAAAAGCCGGCGGTGGCAGCAGGCGTGGCGATAGGGTGGCAATGTCTTGCCCCGTCAGCTTCAGGGCCTTGGCGATGCTGGTGCCGCAGAGCGGCCCCAATTCGAAAACGCCCGAGACGGGCAGTGCGGCCCCGACCATCCCTGCCGGCAGGCCGGGCTGAAAGGCAGGCCAATCGGTCGCGAGCAGAAGGGCGGCAAGCTGCCCGCCGGCGGAATGTCCCGCCGCCAGCAGCCGCCCGCCCCTGCGCCTGTGCAGAAAGGCAGCGGCGTGGCGCATTTGCGCGGCGATCTCACCCAAGGTCACGGCGGGGCAGAGATCATAGGAAGGCACCGCCACCGCCACGCCTTGGCCCAGCAGGCCGCGCGCGCAATGGCTGACAAAACGCCGATCCAGAGCCTGCCAATAGCCGCCATGGATGAACAGTGCCGTCGGCGCGGCCCCGTCATCCGGGGGCAGAAACAGGTCGAGTTTTTCCCGCTCCCCCGCGCCATAGGCAAGGTTAAGTTCCGCCCGCACGCCGCTTTCGCGGAAGGCAGCGGCATCGCGCGCCCAGCCGGCGATGATTTCGGCGCTTTCGGGCACGCGGGCCCGATTATTGTATTCCCGTTCGGCGTCCATGGCCCTATCTGCGCATGGGAAAGCCATGACAGGCAAGGCGGGGCGATGCGGGTATATTTGGCGGGACCGGAGGTGTTTCTGGCTGACCGAGACGCCATTGCGGCGGAAAAGAAGGCCATTTGCGCCGCGCATGGGATGGTCGGCGTTTTCCCGACCGACCCCGCGCCGGGCGCACCGAAAGCTGACACTGACTGGATGCGGATTTATCTGGGTAATGAAGCGCATATCCATGGCTGCGATGCGCTGATTGCGAATCTGACACCTTTTCGCGGCGCCTCGGCCGATCCCGGCACGGCTTATGAGCTTGGCTTCATGCGCGCCCTTGGGCGGCCCGTGCTGGGTTACAGCAATGCGGCGGGGAATTTCACCATGCGCAGCTTGGCGCATTTGCGCGGCACGGTGCATCGGCGCGCCAATGGCGCCTGGGAAGATGCCGATGGCATGGAAATAGAGGATTTCGGCCTGACCGATAACCTGATGCTTGATGGTGGCATCGTCGCGGCGGGCGGCTTATTGGTGGTGAACCCGGTGGAAGAAGCAGCGCGCTGGCGTGACCTTGGCGGCTTTACCCGCTGTGTCGCGCATCTGGCGGGGATGAAGAAATAACGCCTGAACGGCTTCACCCCGTCGCCGCAATGGCCTTGCCGCCCACCAGGCGCAGAATGCGGCTTGGCCGTTCCACGCCCGTCAGCCGGTGCAGAATCAAGATCACGCTGCGCCCGGCGGTCGCTTCATCCAGCGTTTCCATGAAGGCGCGTTCCGTCGCGGCATCCAGCCCTGCAGCGGGTTCATCCAAAATCAGCACTGGCGCGGGCGATAGCAGCGCGCGCGCCAGCGCAATCCGCCGCGCCTGACCCCCGGAAAACCGCGCGCCTGCTTCGCCGCATTGCGTCTCTAGCCCTTCCGGCAAAGCGCGCACCACATCGCCAATGCGAGCACGGTCCAGCGCGCGCCAAAGCGCGGCATCATCGGCATCCGGCGCGGCAAGGCGCAAATTGGCGGCAATGCTGTCATCAAACAGCCGCGCATCCTGCGTGAGCCAGGCAATGCGATCGCGCAGCACAGCCGCCGGCAGGGTCGCGATATCAACCCCACCCAGGGTGATGCTGCCCTGCTGGGGCGCGGCGAATTTCAACAGCAGCGCCGCAAGTGTGGATTTACCCGTGCCTGAAGGCCCGAGCAGCGCAATGCGCGCCCCTTCCGGCACGTCAAGATCAAGCCCATCAAACACAAGCGGGCGATCCGGCGCCCAGGAAAACACCACGCCACGCAAGGAAAGCGCGTGGCCCGAAGGTACGGCGCTGGCGGCTACGGGATCAGGCACGGGTTCCGCCGCATCGGCGGCTTCAAACAGGCGCCGCGCGCCCGCTGCTGCCGCTGCCACGGCGGCCCCAGCGCGCGGCATGAGCCCAAGCGCCTCAGCCGCCGCGATGGCAAGGAAAACCGCCAGCACGCCCGCCGCCATGCCAGGCTGGCCGGCCAACATGGTCCAAGCCAGCGCGGCCAAAAGCGCCACTTGCGTGAGCAAGGCGCCCGCTGCCCCGCCCCAGGCCGCGCGCCGCGCCAAGGCGCGCTGAGCGCCGGAAAGCGCCCGATCCTCCTCGGCCACCCGCGCCAAAGCGCGCTTTTCGCCATTCGCCGCAAGCGTGTCTTCAATGCCCGTCAGCGGATCAATGGTTGCGGCGCGCAGCGCGCCTTGGGCATGGGATGTTGCCTCCGCCGCACGCGCCGCATCCGGTGCCAGCAACAGCGGCAGCACCAAGGCCGCCGTCAGCGGCAGGGCCACCAGCGCCGCAAGCCATGGGTCCGCCGCACCCAGGATCAGCGCAATCGCCAACACCACGGCGATGGAAGCCGCCGCCGGCACCAGGGCGCGCAGATAAAGCCCATCAAGCGTTTCCACATCCGCCACCAGGCGGCCAAGCAAATCCCCCGCGCGGCGCAAGCCAAGCCCGGTTGGCAAACGCTCGGCCAGGCGCCCAAAAAACCACACGCGCATATCGGCCAAGGCGCGGAAGGTTGCCTCATGCGCCGCCAGCCGTTCCAGATAGCGCATGATCGGGCGCAGCAGGATCAAGGGGCGCAGCCAAAGCAGCGCAATTACGCCTGCCGCGGCAAGTGCCGCACTTTCCGCCCCACCCACCGATGCCGCCACCAGCTTGCCCGCGAAGGCCAGCAAGGCAACGCCGGCCAGCGCTGAGATCACGGTCACGATAATCCCCGCCACCAACCAGCCGGAGCGTTCCAGCCATAGCCTCAGCACGCGGAAAAGATCAGCGGTCATGGCCTAGTCATTCCCTGCCAAGCGGCTGCCCTGGGCGCGCCCATCCGCGATTTCCAGCCTTTGGCCGAAATAGGATCGCGCGGCCTTGGCATGGGTGGCGATAATCGCAGTGCGCCCCACGCAAAGCCGGCGCAGCGCATCCAAAACGGAAGCCTCGGTGCCTGGGTCCAGATGCGCGGTGGGTTCATCCAAAAGCACCAAGGGCGTGTCGCGCAAAAACGCGCGCGCAAGGGCCACGCGCTGCGCCTGCCCACCGGAAAGCCCGAAGCCGCCTTCGCCAATCAGCGTATCGAGGCCCTGTGGCAAATCGCCCGCGAAATCCATGACTTGCGCGGCTTCCGCAGCGGCCAGCACTGCCGCATCATCGGCATCTGGCCGCGCGAGGCGAATATTCTCCCGCAATGTCGCGCGGAACAGATGCGCGCGTTGCCCGACATAGGATGACAGGCGGCGCAATTCGGATGGCTTCAGCAGCATGGCGTCTCGGCCATTGATGGCCACGCGCCCCGCATCGGGCCGCGCGAAGCCCATCAGGATACGCAGCGCTGAGGTTTTGCCCGCGCCCGAGGCGCCGGTCAGCAATAGCGTCTCACCGGCCAGGACGCGGAAGGAAAGCCCATCCAAGGCAGGCGGGCGAGAGGGATCATAGGAAAGCCGCACATCCTGGAAGGTGATGGTTACCTTTGGTGGGACTTCTTCCAGCAACAACCCGGTTTCTTCCGGTTGTTCCAGCAAGGGGGCGAGGTCCGCCGCCGCCCCGCGCGCGCCAAGTTGTTCGTGATAGGCGGCGGCAAAGGATCGCAGCGGCAGGAAAAATACCGGCACCAGCAGCACAACGAAAAACGCTGTCACCGGATCAGGATGCGCGCCGGTCAGCACCGCGCCATGGCGAATCGCAAGACAGGCCAGCGCAGCGGCGGCGATCAATTCCATCGCGCCCGAGGATATGAAGGCAACGCGCAGCACGCGCATGGTGCGCTGGCGCAATTCCTCGGCTGCCGCCGCAAGCCTTTGGGTTTCAGCGCGCTGCTGATTGAACAGCACCAGCACGGGCAAGCCGCGCATCCGGTCCAGAAAGCGCCCGGAAAGCCGTTGCAGGGCAGCGAATTGCCGACGGCTGGCTTGCGCGGCGCCGATGCCCGAAGCCGCCTGCGCCACCGGCACCATCAGGCCCGCAACCAGCAGGATCAGGCCGCTCACGGGGTCAAACAGCGCGGCACTGCCGGCAATCAGCAAAGGCGCCAGAACAGCGAGAATCGCGGCCGGCATCCAGCGTGCGAAATAGCCTTCCATGGCTTCGACACGTTCCACCACCAGCGCGCTTTTTTCGCCGACCGGGCGCTGATCGGCGGGGCCATGGGCCAGTAATCGCGCAAAGATGCGCGCACGCAGGCTGGCTTTCGCTTCTTCCCCCGCGGCGGTCTGGGCGCGTTCCTGCGCAATGCCAAGCGCTGCCATGATCAGCGCCAGCGCGCCGGCGCCGATGAAATCCGCCCAGGAGGCTGTGGTGCCGGCCAAAAGCGCGGCGAGCAGGCGGGCGATCAGCAGCGCTTGCGCAACACTCGCCAACGCAAGCGCAAGGCCGAGCAGCACCGGCCCGTAGAGCCGCCCCCGCAATGCCTTTGCCTCCCGCGCCAGAAGCGCGGCGGCGGCAGCCCCCTCCCGTTTATGCTCCGAAGCCATGACAGTCAGACTAGACCGTTTTGGCTGACAGATACAGCCGAAACCAGCGCCTTATCGCCAGGGTTCGACCAGAATTTTGGCATGGGTTTCGGGATTGGCGAGGTCCTGGAAGGCTTGCCCGACCTCGGCCAGACCGATCCGCCCCGTGATCAGGGGCCGCACATCCAGCCGCCCGGCGCCGATATGGCCAAGGGTGGCCGCGAATTCCTGCGCGTTATAGGCAAGGACGAATTGCAGCGACAATTGCTTGACGATACCGAAATAGGGTTCGATTTCATCGGGCTGCATGCAAACGCCAACAACCACAATGCGCGCCCCAGCGGGTGCGCCTTCCATCATCGCCGTCATCACCCCAGGCACGCCGACACATTCAAACAACACGGCTGGGCGGCGCTTGGGGCCAAGGCCGAAAAGCGCGGCATAGCGGCTGGCATCATAGCCATCTGGCGTGATGGCGCGTTCCAAAGCCTGGTAGGGCGATTCAACCGCAGGGTCCACCACGATATCCGCGCCCATTTTCTTGGCCAAAGCGCGGCGCCCGGCGGAAAAATCCGCGGCAATGATCGGCGCATGGCCATGCAGCTTGAGTGCGGCGATGGTGGCAAGCCCGATCGGGCCGCAACCAATCACCAGCGGCACTTCGGCATTATTCACCCCGAAATGTTCCACCGCATGAATGCCAACCGCCATGGGCTCCGTCAGCGCCGCGTGGTCGGGTTCCATCCCAGCAGGCAGGGGCAGCAGCATGCGTTCCGCGAGTGGCATGTATTCCGCGAAACCGCCCGCCATGTCAGGATTATAGCCAAGGCCAATCACCGTATTGCCGGCGAGGGTGAGCGGCATGGAAGTGACCAATTGGCCAGGTTTGAATTTGCCTTCGGTGCCTGGGCCATTCGCGATAACTTCCCCCACGAATTCATGGCCAAAGACCACATCGCGTTCCGTATCCATGGTCCAGCGCCCACCAGTGCGGCGCGCGAGGGAGACGAAATCCTTGGTGAAGCGTGCGGCGTGCAAATCCGTGCCACAAATGCCGCAGGATTTCGTGCGCACCAGCACCTGGCCGGGTTGGGGTTGCGGGTCCGGCACATCGCCGAGCACAAAATTGCCTTTGCGGAAAATCGCGGCGCGCATGGAGCTTCCTTCCCGTGGTTATGGCGGGGTTATGCCCAACCTTTGGTGCAGGATGGCGCAGGCGCGCACGGAAAATCAATGCCTATTCGGCGGCGCGCGCCGGGCGCCAATCGCCGATGGTGGATTTCGCCAGGCCCAAATGGTCGCGCAATGTCGTGCCGCCATATTCCTTGCGGAACAGGCCACGACGCTGCAATTCCGGCACCACATGCGTCACGAAATCGCGGTAGCCATCGGGCACATAGGTCGCGGCCACCACAAAGCCATCGCAGGCGGGCTTGGTGAACCATTCTTCCATCTTATCCGCAATTTCCTTGGGGCCGCCCACCATATTCATATTGGGCCGGCCCCTGCCGCTGCCGGTGATGAATTCCCGCACCGTCGGGTTTTTCTTGCCGGTATTGCGAACAACGCGGTCACGAATGGCTTGCAGGCCTTGCATGCTGGCCATTTCTTCATCGCTGAAGGCCTCATCCATGCCCTTGGTGGCGAAATCGAAATTCAAAGCCTCCGACAGCAAGGAAAGCGCATCAATTTCGAGCGGCAGGCTCGCGATCAGCGCCGCCTTGTCTTCCGCTTCCGCCTTGGTGGCGGCGCAGATGGGGGAAATCAACGTCGCCACCTTCACATGATCCGGATTGCGCCCGGCATCCGCGATCATCTGCTTGAATTCGGCATATTCCTTCGCGCCGCTGGCAACATCATGATAGGCGACAAAGACAAGCTCAGCCCAGCGCGCGGAAAAGCGCTTGCCGCGCCCGCTACTGCCGGCCTGGATCACCACTGGACGGCCTTGCGGGCTGCGCGGCACGGTGAAGGGCCCGCGCGATTTCAGAAATTGCCCGCGATAATCCAGCCGCCGCACCTTATCGCCATCCGCGAAGCGGCCCGATTTCTTGTCCACAATCAGTGCATCCGGGTCCCAGGCATCCCAATGGCCGAGCACGATTTCGACGAATTCATCCGCGCGGTCATAGCGCCGGTCATGTTCCATCATCTCATCATGGCCCATATTGGCCGCTTCGCCGTCATTGAGTGAGGTCACCACATTCCAGGCCGCGCGCCCCGCACTCATCAGATCCAGCGTCTGCATGGTGCGCGCGACATGGAAGGGCTCGTAGTAAGTCGTGGAAGCGGTGGAACCGAGGCCGAGGCGCGACGTGACCGCCGCCATCATGGTCAGCGTCACGATGGGATCGAGCTTCACGCAGCGAATGCCGTGTTCGACCGTGTGGTGATGGTCATTGCCATAGCGATCGGGCATGGAAAGCCGATCATCAAAAAAGCCGAGATCGAATTTCCCGGCTTCCAGGATGCGGGCGATTTCCTGGTAGAAATCAGCGGTCAGAAAATCCGTACGCGAAAGCGGGTGCCGCCAGGAACTGGCGTAATTGGTGCAATTCTGCGCCTGCATGAAGCCGACAAGATGCATTTGCCGCATGGTCTGTTCCCGCCCATTGTTCAGGGCGAGTTTTGCACCTTGGCGGGCAGCGTCAACCGGCCCTCAACCCAGTGCAGCGACCCCCGGCAATTCCTTGCCCTCCAGCCATTCCAGAAAGGCGCCACCGGCGGTGGAGACATAGCTCATGCGCTCCAGCACACCGGCATGGCGCAAGGCCGCCACGGTATCCCCGCCACCCGCGATGGATTTCAGCGCGCCGGATTGCGTCAGCGCCGCCACGGTTTGCGCCGCCGTTACCGTTGCCGCATCGAAGGGGACTGTTTCAAACGCGCCGAGAGGGCCATTCCAGACCAGGGTGGAAGCAGCACGCAGCCGCGCTTCAAGGGCTGAGACGCTTTGCGGGCCGACATCCAGCGCCATCATGTTGGCCGGCACGCCGTCCACGCCCACGGTGCGGGTTGGCGGATTGGCACGGAATTCCTCGGCGACCACCAGGTCAACCGGCAGCAGGATGTCGCGTTTCGCCGCCTTGGCTTGTTCCATGATCTGGCGCGCCGTGTCATGCATTTCGGCTTCTTGCAGGGATTTGCCCATGCCATGGCCTTGCGCGGCGAGGAAGGTATTGGCCATGGCGCCGCCAATCACCAACACATCCACCTTGCTGCAGAGATTGCCGAGCAATTCAAGCTTGGTCGAAACCTTCGCGCCACCCACAATCGCCACCACAGGCCGCGCCGGATTGCCGAGCGCCGCATCCAAAGCCTTCAATTCCGCTTCCATCAGCCGCCCGGCATGGGCGGGCAACAGCCGCGCGACACCTTCCGTGCTGGCATGCGCGCGATGCGCGGCGGAGAACGCATCATTCACAAAAGCATCGCCAAGCTTGGCGAGTGCGGCTGCCATGGCGGGGTCATTCTTTTCCTCGCCGGCATGAAAGCGCGTGTTTTCCAAAAGCAGCACGCCGCCATCCGCCAGCGCTGCCACGGCGGCTTCCGCTTCGGCGCCCACGCAATCATCACACCAGGCGACAGGACGGCTCAGCGCCGCCGCCAAGGCTTCTTGCATGGGTTTCAGCGACATTTCCGGCACGCGCTTGCCCTTGGGCCGATCAAAATGGCTCAGCACCACCACACGCGCGCCTTTTTGCGCCAATTCCGCGATGGTCGGGCAAAGGCGTTCGATGCGTGTGCGATCCGTGATGCGGCCATCCTTGACCGGCACGTTCAGATCAGCGCGCAGCAATATGCGCTGACCCTTGGCAGGCAGCGCATCAATCGTCTTGAAAGCCATGATGGAACCTCCGAAACCAGGAAGGGCGGCGCGTGTTGCGCCGTCCGGAAATTTGGAACCGGAGCATTTTCAAGCCAAGTGGGAACACTTGGCGACTCGGAAAATGCGACCAAACATATCTTTAGTGCGTGTCCAGTGAACGAATGTGAACTGGGCCCGCACTAAAGCGAACCGAACAGCGCGGCGGTATCGCTCATGCGGTTCGAAAAACCCCATTCATTGTCATACCAGGACAGCACGCGCACCAGGCCGCCATCCACCACCTGTGTCTGCGTCGCATCAAAGGTGGAAGACGCCGGATTGTGGTTGAAATCAATGCTGACCAGCGGTTCAGTATTATAGCCAAGAATGCCCTTCAATTCGCCCTCAGCCGCTGCCTTCATCGCGGCATTCACAGCCTCCTTCGTGACACCTTCCTTGGCCGGCACGAAATCCAGCGAGACGAGCGAGACATTGGGGGTCGGGATGCGAATGGCCGTGCCATCCAGCTTGCCCTTCAATTCCGGCATCACCAGGCCCACCGCCTTGGCCGCGCCGGTGGAGGTCGGGATGGCGGAAACCGCCGCAGCGCGGGCGCGGTGCAAATCCTTGTGCAGCGTATCAACCGTGTTCTGGTCGCCCGTATAGGCGTGGATCGTCACCATATAGCCGCGCAGAATGCCGAAATTCTCATGCAGCACCTTGGCCACGGGTGCGAGGCAATTCGTGGTGCAGGACGCGTTGGAAATCACCGTCATGTCCTTGGTCAGCGTCTTGTGATTGACGCCATAGACGATGGTCGCATCCGCATTGTCGCCAGGGGCGGAGATCACCACCTTGCGCGCACCTGCGGTAATCAGCGCGGAAGCCTTCTCCTTGCTGGTGAAAATGCCGGTGCATTCCATGGCGACATCAACGCCCTGGAAGGGCACCTTGGTCGGGTCACGCTCGGCGCTGACGATGATCGGCGCATAAATTCGGCCATTGGCGGTGATGATGATCCTGTTGCCATCCACCGCGACTTCTCCGGGGAAGCGGCCATGCACGCTGTCATAGCGGAACAGATGCGCATTGGCTTCCACACTGCCAAGGTCATTGATGGCAACGCATTCCACATCGCGGCGATTGCTTTCAATCATCGCGCGCAAAACAAGGCGCCCGATGCGCCCGAACCCATTGATGGCAACCTTGACGGCCATAATCTTTTCCTTCCCCAAAGAAGCTGAAATCAAACCCCAAGCCGCTTGCGTACGGCTTCAACCACGGCTTCCGGCGTAATGCCGAAATGCTTGAACAGATCATCAGCAGGCGCCGAGGCGCCAAAGCCCGCCATGCCGATGAAAACACCATCCGCGCCAAGCCAGCGTTCCCAGCCAAAGCCAACCGCCGCTTCAATGCCAAAACGCGGCGCGCTGCCCAGCACGCTGGCGCGATAGGCATCATCCTGGGCGGCGAAGATTTCCCAGCACGGCAAGGACACCACAGCGGTTGGAACGCCAACGGCTTGCAAGGCATCGCGCGCCGCCATGGCAAGAGATACTTCGCTACCCGTCGCGATCAGCGTCGCCTGGCGCGCGCCATCGGCTTCCGCCAGCACATAGGCGCCACGGGCCGAGCGATTCTCGGCCGTATCGGTCCGCAGCGTCGGCAGGTTTTGGCGCGACAATGCCAGCAAGGAAGGCCCATCCGCACGCCGCAGCGCCAATTCCCAGCATTCCGCGGTTTCCATCGCATCTGCCGGGCGGAACACATGGACATTCGGCATGGCGCGGAAGGAAGCGAGGTGCTCCACCGGTTGATGCGTCGGGCCATCTTCGCCAAGGCCGATCGAATCATGCGTCAGCACATGGATGACGCGCTGACGCATGAGTGCCGCCAGCCGCACGGCGGGGCGGAGGTAATCGCTGAACACCAGGAAGGTGCCGCTATAGGGGATGATGCCGCCATGCAGCGCCATGCCATTCATGGCCGCCGCCATGCCATGTTCGCGCACGCCCCAATGGACGAAGCGCCCGCTGAAATTGCCCGGCGCAATCGCCGGCACGCCCTTCACATTGGTGTTGTTGGAACCGGTCAAATCCGCCGAACCGCCAACCATTTCCGGCACGGAGGGCACCAAAGCCTCCAGCGCCTTTTGGCTGGACACACGCGTTGCGAGCTTTGGCTTGTCGGTCGCGATCTGGGCGCGGAGCGTGGACAGAGCCTCATTCCAAGCTTCCGGCAGGCGCCCCGCCATGGCGCGTTCAAATTCCGCGCGCTGCGGGTGTTTGGCGATGCGCTTCAGCCAGGAACGCCGCGCGCCCGCGCCGCGCTTGCCGGCGCTTTCCCAGAGCGCCTTGATATCGGCGGGCACTTCAAAAGGTGCTGCGGTCCAACCCAAAGCCTGCTTCGCGGCGGCGGCTTCGGCGGCCCCCAAGGGCGCACCATGGCTGCCCGCCGTTCCCGCCTTGGTCGGCGCGCCAAGGCCAATGATGGTGCGGCAGGCGATCAGGGTCGGCTTGCGGTTGCGCATGGCCCAGGACATGGCGGCGGCCAATTCGCCCGCATCATGCCCATCCACGCGCCGCACGGCCCAGCCATAGGCCTGGAAGCGCTTCAGCACATCTTCGGAAAATGACAGCGCGGTGTCGCCATCAATCGAAATATGATTGTCGTCCCAAAGCACCGTCAGCTTGGAAAGCCCGTAATGGCCGGCCAAGGCGGCGGCTTCATGCGCCACGCCTTCCTGCAAATCGCCATCGGAAGCGATCACCCAGGTGCGGTGATCCACGAGCGAGGCACCGAATCGCGCCGCCATCATGCGTTCCGCCATGGCCATGCCGACCGCGGTGGAAATCCCCTGGCCGAGCGGGCCGGTGGTGGTTTCAATCCCCGGATGTTCGCCAAATTCCGGATGGCCGGCGGCGGGGGAATGCAATTGGCGGAAGCGCCTCAGATCATCCGCGCCCATGCCCTCATGCCCTGTCAGATGGAGCAAGGCATAAAGCAGCATGGACCCATGGCCGGCGGAAAGGACAAAGCGGTCCCGGTCCGGCCAGCGCGGGTCGGCGGCGTCATATTTCAGGAAACCGGCAAACAGCGCGGTCGCGGCATCGGCCATGCCCATGGGCATGCCGGGATGGCCGGATTTGGCCTGCTCCACCGCATCAATGGCCAAGGCGCGAATGGCATTGGCCATGCGGCGCGGATCATCAAGCGGGCGGGCAAGAATGGCCGCCTGGGCGGCGAGCGCGGGGTTGGGCGCGTCGGGGGCGGCGATGGTGGCCACGTGTGGGGGAACCTTAATGGCTGTTTCTGAACCCTGGGCGCTATAGGGCGCGGGGCGGTCTCAGGCAACCGGGGCGCTGTTGTGGGATGCAGCCCGTTCCATGCCCGGCGGGTACGCGATCACGGCAAAGCCCCCAAGCGCCTCTCCACCAAGGCACGCCAGGGTGCATCCGGCGGGCTATCGGCCAGCAGCGCGCGCCAGGTTGCCCGCGCGCGTTCCGGATGTCCTGCCTCGGCCTCCACCACACCCAGCAGAAAGCGCAGCTTCGGTTCTTGCGGTGCCTCGGCCAAGGCGCGCAGCAAAATCGGACCAGCGGCGACAAATTCCCCGCGCCCGATTTCCATCTCCACCAGATCGCCGGCCAATTCCACATCAAAGCGGGACGCGAGGGCCCGGCGCCAGGCCTCAGCCGCCGCATCGGCATTGCCGCGGCTGCGTTCCGCATTGCCCAGCATGACAAAGCCCTGCCGTGCTGTCTCGCTCATTGGGTCAAGCCCGGCCAGCCTTTCGCGCAGGCGGTTGAGCAAGGCATCATCGCGCGCGGCAATCTCGGCCCTTTCGCGATGCGGCGCGGATGGCATATCCGGCGTGCCCTGCAGCAGATAAAGCCCAAGCCCGGCGGCAGGGATCAGAAACACCAGCGGCAGCAAGCCAAGGGCGCGGCCCTGCGCCAGGGGGGTTGTTTCCTCCGGCGCCTGCAGCAATCTGCGCTGCACTTCCACCCGTGCGGCGCGGAGCGAATCCCCTTCCAGGCGGCCTGCGGCGGCCTCACGGTCAAGCTCGGCCAATTGGGCGCGATAGAGCGCCACATCCGCTTCACGCCGCCCGCGCGCCACCACCGGGCGGAATAGCATGGCCACCAGCGGCACCATGGCCGCCAAGGCCAGCAGCAAAAGCGCAATCCAGATCATGCCGCCCCGCGATCAAGCTCGGCCAGGCGTCGCGCTTCTTCTGGGGAAAGTGCTGCCGCTTCGGCAATGGCGCGGCGGCGGCGGAGCATGATCACCGCAATGCCGCCGCCAAGGGCCAGCACGGGCGTGGCCCAAAGAAGCAACGTCGCTGCCGTCACGGGTGGGCGCAGCAAAACGAAATCGCCGTAGCGTTCATGCACAAAGCGAATGACAGCCGCCTGATCCTCACCAGCCGCGACACGTTCACGCACCAGGCGGCGCAAATCCCGCGCCAGCTGCGCGTCACTGTCTTCAATGGATTGGTTCTGGCAGACCAGGCAGCGCAATTCGCGCCCGATCTCCCGCGCCAGCGCTTCCTTGGTCGGGTCGGGCAGGCGGTCATTGGGGTCCCCCACCGCGCCCCAGGCCGGCAAGGCCAGCAGCAGCCAGAGAAAAAGCCAGCGTGTCACGCAAATCTCCTGAGCAGGGGGCGCAAATCCTTCTCCAGCGTATCGGCGGTGATGGGGCCGGCCCAGCGCCAGCGGATCAGGCCCTGGCGGTCGAGCAAATAGGTCTCCGGCACGCCATAGACGCCCCAATCAATGGCGGTGCGCCCGGGTTCATCGCGCCCCAGGCGGCGATACGGGTTGCCGTGGCGACGCAGGAAAGCCCCGGCTTCCGCCACGCGATCCTTGTAATTGATGCCGTGAACCGCGACGCCTTCGCGCGCAAGGCGCATCAATTGCGGATGTTCAATGATGCAGGGTGCGCACCAGGAAGCCCAGAAATTGACCAGCACAGGACCGGGCAGGGGTCCACGCAAATCCGCTGCTGCCAGGGCGGGAAGGTCAACGCCTTCCAAGGGCGGCAGGCTGAATTCCGGGGCTGGCCGGCCGAGCAAGGCGGAAGGCACGCCGCGCGGGTCATAGCTGCCATCCTGCAAGCCCTGCAGCATGGCGTAGAAACCAACGCCCGCCGCTGCCGCCAGCCCGAACGGCGCAAAAAGCAACCAGCGCCGAGAGCGCTTTGGTGAAGCCGCGTCACTCATGCCGGCGCGGGCGCGGCCTTGCGGGAAGGCGCGGAAACCCGCATCCGCCGATCAGACAGCGATAGCCCGCCGCCCAAGGCCATGATGCCAGCACCAAACCAAATCCAAGGCGCCAGCGGGTTATGATGCAGGCGCACAACCCCGCCGCCATCACGTTCATCGCCCAGCACAGCGTAAAGATCACGAATGGTATTGGTATGGATCGCCGCTTCGGTCGTATGGATCCGCCCCACAGGGAAGAAGCGTTTTTCCGGCGTCAGCACCGTGACCACGCGCCCATTTTCCAACACTGTGATGGTCGCGCGGCGGGACGACCAATTCGGGCCCTGCACATCGCGAATGCTCTCAAGCCGCCATTCATAGCCGGCAAGCCGGGTGGATTCCCCGGGCTTGAGTGCCACCAGCGCATCGGTGGCCAGACCCATACCGGCCAGCCCGGCAAACATCACGCCAACGCCGGCATGGGCCACCGCCCCGCCCCAGGCGGCGCGCGGCAGGCCGCGGGCGCGGTTCCAGGCCTGGGATGGCCGGCGGAAGGCGGCGACACGGTCCAGAATATCCGC
>JBIKXA010000150.1:0-8917 GCA_044356015.1 Roseomonas sp.
GGCGCTGGTGCGCGCCATGATCCCCGGTTAAACGTTACGCATACCGCTTCAAAATATCGCGCATGGCCGGCGCCAGATCGGGCCGCGCCAGCGCGAAAGCCACCTGCGCTTCCAGAAAACCAGCCTTATCGCCGCAATCAAACCGGCGCCCTTCATACCGCAGCCCATGGAAGGGTTGCGTGCCAATCAGCTTCGCCATGCCATCGGTCAATTGCACTTCCCCGCCTGCGCCTTTTTCCATGCGGGCCAAATGGCCGATTACTTCCGGCATCAGCACATAGCGGCCGATAATCGTGAGGTTAGATGGCGCCTTTTCAATCGGCGGCTTTTCCACCAGGCCCTTAACGGATACCAGCCGCCCGTGATCTTCCGCCACATCAAGCACGCCGTAACGGTTCACGCGGTCGCGCGGCACTTCCTCAATCGCGACAACATTACCACCGGTTTCGCGATAGGCTTCGGCAAGCTGCGCGGTACAGGATACTTCGCATTGCATCAGATCATCGGGCAGCAGGATCGCGAAGGGGTCATCGGCAATGAAGGCGCGCGCGCACCAAATGGCATGGCCCAGGCCCATCGGTACTTGCTGGCGCACCGACATGATGGAACCAGGCAGCACCGCATCAGCACGCAGTGCCGCCAATTCCTTTTCCTTGCCGCGTTCGGCGAGTGTTTTCTCCAGCTCATAGGCAATGTCGAAATGATCCACCAGCATGGTCTTGCCGCGCCCGGTGATCAGGCAGATTTGTTCAATCCCCGCGGCACGCGCTTCTTCCACCGCGTATTGAATAAGCGGCTTGTCCACGATGGGCAGCATTTCCTTCGCCATGGTCTTGGTGGCGGGCAGGAAACGCGTGCCAAGCCCGGCAACGGGCAGCACGGCTTTCTTGAGCGGCTTCAACGGCACAGGACGATTCCCCCGAAATAAACTTCCAAGCCTTATGCCGCGAAAGCTTGGCATGATGAAGGCAGGTGGGGCCTCAGAATACCGAAAAACGCTCTTCCAGAATGCGGCGCCGGGGCACGCCAAGCGCGCGCAACCCCTGATGCGCGGCACGGATCATGGGGCCGGGACCGCAGAGCAGGAAAACCCAACCCTCCCGCGCCGCCTGCGCCGCTTCGGCCTGGATCAATTCGGGGGTCATCATCCCGGCGAAGCCCGTCCAGCCAGGCGGCGGTTCCTGCAACACATGTCGCAATTCAAGCTGCAAGCGCCCGGCGAGCGCGGCCAATTCTGCCGATGCGATCATCTGCCCTTCATGCCGATTGCCATACAGCAAGGTGATGGGGCGGGTTTCGCCGCGCGCCGCGGCGTCCCGCAGCAGGGAAAGCATCGGCGCCAGCCCCGCGCCGCCGGCGATCATGAAAATGCCGGGCGCCCGCTGGCCTTCCAGACAAAGCGCGCCATGCGGCCCATCCACAAAGGCGCGCGCACCAAGCGGAAGCGTGCCGATCTGGCGCGTGAAATCTCCCACTTCCTTGATGAGGAACCGCAACGCCGCCCCATCGGCAGGGGCTGAGGCGATGGAGAAAGGATGCTCGCGCACCGAAAAGGCCGAGCAATCCAGCCGCAGCCAGGCGAATTGCCCGGCGCGATAGGAAAGGCCTGCATGGCCATCCGGTTCCAAAGTCAGCGACCAAAGCCGATCGCCCACGCGTTCCAACGCGGCAATGCGCCAGGGTCGCCGCGCCAGTCGGAAGGGTCTGACGAGGTAAATGGCGAAAAGACTGCCGAGAGCGATGGTGAACAAGAACAGCCAATAGGCCATCAGCGCCGGCGCCGACGAATAGCGCCCGGCGGAGATAGCATGATGCAACGCGAGCGCCGCCAGCAGCACCGCGCCGAGCCCGTGGCTGACCCGCCAAACCTCATACCGATAGGGCAGATCATCGCGCCGGATGGCTGTGATGGTCAGTAAACCGAGTAGCAACCAAGCCAAAGCACCAGAAATGAGCGAGCCTGCATCCAAGCCAAGCACCAGCACGCCACTTGGATCATCCGGGCGATGAAAGGCTGCGCCGCTTGGGCTGAGATAGAAAAGCGGATGTAGCAGCGCGGCAATTGTCAGGATTTGCGCGAAAACCTGATGCCAGCGCAGGCTGCGATCCATGCCAATACCGGCGCTGATCACGCGGAACCGGCCAGAGAGCAGAAATTCCAGCAACAGCGCCGCAGTCGCCATCATGGCAATGGCGCTGGAGGCTTCTTCCATCCATGGCCGTGCCGGGCCGATCAGCCACCAGCCAAGCGCGACCGGTAGCGCGACCAGCAGGACATAGGCGGCAAGGATCACAAGCGCGGGCAGGGTGGATCACCTTTCATGGCCCGCAGCTTATCAGTGCGCGCGCTGCAAGTCTCGGTTTTGACGCATGCGCGGATCGGGATTTGAATGTCGGGAAGCCAAAGGGCAGAACGCATGATCGCATCACCACTATTCAACCCCGCCGATTTCCGCATCGCCCCCGGCATTGCGCATCTTTGCGCCGCCGGTGAGACGCCATTTCTGCGCCAGCATGACGCAGCCTTTGCCGCCTATGCCGCAGACAAATCGGATGGCCCCGCCGGGCGCGATCGGCAGGAAGCCATGATGGAAGCGGCCCGCGCCCGCGCCGCGCGATTATTTCACGTGGCACCCGCCGATATCGGCTTTGTGTCTTCAGTGGCTGAGGGTGTTTCCATGGTGGTGGAAAGCCTGGATTGGCGCGCGGGCGATACGGTGCTGGTGGACCCGGATGAATATCCCTCGGTCGTCGCACCACTTACCTTGCAACGCCAACCGAAAGTGACGCTGCGCTTTGCCAAGGCCGCCGATCCCGCCAGCTTCGTCGCCGCGATTGATGGCTCCACGCGCATGATCGGCATCAGCGCGGTGTCCTTCCTGAATGCGGCGCGGCATGATCTGGTCGCGCTGCGCGCGGCAGCGGATAAGGTGGGCGCGCTTCTGGTGGTGGATTTCACGCAAGGCGCGGGCTGGATGCCGATCCATGCCGATATCGCGGATTTCGCTTTTTCTGCCTGCTATAAATGGGTTTTGGGATGTACAGGTGTCGCGCTCGCCTATTGGAATCCCACGCGGCAACCGGGTTGGCTGCCGAGTACGGCGGGGTGGCATTCGATTGCCTCCATGGGCCGGCCGGATTGGTCGGAAACGCCGGCGCTACTGCCAGGTGGGGCGCGCTTCACGCGCGGCAATCCATCGCATCTTGGGCTTTATGTTTTGGATTCGGCGGTGCGTTATCTGGAAGCCCATGCGCCTGAGGCGATTGAAACCCATGTGCAGCGCCTGACTGTCGCGCTGCTGGAACGCTTGCGCGCCGCCGGCATCCCTTCCACCACGCCGCCCGACCCGCGCTGGCATGGTGCGAGTGTTTGCGCGGAACACCCCAAAGCGGCGGCGATTGTGGATGGCATGGCGCGGCGTGGTGTGCTGGCCTGGAATGGGCGCGGGCGCATCCGCATTTCCTTCCACGGCTATAATGGCAGTGATGATATGAACCGCGCCGCGGATGCCCTGATTGCCGAATGGCGCGCCGTGGGTGCAAGCTGATCGGTAACGTGACCAGGAGGAAGCACCGATGCGCATGAAAGCCGCCATCCTATTCGAACAGGGCTTGCCGCGCCCCTATGCTGAGACGCGCCCCTTGGTGGTGGAGGAAGTGGAGCTTGACCCACCCGGCCCTGGTGAAATCCTGATCGAAATTGCCGCAGCCGGGCTCTGCCATTCTGATCTTTCCACTATTGAAAACCAGCGCCCGCGCCCTCTGCCGATTGTGATTGGCCATGAAGGCGCAGGCGTTGTGCGCGAATGCGGCGCGGGGGTGACGGACCTCAAGCCCGGTGATCATGTGATCACGGTTTTCGCTTCTTCCTGCGGCACCTGCCGGTATTGCGCGCGGGGCCGGCCCAATATCTGCCCCAGCGGCAATGCGGCCCGTGCGGCGGGTTCGCTGGTGAGTGGTGCCAAGCGCATCAGGCGGCTTGATGGCAATTATGTAAACCACAATAGCGGCCTGTCGCTGTTTGCGCAGTTCGCCGTGGTGGCACGGCGTTCCGCCGTGAAGATTGACAAGGACATCCCGCTGGATGACGCGGCGATTTTCGGTTGCGCGGTAATGACCGGCGCGGGCGCCGTGATCAATACGGCGCGATTGCAGCCAGGTGAGAATGTTGCCGTGGTGGGTTTGGGTGGCGTTGGAATGAATGCGCTTTTCGCTGCCGTGGCATCAGGCGCGGATCGCATCATCGCCATTGATACCAATCCGAAAAAGCTGGAACAGGCCAAGGAATGGGGGGCGACGGATGTCTTCCTGGCCGGCAATGATGATTGCGCGGCGGCGGTGCGCGATGCGACGGATGGCGGGGTGGATACGGTGATTGAAACCGCCGGCACCATCCCCGCCATGCAGCTTGCCATTGCCATTACCGCACGCGGCGGCAGCACCATCAGCGCTGGCTTGCCGAATGTGAATGCTTCAGTGTCTTATTTGCATGCGTCTTTGGTGTCGGAGGAAAAGAGTATTCGCGGTTCCTATATGGGTTCCTGTGTCGCGGAACGAGACATTCCGCGCCTGCTCTCGCTTTATCGACGCGGCAAGATGCCGGTGAATAAGCTGAAAAGCGGCGTGGTGAAGTTGGAAGAAATCAATGAAGGGTTTGATCGGCTGTCGGACGGCAGCGTGCTGCGCCAGATGCTGAAGCCGAACGGCTAAATGTTGCCATCCTTGGCGGGCAGGCGGCTGAAAATCGCGGCCCGCCAGGAAATCGGCAGGCTGCCTGCGAAGCGCGCCAGCGCATAAGTTGGCCAGGGATAGGCGATGCGGGTTTTGCCGCGTGCGAGGCCCGCCAGTGTCCGCCGCGCTGCCTCATCCGCATCCATCAAAAACGGCATGGGGAATTTGTTGCGCTCGGTCATGGGCGTGCGGACATAGCCGGGGCAAATCGCGTGCAGCCGAATGCCGCGCTTGCGTTCCGTGGCATCCAGGGCTTCGGCCCAGCGCTGCACCGCGGCTTTGGTGGCGCAATAGGTCGGCGCACCCGGGGCCGCGACAAAGGCCGCGACGGAGGAAACCACAGCAATGCGCCCGCGCAGCCCATCGGTGCCAGGGGTTTGCGCGGCCATGACCTCCAGCGCTGGCAGGGCAGTATTCAAAACGCCGGTGACATTGGTTTCAAAAAGCAGGCGCGTTTGAGTGGTAGGTTCCGTGACGCCCCCGGTACCGGCGGAAATGCCGGCATTTGCAATCACCAGATCAAGCCGCCCGGCGCCCGCGATCCAGCCCGCCATGGCATCGGCATCGCAAACATTCATGACGCGGGGCAGCACTTCGGCGCCACGCGCGCGGCAGGCAATGGCAGCTTCCTCAAGCCTGACGGCATCGCGGCCAGACAGATGCAGCACCACGCCAGGCGCGGCGCAGGCTTCCGCCAAAGCGCGGCCCAGGCCGGATGAGGCCCCGGTAATCAGCACATTTCGCCAAAGCGCTTGCATATCATTCCTCCTGGGGCAAAAACGGAGCATGGCCAAGCTTGCATCCATGACCGGTTTCGCCCGTGCCGATGGCACCCTGCCCGATGGCGCTTCATTCCTTTGGGAACTGCGCAGCGTCAATGGGCGGGGGCTCGATTTGCGCCTGCGCCTGCCGAATGGCTTTGACGCGCTGGAACCGGCCTTGCGCGATGCGGCGGGCAAGGTCTTCAAGCGCGGCAATATATCCGCCACCTTGACCATCAAGCGCGAGGAAAAAACCGGCCCCCGGCTGACACCAGACCCCGTAGCCCTGGACCAGGCCCTGCGCCTGGCACTCGATCTGGCCGCGCGGATTCCGGGCGCCCCACCGCCGCGCGCCGAGGCGCTGCTGACCCTGCCGGGCGTGTTGCGCGCTGAAAGCACGGAATTGGATGAGGCCGCCGAGGATGCGCGCCGCGCCGCCGTGGCCAAGGGTTTCGATACCGCGCTGAAAGGGCTCGCCAAGGCGCGTGCGGCGGAAGGGGCGCGCCTCGCGGAAATTCTGGCTGTATTGATTGATGAAATCGCGGCCTTGGTGGTGCTGGCGCGCGATGCGGCGGCGGATCAGCCCGCGCAGCAAAAGGCGCGCTTGCTGGAAAGCCTGGCCGCGCTGCTGGAAGGTGAACGCCGCGTGCCGGAAGAGCGCCTCGCCGCCGAGGTCGCACTGCTCGCCGCCAAATCCGATGTGCGGGAGGAGATTGATAGGCTGAACGCCCATATCGCGGAAGCGCGTGCCTTATTGGCTTCCGGCGATGCGGTGGGACGGCGGTTGGAGTTTTTGACGCAGGAATTCGTGCGCGAGGCCAATACGCTCTGCAGCAAATCCGCGAGTGTGGCACTCACACGGCTTGGGCTTGATCTGAAAGCCGCGATTGAACGCCTGCGCGAACAAGCGGCGAATGTGGAGTAAGCGGCCATGAAGCGTCGCGGTGTTTGTCTGGTAATCGCCGCCCCGCCGGGGGCGGGCAAAACCAGCGTTTCGCGGGCCCTTTTGGATACCGAGGCGGAGTTAGAGCTTTCCGTCAGCGTCACCACCCGCGCGCCACGCCCGGGTGAACAGGATGGCGTGCATTATCATTTCCGGGATATGGCTGAATATCACGCCATGATCGCGCGCGGTGATTTGCTGGAACATGCGATGTTTCTTGGCCGCGGCTATGGCACGCCGCGCGCGCCGGTTGAAGCGGCCTTGGCCGAGGGGCGAGACGTGCTGTTCGATATTGAATGGCAGGGTCATCGGCAGTTAAAGATCAGCATGCCGGCCGATGTCGTCAGCATTTTTCTGCTGCCGCCCAGCATGGCAGAGCTGGAACGTCGGCTGCAACTGCGCGGCCAGGATGGGCCGGAAGAAATCATCAAGCGCATGGTGGCGGCGCGCGAAGAAATCAGCCATTGGGATGAATTTGACCATGTGCTGATCAATCAGGATTTCACCGCAACGGTTGCGGCAGCGCGCGCGATTTTGCACGCCGCGCGCAGCACGCGGGCTCGTCAGCCAGGCATGGCAGGCTTCATCAAGGGCTTGCTCGGCGCGTGAGCATTGTTCTTGGCATTGTCCTGCCGGTCTTTGCGATTATCGCGCTGGGCTATGCCGCTTCCCGCTGGCGTTTTGTGGATGATGGCGGATTTCGCGGGCTGAATTTCTTCACCTTCTCCATCGCCTCGCCCTGTTTGTTGTTCAATGGCGGCACTTCGGGGCATGAGGGTGGCGGGCCGGCGGCCTTCGCGTTTTTCATCGCGTCCATGCTGATTTATGGCATTGCGCTGTGGCTGGGCCGGGCGCGGCTGCGCCAGGGGATCGGTGCGGCGGGGCTATTCGCGCTGAATGCCAGCTTCGGCAATACCGTCATGCTCGGCATTCCCTTGATCACTGCGGCTTTTGGTCAGGCCGGGCTGACCATATTGCTGGCGATTCTGGCGCTGCATTCCATGGTTTTGCTGAGTGTCGCAACCGTGGTGGCAGAGATTGGGCTGCATAGTCAGGCGCCGCTATCGCGCGTGTTGCGCGCCACGCTACTTGGCGTGCTGCGGCATCCGATTGTGATGGCGGTATTCCTGGCCTTCGTGTGGCAGGGGCTTGGCATTCCGGTGCCGGCGCCGATGCGCCGCGTGTTGGAATTGCTCGGCGCGGCGGGGCCGCCGCTGGCCCTATTCTGCCTTGGCGGATCGCTTGCCGGGTTTTCTCTGGCCGGGGCGCGGGCCGAGGTCGGTTTTGCCAGTTTCCTGAAACTCGCCCTAATGCCTGCGCTTGCTTGGGGCGCCTGTTGGGCACTTGGGCTTTCACCCTTGGAAACGGCCGTGGCGGTGGTGAGTTCGGCGCTGCCCACCGGCGCCAACGCGTTTCTTTTGGCGCGGCGTTACGATACCGGCGTGGGCGCTTCCGGTGCGACCGTGCTGCTTTCCACGCTGATTTCCATCGCAACGCTGTCGGCGTTGCTGGCTTACTTCAAGGCCTGATCATTCCGCGGCGGTCATTGCCGTGCGGCGCCGGCGCGCGAGCCGCCATTCCTGCCCAATCGCCATAACGGCCGTCAGCAGCATGAAGCCCGCCGTGGTGATGAAGATCAGCCGCGGCTCACCCGCTTCCAGCAACCAGCCGAAAAGCGGCGGCCCCACCATGCCGCCAATATTGAAGCCGGTGGAGACAATGCCAAACACCGCGCCCGCCTGGCCCGGTGGTGCTGCGGCGCGCACCAGCATATCGCGCGAAGGCATGATCATGCCGGTCAGCAGGCCGGAAGCGATCATCGCCATCACCAGCGCGTAACCTTGGAAAGCGCCATTGCCGATCAGCAGCATCATGCTGGCGGCGGCGATGAAACCAAAGGTTGCCACCAGCCCATGCCGCTTGGTCCAATCAGCGATATAGCCGCCGGCCAAAACGCCAATCGCGCTCGCGAACAGATAGCCGGTCAAGGCGCCATTCGCGAGTTCCAGGGTCATGCCCTGCGCCACCCAGGCGGCGACCGAGAAACTATGAATGCCGCCATTGGCGAGTGCCAGCATGATGAAGAACACCATCATCGCCATCACGGCCGGGGTCAGCACACGGCGCACGCTGCCTGCTTCGGCTGCACGCTGCGCGGCGGCTGCCGGGCGCGGCTTTGCGGCATCCTGCCGCGCGGCGAAGATCAGCGGTATCGCGACCAGCGGGCCAACCAGGCCACCGGCAATCATCGCGGAGGACATGCCACCCAGCGCAGCAACACCCAGCATGAAGGCGGGTGCGATGGCGCCTCCCAAAAAGCCGCATGCCGTATGCAAGGAAAAGGCACGGCCCACACGGCCTTCACTGATATCCGAACCCAGCACCGCATAATCCGCCGGGTGATAGACGCTATTGGCAAGCCCAGCCATGGCGGCGGCCACCAATAGCATGGGCCAGCTTGGAAAAAGCCCAAGCAGGATGA
>JBIKXA010000024.1:0-27840 GCA_044356015.1 Roseomonas sp.
GCCTGCTGGCCACAGCCATGCGGCACGCGAAAGGCCGCACGCATATAGCCATTGGCCTGGGCCTGGGGTGGGTCAATGGTGACATGCGCTACCGCCGGTGAGGCGCAAAGCAGCGCAGCAAGAACAAAAAGCTTCTTCATGGTGCTTATCCTTCCTCAAAAGCGATATTGCAGGCCGGCAAAAACGCTGCGCCCCGTGCCGGGTTCGTAAAGCGCGGAATTGGCATTCGCGACCGCCGCGACGGAGGCCGAGGCGATGTAGCGCGTGTCGCCCAAATTGCGTGCCTCCAGAAAGGCCGAAAGCCCGTTTTCGAAATCCCAGCCGGCACGCAGCCCAAACAGCACATAGCTATCGGTTTTTTGCGTATTGGCATTGTCCACATAATAGGCCTGCGGCACCCAATCCGTGGTGGGGGCAAACCAGGCGCCAGAGGGATGGCGATAGCGCATCTCCGCCCGGAATAAATGCCGCGGCACGCCGGGCAGTTCATTATTCTTGAAGGTGGGATCATCATCAAAGCGGAAATCGCTGAAGGTATAGGCGGGGCGGAAGCTCAGCCCATCACCCTTCGTGCCGATATCGCGCAGGAATACCCAATCCGCCCCGGCTTCAATGCCCTGGTGCATGGTGCGGTCCAGGTTGCGCGCCTGGTTCATGCTGGGGCCGACATTCTGCAACTGAATTTCATCACGCAGCCGCGAATGATAGGCCGCGACTTCCCAGGTGATATCGCCGCGCTTGCCGCGAGAGCCGATTTCAAGAGTTGCGCTACGTTGCGCATCCAAAAGCGAAAAACCGCCTACGGTCGTCAGCGGTGTCAGGTCAGAAAGCGTCGGCGGTTCGGTGGTCCAGGACAGGTTGGCGAAAACCTGCGCGCCTTCGGCTGCCTGCCACAGCACACCAAAGCGCGGGTTGATCCAAGTCCAATCGCCACTGCCGGAGTTATTGCCATCGCTCAGAAAGCTATCCTCACTTTCGCGCGTGGCCTTGCCGCCGGATGCCCCGGCAATCAACGCAACCCCCGGCACAACTTCCAGGCTGTTTTCCAGATAGGCATCGAGATTCTCGGCGCGATCAATGGAATTAGCCCTCATGATCGAACCCGCATTTCCGCCGACATTATTGAAGCGCCGGGCACGAATACGGCCTGACGCGGCATTCACCCCCATGATGGTGCGGTTTTCCATGCCGGCGATTTGCCGTTCCAGAGTCATCCGGCCAAAGGCGGAAACATCGGCGGTGCGCTGGTCAATATATTGAAAGATCGGGTGATCCAATTCGCGATTGACGAAACCGCCGCCCACTTCCACCAGCACGCCTTCTTCCGGGCGAATGGCGGTGACGGTTCCGATGCGGGTTGCTTCGACATTGCGCATGTAATTGCCGACCAGATTGGCCGTGGCCGCCGCACGCGGATTATTGAGCGCCTGGCTGCGCGTGACCGCGCCCGGGATTTGCTGCCAGATATTATTATAGGCGATGAAAATGCGGGTTTCTGCATTGTCTGCCCATTGCCAGCCAGTATTGCCATTCAGGCGATAGGCGCGCCCGGCGCTATGGTCCCGATAGCCTTCCTGGGTCATGCCGCTGAAGCTGGCCCAGGCGTCATGCGCCCCTTCCGCCCAGCCATGCGCCACCTGGCCACGCGCGAAGCCATAGGAACCGCCTTCCCCACGCAGGATGGTGCCCGGCGCGGTGCGGCCTGTGGGCGTGATGAAATTCAGCGCCCCGCCCAGCGTATTGGCGCCCAGCGCGAAGGCATTGGCGCCGCGAAACACCTCAACCCGCTGGAAGGTCAGCGGGTCCAATTCCTGGAAATCCCCGTTGCCATCAGCCTGATTGACGGAAAGCCCATCCTGGAAAAGCCGCACACCGCGCAAATGGAAATTGCGTGCCACGCCAGAACCGCGAATGGAAAGCCTGGAATCCTCGCCCCATTTCGGCTCGGCGAAGACGCCGGGCGTATAAAGCAGCATGTCCTTGATCGTGGTGGCGCCGGCCCTGTCGCGGAAATCACTGGCCGGGACGATGGTGACATTGCCGGGGTTGCGGCGGGCTTCCTCGGCGGCCTGTTCATCAGATGGCCGGGTCAGGCTGCCCGCGATGGGGGCGGCGGTGACAATGGTGGGCGGCAAAGTGGCGCTGGGTGTGGCCGGGGTGTTGGTTTGCGCCTGAGCGGTAAGGGCGCTGGCAGCCAGCGCGGCAGCAACGGCGAAAAGCCGCGCATGAATATGGTGGAACACGAAATTTCTCCTGAGGTCGAATAACGGGAACGGCTTTTGGCCGCCCGCATTCGGGCGGCCTCAGGAGAAGGCTGGGGGACCTGTCGGGTCGTAAGGCGGGGCGCGCGCCGCCGGGCGCCAGCCGGCATCGCCAGAAGCGAGCCAGATAACCGCGCTGGAAAGCTCCGCCGGGGCGGAGAGCATGGGTGCCGCGGGGATATCCGCCTGCGGCAGGGCATGGCAGGCCAGGCAGAAGCCGCCATGCGCTTCCGGGGCCGGCAATTCCTGGCCATCGGCGCCCAGATGCACCGTGCGATCCCCATCCGGGGAGCAGATCACCGTCGCCAAACCCGCGCTTGCCGCATGGGCAAGGCACAGCGCGGGCGCCAGCACTGTCTGCACCAGCAGCAGGGCGGCGATCAGGCGCGCGAATAAGGTGGCGGGGCGTTTCACGGGATTGTGCTTAATCCGGCGGGCCTTGGCTGCCAAGTCTTACGCCTCACGCCGCCACCCTTGCCACCAGATCGTAATCCACTTCCGGCGTATAGACCGAAGCCTCCTTCCCCAAGCGGGAGGAAAACAGCGTGAAATGCTCCACCTCCACCGGTGTCGCGCGGAATAGATTATAGGCCTGCACAAAGGTCATCAGCTTTTCCGGCGTGGCGCGATCCGTGCGTGCCAGCGTCACATGCGGCGAAAAGCGCTTGCGTTCCGGCGCCAGCCCCACGCGTTGCAAAGCGGTTTCCACCTTGGTCTGCAAATGGGTCAGCGCGTCATTGCGCTCCGCCCCCACCCAAAGCGATTGGATGCGCCCGGCTTTCTCGAAAGTGCCAACGCCGGCAAGCTGCAAGGTGAAGGGCCGCGCGCGGATCGCCATCAGCGCGTCATCCACTTCCTGGGCGCGCCAGGGCTCAATTTCGCCAATGAAGCGCAAGGTCAGGTGATAATTCTCCGGCGGCACCCAGCGCGCACCCGGAATGCCGCCGGCAAGACCGGCGATTTCGGCGCGCAAGGCGGCAGGCAGGGCAAGAGCGACGAAAAGGCGCAACATGGCAGCGTCCCTCCTCAACGATCCGGCGCATTAAGGGGCAGCAACCTTCCCCAAAAGCGAATCGACATAAGGTAGCATGCGACGAACCAACTCCTCCACGCCAGCGACATTTGGATGAATGCCATCGGGCTGGTTCAGGGAAAGATCGCCGGCCACGCCATCCAGCAGGAAGGGGTAGAACACCACGCCTGGCCTTTCGCGGGCCAAGTCACTGAAAGTCGAAGCAAATTCCCGCCCATACTCGGCGCCAAGATTGGGCGGCGCCAGCATCCCCGCCAGCATGGTGGGCAGGCGCTTGGCCGCCAAGGCATCCAGAATGGCGGCCAGATTGGCCCGGCTGGCGCGGGGTTCCAGCGCGCGCAGCCCGTCATTCCCGCCAAGCGCCACAATCACCGCATGGGGGTTATCGGCCAGCGCCCAATCCAAGCGCGCCCGCCCACCCGCCGTGGTATCGCCCGAAACCCCGGCATCAATCACGCGCACGGCGCGGCCCTTGGCGCGCAAGGCGGCTTCAAGCCTCGCCGGCAGCGCTTCGCCGCGCGCCAGCCCATACCCGGCGGTGATGGAATCCCCCAGCATCATCAGCCGGATTTCCGCCGCCTCAGCCGGAATTGTCGCCAAAGCGACCAGCGCAAGCGATTGGCGCGCGAGCCATCTGCGACCATATGCGCGGGCAGGATAGGAGTGCGGCGATACCATGGATGCCCTTCACGTTACCGAAACAGCCAGCGCCGGGGTCACCAAACCCCTGATCGAAGCGCGCGGCCTTGGCTTCAAAGTGAGGGCGGGGGCGGGCGAGATCAACATCCTCCGCGGCCTTGATCTGCAAGTCGCGGCGGGGGAAGCCGTTGGGATCGTCGGCCCCTCCGGTTCCGGCAAAACCAGCTTGCTGATGTTACTCGCCGGGCTGGAACGCCCGACATCCGGCACGCTGTTGATTGATGGCGCGGATATCGGCGCCATGGAGGAAGACGCGCTGGCGCGTTTCCGCCGCGAAAGGCTTGGCATTGTCTTTCAGGCCTTTCATTTGATCCCGACCATGACGGCGCTGGAAAACGTCGCTGTGCCCTTGGAATTCGCCGGGGTGCGCGATGCCTTTGACCGCGCAGCGGATGCCCTGCGCGCGGTTGGGCTTGGGCATCGGCTTGGCCATTACCCGGCGCAGCTTTCGGGGGGCGAACAGCAGCGCGTCGCGCTCGCGCGCGCCTTTGTCGCGGAACCGCGCTTGCTTTTGGCCGATGAACCCACCGGCAATCTCGATCGCGCCAAGGGCGAGGAAGTCATGGCGCTGTTGTTTGACCTCCGCGCGCGGCTTGGCACGACGCTTTTGCTGATCACCCATGACCCCGCGCTGGCGGCGCGCTGCCCGCGGCAATTGCGCATTGAAGATGGGCTGATCGTTTCTGATCAAAGGGTGGCGGCGTGAGCAATTTGTCACTCGCCTTCAGAATCGCGCGGCGCGAATTGCGCGGCGGTTTGCGGGGCTTGCGTATTGTGCTGGCGTGTCTTGCGCTTGGTGTTGCCGCCATCACCGCGGTCGGTACCTTGCGCGCCGGCGTGGATGCCGGGCTTGCCGCGGATGGGGCGCGCATTCTGGGCGGTGATGTTGAAATCGCCTCCCCCTATCGGCCTTTGGGTGAAGCACCGCGCGCCTGGCTTGCGGCAAGGGGCGCGCGGGTTTCGGAAGTGGTGACGCTCCGCGCCATGGCCGTGGCTGACTCAGGCCAGCGCATGCTGGTGGAGGTGAAGGCGGTGGATAGCGCCTATCCGCTTTACGGCGCGCTTGAAGTGGACCCGCCCGTGGCGCTTGGTGTGGGTGATATCCTGCTTGATCCTTTCATTGCCGAAAAGCTTGGCATTGCACCCGGCGCGGTGCTGCGCATTGGCGAAGCGCGCCTGACCTTCCGCGCCACCATCACCCAGGAACCGGATAAGGTCGCAAGCCCGTCCTTGCTCGGCCCGCGCGCGATGATTGCTCTGGCGTCCTTGGACGCAACGCGGCTCATTCAGCCGGGCAGTCTCGTGACCTATGAATATCGGCTCGCGCTGCCGCCGGGTGTGGATCGGCAGCGCTTGATGGCTGATCTGCGGCGTGATTTTCCGGAAAGCGGCTGGCGGATCAGAAGTTCCGATGTCGCTGCCCCCGGCGTCAATCGCTTCCTGGATCGCGCGGCGTTTTTCCTGACGCTGGCAAGCCTGACGGCGCTGCTGGTGGGTGGCATTGGCATTGCGACCGGCGTTTCCGCCTGGCTCGAGCAACGCGCGCGCACCATCGCGACGCTGCGCTGCCTTGGCGCGCCGCCATCGCTGATTTTCCTGACCTATCTGATTCAAGTGATGGCGCTGGCGCTGCTTGGCATTGTGCTTGGTTTGGTGATTGGCTTTGGGCTGACCTGGGCTGGCGCGGCGGCGCTTGCTTCCATTCTGCCGGTGGCGCCGCGCATCCTGCCCTATCCCGTGCCGCTTTTATTGGCGGCGGCTTATGGGTTGCTGACGGCGCTGGCCTTCACGCTTTGGCCGCTGGGCCGCGCGGGCAGCATTCCCGGCGCGGCGCTGTTTCGCGATGTGGTGGCGCCAAGCGTGGGCAGGCCTGGGCTTGGCATTCTGGCGGCGATCCTTGTCTCAGCCGGAGCGCTTTCCGCCCTGGTGATTGGCACGGCGGAAAACCCGCGCTTTGCCGGGAGCTTCATCGTGGCGGTGATCGGCACGCTATTGCTGTTCCGCCTTGGTGCGGGGGCGCTGATGGCACTCGCGCGGCGCCTGCCGCATGCGCGCCGCCCGGCCTTGCGCCTGGGGCTCGCCAATCTGCATCGCCCCGGCGCGCCGACACCCTTGATGCTTGTGTCCTTGGGTGTGGGGCTCACGGTGCTTGCCGCCATTGCGCTGATTGAAGGCAATCTGCGCCGGCAATTGGCCAATGAAATGCCCGCCGCCGCGCCGAATTTCTATTTCATTGATATCCAGTCTGATCAGATACAGGCGTTTGAGGCACTCGCCCGCGCGCAACCAGGTGTGACGGAAATCCGGAGCGTGCCCAATCTGCGCGCGCGCATTGTCGCGGTGAATGGCGTGCCGGCGGAGCAGGTGAATGCAACGCCGGAAACCACCTGGGCTTTGCGTGGTGATCGCGGCCTTACATATTCCGCGACCCCGCCCGAGGGCGCGCGGCTCGCGGCCGGGGAATGGTGGCCTGCGGATTATGCCGGCCCGCCCTTGGTTTCCTTCGATGCGCAACTTGCGCGCGGTTGGGGGGTTGGTGTTGGTGACACCATCACCGTGAATGTGCTGGGGCGCGACATCACCCTGAAAATCGCAAGCCTTCGCGAAATTGCCTGGCGCGGGCTTGGTATCAATTACGTGCTGGTGGCGTCCCCTGGTTTGCTTTCCGCCGCGCCGCATACGCATATCGCGACCATGCGCAATGATGTTGCGCAGGAAGCGGCATTGCTGCGCTTGCTGACCGATCGCTTCCCGAATGTTTCGGGTATTCGCGTGCGCGATGCCTTGGATCAGGTGGTGGGGTTGTTGGAGAAGATCGGCTTCGCGCTTTCCGCCGTGGCCGGCATTACCTTGCTGGCGGGTTTGCTGGTGCTGGCGGGCGCGGTGGCGGCGGGGCAAAGGCGGCGCATCAGGGATTCCGTTGTGCTGAAGACCATTGGCGCGACGCGTGCGCAAATCCGCGCAAGTTTCCTGGTGGAATTTGGCCTGCTTGGCCTGACGGCGGGCTTGCTGGCGGCAGCCGCCGGCACGGCGGCTTCCTGGGGCGTGGTGCGCTTTGTGATGCGCGCCGATTGGGTGTTCCTGCCGGGCACTCTGGCGCTGACCGTATTGGCCTGCATGGCCATCACGCTTGGTTTTGGATATGCCGGCACGGCCTTCGCGCTGCGCGCCAAGGCGGCACCCTTGCTGCGTAACGAATAGGAAGCCCTGAGATGGCCGAGGATGAAAAACTCTCCGCGCTGGATGCCAGCCTGCTGCGCCGCGCCTTTGCGCTGGCGGCTGAGGCGCGGGCGCGGGGAGATCGCCCCTTCGCCGCCGTGATCGCCGATGAGAAGGGTCAGGTGCTGGCCGAGGCCGGGTCCACCCAGGGCAAGGGCGGCGGCGGCACTTTGGCGCATTCGGAGATGAATGCCTTGCAGGAGGTGCTGCGCGCCGGTCTGCCGCGCGATGTGCTGCGGGCTGCCACCATCTATTCCTCGGGCGAGCCCTGCGCCATGTGTTCCGCAGCCATTTTCTATACCGGCATTGGCCGCGCGGTTTATGGGCTTTCGGCGGGCGCCATTCTGCATTTGCGCAATGCGCAGCCCCATACGGCGGGGCTGTCCCTTTCCTGCCGGGCGGTTTTGGACAGCGCGGCGGAAAAGGTGGCAGTGGTCGGGCCCTGCCTGGAAGAAGAAGGGGCGGTGCCGCATCAGGGCTATTGGCAGGAAGGCGCTGCTTGACGGCGCCAATTGCCTTTGTTTCGTGACCATGCCTTAATCCGGTGCCGTTGAATGACGGCAAATTAGGAAGGAAATCCACATCATGTTCGCTCACCTCTCCGCGCGCCTGCGCCAGGGCGCCATGCTCGCCATGCCGCTTTTCGCACTTGCCGGCTGCGCGACCGATCCGCCGCCGCCGGTTGTTGCCTCCTCCACGCGCGAAATCGTGGGCGCGGTGGATCGCGTGGATACCCGTACCCGGACCATTGTTGTCCGTGGTCCAGATGACAAGCCGCAGACCCTTCAACTTGGTCCGGAAGTGCGGAACTTCGCCCAGATCAGGCGCGGCGACCGGGTGCGGGTGCATTTTGAAGAAGCGGTCGCCGTGCGCATGGCGCCGCCTGGCACCCGGCTTGAACCAGAAACCGTGGTCGGCGCTGCGCGCGCTGAACCCGGCGCGCGGCCCGGCGCCGGGGTGGCGGCAGCGACCCGCGCCCGCGTTCGGATTACTGCTGTGGATACCGCCACCAATACCGTGAGCTTTGTCGGCCCTTCGCGTGAGGAACGCACCGTGGCAGTGCGCGCCCCCGAATTGCGCGAATTCCTGAAGACGCTGAAGCCCGGTGATCGGGTGGATGTGGCCTTTGCCGAAGCCGCCGCCATCCGGGTGGAACCGGCGGAGCGTTGATCGCGTAAGGGCGCCCCACGTAATGCGGGCGCCCTGATCCCCCTATTGATCTGGGTTACGAAATATCCATATTATGCCCCTAAGGGGAATCCTCCCCATCAATAGGAGTTTGTCTCGTCATGGCCTTTGGTCCCGACACGCGTTTCACCACCGGCTGGGGTCGCCCCGTCGCAGCCGATGCGGCCGCGATTGATGCCGGGCTGCGGGCATATATGCTCCGCGTCTATAACTGGATGGCATCCGGCCTGCTGGTCACCGGCATTGTTGCCTATGTGATCGCATCCTCGCCCGAGTTGCAGCAGTTGTTCTGGTCCGTGACCCGCGCCGCCAATGGCGCGCGCATCGTCTCGCCGACCATCCTTGGCTGGGCCGCGATGCTCTCGCCGCTTGCCTTCATCCTGGTGCTGTCCTTTGGCATCAATAAGCTCTCGCGTCCCGCGACGCAGGCGCTGTTCTGGGTTTTCGCCGCCTGTATGGGCGCCAGCCTGTCGAACATCTTCCTGCGCTATACGGGCCAGTCCATCGCCAGCACCTTCTTCATCACCGCTTCCATGTTCGCGGCCGTGAGCCTTTACGGCTATACGACAAAGGCGGATCTGACGCGCTTTGGCAGCTTCATGATCATGGGCCTTATCGGCATTCTGATCGCGGGTCTGGTCAATATCTTCCTGGCCTCCTCGGCGCTCGCTTTTGCGATCAGCGTGATTGGTGTGGTCGTGTTTGTTGGCCTCACGGCCTATGACACGCAGCGCATCAAGGCCGATTACGTGCAATTCGCGTATGCGGAAGGCACGGATGAAGCCGGCAAGCGGAGCGTGATGGATGCGCTCGCGCTCTATCTGAACTTCGTCAACCTGTTCCAGCTGCTGCTGTCCTTCATGGGCCAGCGCAACAGCGATTGACCAGCGCCTGACGGCCTGAACGAAAACCCCGGAGGGCAACTTCCGGGGTTTTTTATTGGCTAAAGCCCCTGATCAATCGGCACGCGCAAAGCTTCGGCGAGGCGGTTGGTCTCGGCGGCCATGCCAAGCACGGCGAGCAATTCGCCATGCATCGCCTCCGTCATGCCCTTGGCTTTGGCAGCCGCGGTGTGGGAGGCGGTGCAATAGGCACACCCCGCCGCCGCTGAGGCTGCGAGATAGAGCATTTCCTTGGTGAGTGGGTCGAGCGCACCTGGCGCCATCACCTGCTTCAGGCTTTCCCAGGTGCGCTTGAGCGTTGGCGGATGCACCGCCAGCGCCTTCCAGAAATTATTGACATCAGCCACACCGCGCATGGCCTTGATGTCGTCGAACACCGCGCGCACCTCGGGCACGGCATCGGCATATTCAATCAGCGCCATCAGGCGCTACCCGGCAAGGGCCGATAGGGCAGGGCGGCCAGGCGCGTGGCATGCAGGGTGATGTCCTGCCAAACGCCGCCCGTCACATAGGGGTCTTCGGCCATCCAGGCGCGCGCGGCTTCATCGCTGGCGTGGCGCGTCACGGTAATGGAACCGATCATGCGCTCCCCCGCCGCATCCAGAATGGCGCCGCCAATGGCCAGCGTGCCATCGGCGGCCATGGGCTGCATGCGCGCGATATGCGCCCCCCGCGCGGCTTGGCGGCGGGCGGGAGCATCCGCATCCGTGCCGTCATAGGCGATGGCAACCGTATGGGTGCGCGTGGTCGCCACCGGATCGCCAGGCTTGGGCAGGCGCTGATAGGGCAAAGGCGCGATGCGGAAGGGCAGGATGCGGATATCGCCCCAAACGCCTTCAACCGAAAAGGGTTCTTCCGCCAGATAGGCTTCCGCGCCTGCCCTATCCGGCACATCCAGGATCATCAGCGACCCGGAAGCCACCCATTCCGCGGTGAAGAGCGGCGTGCCGAAGGGCATCCGCCCATCCTCAGCCCAGCGGCTGATCACTGCCCTGTGGCGGTCCATCGCCGCGGCGCGGCGGCTTGGGTCGTTACCGTCGAAAGCGAGTATCGCATAGCCCATGGCATTTCCCCCTTTTGCAGGGGCCAGCATGCCATGGGCCGGGCCTTATGAAAGGGGGGGGCGCGCCCCCCATGGCATCAATACATATGCTGCCCACCATTGATGGACAGCGTGGACCCGGTGATGAAATCCGCATCCTCGGCGGTCAGGAAGACCACGCCGCGCGCAATATCCTCGGCCTTGCCCAACCGGCCACGCGGAATGCGCGCAATGATCTTTTCCAGCACATCAGGCGGCACGGCGCGCACCATTTCGGTATCCACATAACCGGGGGCGACGGCATTCACGGTAATGCCAAGCTTCGCCCCTTCCTGCGCCAGCGCCTTGGTGAAGCCATGAATGCCCGATTTCGCGGCGGCGTAATTCACCTGGCCATATTGCCCGGCCTGACCATTCACGGAACCGATATTCACAATGCGGCCAAACTTGCGCGCATTCATGCCTTCCCAGACCAGCTTGCAAAGATTGTAGCAGGAACCAAGGTTTGTATCGATCACCGCATCCCACATGTCGCGGTTCAGCTTGCGCATGGTGGCATCGCGCGTAATGCCCGCATTGTTCACGAGAATGTCAATCGGCCCCACTTCGGCTTCGATCTTCGCAATCGCATCCGCGCATTGCGCAAAATCCGCGACATCGAACTTGTAGCACGGGATACCGGTACGATCGGTAAACGCCTTAGCCGCGGCATCATTGCCGGCATAGGAAGCAACCACGGTCCGGCCAGCCGCCTTCAGCGCTTCGCTGATGGCGGCGCCAATGCCTCTTTGGCCGCCGGTAACAAGTGCAACACGCGCCATGAACATTCTCTCCTCATTTGCTGGTGACGGGCTTGCTGCCCCATGGCAGCCGGTCTGGTCACGGTATTTGCGCCAGATCAATAGCGGCTTGGCATTTTCGCGCCACAAGAATCAGGTGGGCGGCGTGATTTTCCGCCCCGTTTGATAGCTTCTCCTCCTTTAGACGTAAGACTCTGACGGCGCGGGGCCCCCCAACCGCGCCGTATTTTTTTGCCCTGGGCGCGGGATATGCTAAACACGGTCTATGGTTCTGCAGGCGCATTTTCTCCGAATTACCGCCGCGGCCGCCTGAGGCGCCGGGCTTGGGGCCTGCGCGCCCTTTTGGTGGCCGCCCCAGCATTGCCCCGCCACCCTGAACCGGACCCAAGCCATGCTTTCTGCCCCTTTGACCACGCGCTTTGATCTGCGCGCCGAACCAAGCCCCGGCCTGCTGCCGCGGGTATTGCAGCCCTTTGCCAAGCGCGACGTGACGCCTGATTTTTTCCAAGCTCGCCAAGGGTTTGAGGAGATGGAAATCACCATCACCTGCTTCGACCTGGAACCCGGCATGGCGGCGCTGATCGGCGGCAATCTGGGGCAGGTGATTGGTGTCAGCCGCGTGGTGGTGACCCCTGGGGAGAGCCTCGCCACGCGCCTTGCATAGGGGTAGAACCGCCCCATGAAGACGCTGATCCTGACCATGGGTGAGCCCGCCGGGATCGGCGCGGAAATCACCGCCGGCGCCTGGCGCGCCTTGCATGGCAGCGGCCCGTGCTTTGCGCTGATTGATGATGCCACGCGCGATTTCGGTGTGCCGGTGGCGCGGATCAGCGCACCGGAAGAAGCGGGCGCGGTATTTGCTCAGGCGCTGCCGATCCTGCATCGGCCCTTGGCCGTGCCGGTGGTTCCCGGCCAGCCAAACCCAGCCCATGCAGGTGCGGTGATTGCCGCGATTGAGGAAGCGGTCGCGCTCGCCACATCAGGCCGCGCTTCAGGCGTGGTGACCAACCCGATCCAGAAAGCAAGCCTGACGGCGGCGGGCTTTCCGCATCCCGGCCATACGGAATTCTTGGGCGAATTGGCCGGCCTGGGCGTGCCGCCCGTGATGATGCTGGCTTGTCCGGAACTCCGCGTGGTGCCGGTGACGGTGCATGAAGCCTTGGCGAAAGCGATTGCACGGCTGACGCCCGAGATGATCATCGCAACATCGCGCATTGTGGCCGCCGCGCTGAAGCGCGATTTCGGCATTGTCGCGCCGCGCTTGGCGATTGCGGGCTTGAATCCTCATGCCGGGGAAGCCGGCACCATGGGGCGAGAGGAAATCGACATCATCGCCCCCGCCATCGCGACACTCCGCGCGGAGGGCATTGATGCACGCGGGCCCATGCCGCCCGATACGATGTTCACCGCACTTGCGCGGCCTGGCTATGACGCGGCGATCTGTCTTTATCACGATCAGGCGCTGATCCCGATCAAGACGATTGATATGGCGGGTGGCGTCAATGTGACGCTTGGGCTTTCCATCATCCGCACCAGCCCGGATCACGGCACGGCGTTGGATATTGCCGGCAAGGGGCTGGCTGATCCCGCTTCGCTGATCGCGGCCATCAGGCTTGCCGGTGAGCTTGCTCAAAAGAGAGGTTTAGCGTGAAGCATCTCGATCTTTCGGTGAATGTTGATCATGTGGCGACACTGCGCAATGCGCGCGGTGGTGTGCATCCCTGCCCGGTGGAGGCATCGCGCATCGCCATTGAAGCCGGGGCGGATGGGATTACCGTGCATCTGCGCGAGGATCGCCGCCACATCAGGGATCGTGATGTGGAGCGTATCCGGGCCGAGGTCGCCGCGCCCTTGAATTTCGAAATGGCGGCGACCGAGGAAATGGTCGCCTTCGCGGAACGCATTCGCCCGCCCTATTGCTGCATTGTCCCGGAAAAACGCGCGGAGCTGACCACCGAAGGCGGGCTTGATGTGCTGCGCGCCGGGCCATTCTTGCGCGAAGCCGTGGCACGGTTGCGCGCTGCTGATGTGCGCGTTTCCATCTTCATCGAAGCCGATGCGGCGCAGATTGAAGCGGCTGCCGCGATTGGCGCGTTGGCGATTGAATTGCACACTGGCACTTATGCCGAAGGGCCGGTGGCGGATCGCCCCGCGCAATTGGCGCGGTTGCAAGCTGGCGTGGCGGCGGCGCGGCGCGCTGGTTTGCTCTGCCATGCGGGGCATGGGCTGACCTATGAAACCGTGAGTGACATCGCCCGGATGGAGGAAGTGACGGAAATCTCCATCGGGCATTTCCTGATTTCACAAAGCGTCTTTGAAGGGCTGCCCGCTGTGGTGCGTCGTTTCAAGGCGTTGATCGCCGCCGCGCGTAGCGCCTGAGGGAGATTTCCATGCCGATATTGAATGTTGACGGTTATCCGATTGCCTATGCCGAAACGGGCAGCGGCACGCCTGTGGTGATGGTGCATGGCACTTTGGGCGATCAGCGTTCCTTCGCGGGGCAGATGGAAGCCTTTGGCGCGAAGTATCACGCGATTGCGATCAGCCTGCGCCATTGCTGGCCGGATAAGTGGCGTGAAGATGGGGATTTCACCATCGCGCGGCATATGGCGGATGTGGCGGGTTTCATTCGCGGCTTGGGCAAAGGCAAGGTGCATTTGATTGGCCATTCGCGCGGCGGGCATATCGCCTTTCGTGTGGCGCAGCATCATCCGGAATTGCTGGAATCGGTTGTGCTGCTGGAACCCGGCGGCGAATTGGATGAAAGCCTGGGCGGTGCGCCGCCGGCGGGCAATCAGGCATCGGCCTTCGCGCGCGGTGCGGCGCTGATTGCGGAAGGCAAGATTGAAGAAGGCTTGACCGTTGTCGCTGAACATACCGGCGGCCCTGGTGCCTGGACGAAGCGTTCGGAAGCGCGCAAGACGGTCAATCGCGACAATGCGACGACGCTGCTCGGGCAAATCAAGGAACAGCGCAAGCCTTATGCACGGGCCGAGGCGGCGGGGATCAGGACGCGCACCTTGCTGGTGGGGGGTGATCAATCGCAACCGCAATTCGGGCGCATTTTGGATGCGCTGGAAGGCGTGATGCCCAATGCGCAGCGTGTGACGATTGCGCGCGCCGCGCATAGTGTGCAGGCGGATAATCCGGCGGATTTCAACGCGGCGGTGTTGAGGTTTTTGGCGGGCTGAGTCCTGGCGGGGTCCGGGGTAATAGGCGTTTGTTAGGCACGCCGCCGCCTCACCAACCTTGCGCGTGTCGCTGGCTGACGCGAGCGGCCACCCCGGCGGAGCCCCCCGGCCTGATTTCCTGTGGCTTGCGTACAAAATTTTCACCTTTTTGCTGTTTCATTTTCCGTCCGAGAGGGCAGGTTTCTCAAGCAGGCCTACCCGGAAAAAACTTGATCCTGCGCCTGGGCTTCAGTACCGTTACGCCATGTTGAGGGAATGACCATGTCTTTCGCGCTGGGTTCACATCGTTTCAATCCGCAGACGGGCCTTTGGGAGCTTGTGACGCTGGAGGCTTGGTCAGATCTTGCGACATCTGCGCCAGAACCTGAAGCGGCGCCCACCGCGGCGGTTAATGGGCCTGTCGCGCCGGCGACCAGCCTTGAGACCCAGCTGCCCCCACCTTCGGATGATATCGGTATTGCCCCTCCAGTGGTACCTGCGACCCCTGCCCCTACGGTGTCATTGCCACCTTCCGAGCCCGTCTCCTCACCCGGGTGGTGGGAGCCAGTACCCGAAGGCCTTATACCCCCGGCCCCGGACGTTCATGTTACTATGGCGGTTGTTGTTTGGCGAAATATACGCACCGGCGAGACCTTTCTCGCTCCGAACGGTGGTTGGACAAGTGAAAATCCAGATTGGACTGACGGTTTCCAGCGGATGCCAAACGATCCCATCCTGGAGTCTCAGCAAGGGGTAACGGCTGCAATTGCGCCGCCAGTGGAGCCTGAGGGGCCGGATATTTGTGTTGCGCCTGAAACGATTATTGTCTGTGCCCCTGTGGTGCCGGAACTGGTGGAGGTTGAAGAACCGGTCGATATTTTGATTGGTCCTTGGGGGTGGGTTCCCCCTATTCCGCCGACTATCATTGAAAAGGCCGATGGCCTGATCATCATTGGCGGCCCCATTCAAAGCGTGCTTGAGGGCGGGGATGGCAATGATCTGATCATCGCTGGTGCATCGGCGGATCATCCGGGTAATTGGTATGCCACCGGGTGGGGTGGTTCACCCCCATATTATCTTCGCGGAGACAGTCTACTTGGGGGCCTTGGGCAGGATACATTGATTGGGAATAATCTTTCCAATGATTTGGATGGCGGCGCTGGCGCCGATGTGATGATTGGCGGTGGTGGGGAGGATATTTACTGGGTGAATAACGCCGGCGATATGGTGATTGAGACTGCGCATGGTGGCGCTGATGTTGTGATTTCTTCCGTCAGTTATACGTTGTCTGAGAATGTCGAGAGACTGACACTCTCCCGTGGCGCAGGCGACATTAACGCCATCGGAAACGAGCTGGATAACTCCCTGTTCGGTAACGATGGCAGTAACTTCCTCTCTGGTGGTGCTGGCGATGACAGGCTCTACGCCATGGGCGGCGGCGATACCTTAGTAGGTGGGGCTGGGGCGGACGTTTTTGGCTTCGTACGCACGCCATTGGAGCTTTCTGACGTCTATCCCGAGCCCGAAAATGCGGAAAGCATAATTTGGGATTTTGAGGTCAACGTAGACAGAATCATGATCGGCCAAAACTGGGCAAATCGTTCGCCGCTCATCCGACAGGAAGGGTCTGATGCAATCATTACCCTCGTTAATCGAGACTACGGACTACCGCAGGAAATTCGCCTCATCGGCATCGATGCTTCCTCACTTGGGGCGGATGATTTTATCGGTTTTTATTTTGGTTAAGGGCACTCCTTAGCCTTGGCTACATGACTGCTTTGCTGCGAATTTTTTGTCGGTAATGGGCAAGACGGTGTTGTACAAGGATATCGCTATTTCTGGCGCCCCCATGAATGAATGGGCGAAGGATGAAAGCCTGCCGATGGAGGTAGGCTGACCTTATCGCGTCGCCTGCTCCAAGAACCGCAGCAGCGCGGCCAAATCCTCCGCATTATCCACGCGCTGAACGGGCATTTTCGTCCCTGGTGTCACCACATCCGGCCCGCGCGTGAATAAATCGCCGATCGTCGCCGCATCCCAAATGATATCCCCGCGCGCGAGCCGTTCGGAATAGGCATAGCCGGGCAGGGACCCCATGCGCCGGCCAAAAACGCCATGCAGATGCGGCCCAGCCATGGGCCCGGCATTGGGCGTGAGTGCATGGCAGGCGCTGCAGGCGCGAAAGACTTGTGCGCCGTGGCTATCAAGGCCCTGCGGCAGATCGCTGGCGGCGGGCGCGGCGATGGGGCCAATGGCGCGGCCGCTCAGCGCGTCCCAGCGCCGCACTTGTCGGTCCGCGCCGCCGGTCCAAAGCAAGCGTCCATCGGGGGCGAAGGCCACGGACCATACGGGCAATCCCGGGCCTTCCAGCGTGTGCAGCAGGCGCGCTGTCTCCACGCCCCAGATCGTTACATTCCCGCCTAATGACGCCACGGCCAGGCGCGCCCCCGCGGCATCCAGGCTGAGCGCCACGATGGGCCGCGCGCCGGCTTCCACTTCGCGCATGGCGCCATTGGGGGTGATCAGGCGCAGCGCGCCATCCACGCCGCCAGCGGCGAGGCCGCCATCAGGCAGGGCAATCAGCGCATTCAGCGGCAGGCCGGCTTCGGCGATGATCTGATTGCTGCCATTGGCGGCCCAAAGCCGAATGGTGCCGTCGAAGCCCGCGCTGACCAGCGCGCCATCGGGGCGGAAGGCCACTGCATTCACATTGCCGCGATGGCCTTCAAGGATTTGCGCGCTGCCATCGGCAAGGTTCCAAAGACGCACCGACCCATCCCAGGCGGCTGAGGCCAAAAGCCCGGCATGCGCGGCCAGCGCCGCGATCTGCCCCGTATGCCCTTCCAGCACTTGTGCCGGTTCAGCGCCAAGCCCCGGCGCCCAAAGCGCGATACGCCCGCCTTCGCCGGCGCTCGCGATCCCCCCATCGGGCAAAAGGGCGAGGGCATTGACGCTGCCGCGATGCCAGCGCGCGACGGCGCGTGCCTGGCCGGCGCGAGTATCCCAAAGGATCACCGCATGATCAAAACTGCCCGAAACAATGTGCTGCCCATCAGGCAGGGGCAAAACGGCGCGCACCGGGCCTCCATGGCCCGACAAATCCTGCGCCAGTGCGGGCGCGGCCAGCAGCAAGAACATCCAGAAGAAGCGCAGCATCACATCACCACACCGCCACTCACATGGATGGATTGCCCGGTGATGTATCCCGCGCCGGGGGATGCAAGAAAGGCGATGGTGGCAGCCACATCATCGGGCGTGCCAAGGCGCCGAAGTGGGATGCGCGCGGTGATTTCCTCCCACTGCGCCGCGGAAAGCGCGGCATGGGCGCCGGGGTCTTTGCGCGTATAGCCAGGCACCACAGCATTCACCGTGACCTTCGGCGCCCATTCAATGGCGAGTGCGCGCACAAGTGCTTCCACCGCTGCCTTGGCGGCGGCTGAGGCTGGGAAGGTGGTGACATCATTGCGAAACAGGTGCGCGACAAAGGAAGAAACCGCGATCAGGCGAGGGTCTTCGCCCGCCGCCAGATGCGGCGCGGCGGCGCGGGCCAGGCGCAGGAAGCTAAAGGTGATGGCCTCATGGCTTTTGGCAAAGCCGGCATCGGTCAGCGTGGCGATTGGGGTGCGGTCGGCAAAGCCGGCATTGGCGACCAGCACATCCAAACCGCCAAGCGCCGCGATGCTTTCCGCAACCAGCCGCGCCGGTGCCTCGGCTTCGGTGAAATCGGCGAAGGCTTCGGTGACCTGCGCGCCTTCCTCCCGCGCTGCCGCAGCCACACGCGCCAGCGCTTCGCGATTGCCGCGCGTGTGCAGCATCAGCGCAACGCCGGGTGCGGCGAAGGCGCGGGCGGTGGCAGCGCCAATCCCGCTGGCCGCGCCGGTGATCAGAATGCGTCGTGCCGCCATGAAACCGCCCCTCTTGGCTTTCCCTGTAGGATAGGCCAGCGCGGCGCCATTGCCAGCCCCGCCGGCCCGCCCCATCCTTGGCGCAAGCAACCAATGAGGGAACCGCCACATGACACTCACCGTCCTTGAACCGGAAGGGCTCTATCCCGATACGGATTTGGAACAGCGCATCATGGGGCCAGGCGTGCGCATCCTGCAGGGGGCGTGCAAGACCTCTCTCGCAGAATTGCCGGATGCGCTCTGCCAGCAGGCGGAAGGGCTGATGACGCTGCGCATGGCCGTGCCGGCGGATCAGATTGCGCGTTTCCCGAAGCTCAAGGTCGTGATCCGCATGGGCGTGGGGTATGATCGGGTGGATCGCGCAGCCTGCGCGGCGCGCGGCATCAAGGTGTGCAATGTGCCTGATTACGGCACGCAGGAAGTGGCGGAATTCGCGGTGCTGATGGCGCTTGGCCTGCGCCGAGGCTTGACGCTGTATCACGACACGCAACGCGGCCCGAACCCGGCGAAATGGGCGGTCATGCCGCACCCCGCCGTGCGCCGGCAGGAAGTGCAAACCTTCGGCATTCTGGGCCTCGGGCGCATTGGCACGGCGGCGGCCTTGCGGGCCAAGGCGCTGGGCTACCGCGTGGTGTTTTATGATCCTGCGCTGCCCAATGGATCGGACCGCGCCATTGGTGTCACGCGCTGCCGCACGATGGATGAAATGCTGGCGCAGGCGGATGTGCTTTCGATCCATTGTCCCCTCACGCGCAAAACCCGTGGCCTGATCGGGGAACGAGAATTGCGCCTGCTGCCGCAAGATGCGGTGGTGGTGAATACCGCGCGCGGCCCGATCCTGGATATTGATGCTTTGGAACGCGTGCTGCGGGATGGGCATATCGCCGCCGCGGGGCTAGATGTGATCCCCGTGGAACCGCCGGTGGAACCCGTGCCTTCCCTGCTGCAAGCCTATCGCAATAAGGAAGAATGGCTGGCGGGCCGGCTGATCATCACGCCGCATATCGCCTTCCATACGCCGCAGGCTTGGGATGATATCCGGCTGAAAAGTGCCGAGACCATGCGCGATGTGCTGGTGGAGGGGCTGAACACCAATGTCATCCCGCCTGAATCGGATTGATCGGGTGGGCTGATTTCCCCGGCATGGCGCGTTATATGGGCGGAAAGACAAAAGGGGGTTTCCGATGAATAGACGCACCATGCTGGCCGCGCCCTTGGCCGCGCCTTTATTGGTCGCAAGCGCGGCCCAGGCGCAGGCCGCGCTGGTGACGGAAGAATTCATGATCCCCGCCGGCGATGCGGGGATTGAGCTATTCCTGCGCAACAAGCGCCCGGAAAACCTGAACGCCTTCTCGCCGGCGCGCACGGTGATCTTCGTGCATGGCGCGACCTATCCAGCGCATACGGCGTTTGATTTGCCGCTTGGTGGCCTTTCCTGGATGGATTACATCGCAGGCCAGGGTTTTGATGTGTGGTGCCTGGATATTCGCGGCTATGGCCGCAGCACCCGCCCCCCGGAAATGAGCCAACCGCCGGAAGCCAATCCGCCCATCGTGCGCGGCGATACGGCGGTGAAGGATATCGGCACTGCGGCGGCCTTCATCCGCGAAAGGCGGAATGTGGCGAAGCTGGTGCATATCGGCTGGTCCTGGGGCAGCACGCTGATGGGCCGCTTCGCCGCCGATAACCCGGCGCTGGTGGAGCGCCTGGTGCTATTCGCACCGCCCTGGCTGCGCGATGGGCCAAGCCTTGCAGGTGGCGCCGCCACTGCGACGCTGGGCGCTTATCGCACCGTGACGCAGGCTCAGGCGCGGGAACGTTGGATGACAGGCGTGCCGGAAGGCAAGCGCGCTGGCCTCATTCCGCCGGGCTGGTTTGAACATTGGGCGGGCGTCACTTGGGCAACCGATCCGGAAGGCATGCGGCGCAATCCGCAAACGCTGCGCGCGCCCAATGGCGTGCTGCTGGATAGCCGGGAATATGGCCAGGCCGGTCGGCCCTATTGGGACCCGGCCAAGGTCATGGCGCCGACGCTGCTGGTGGTGGCGGAATGGGACCGCGATACCCCGCCCAGCATGGCCATGGCGATTTTCCCGCTGCTGACCAATAGCCCCGGCAAGCGGCTGGTAGTGCTGGGTGAGGGTACGCATACCATTGTGATGGAACGCAATCGCGGCGCGCTATTCCAGGCGGTGCAGGGCTTCCTGGTGGAAGTCTCTGCCTGAGGCCGCGTTTTGCCCCAGGCCATGCTAAATCCTGTCTGAACGAATCGGAGTCACCCGCTCATGTCCAAACCTACCCCTTCGTCCGGCTTGGTGGTTGATCGCAACCTGGCGCTTGAATTGGTGCGCGTGACGGAAGCGGCGGCGCTGGCGGGTTCCCGCTGGATTGGCCGGGGCGACAAGAACGCCGCCGATGGCGCCGCGGTGGAAGCCATGCGCAAGGCCTTTGATACGGTGGCCATCACCGGCACCGTCGTGATCGGCGAAGGTGAGATGGATGAGGCGCCGATGCTCTATATCGGCGAAAAAGTTGGCCTTTACGCCAAGGCCGGCGGCGGGCCGGAAGTGGATATCGCGGTGGACCCGCTGGAGGGCACTTCCATCACCGCCAAGGGCGGGCCGAATGCGATTGCGACCGTGGCTTTGGCCGAAAAGGGCGGGTTTCTGCATGCGCCGGATATCTACATGGACAAGATCGCAATCGGACCTGGCTTGCCGGAAGGCATTGTGGATCTGGATGCGAAGCCTGAGGAAAACCTTCGTGCATTGGCGCGCGCCAAGCAATGCGACATTGGCGATCTGATGGTCTGCACTTTGGATCGTGATCGGCATAAGGAAATGATCCGCGCCTGCCGTGCGGCCGGTGCGCGCATCATGCTGCTGGGTGATGGCGATGTTTCGGGCCTTATCGCGGTCAGCCAGCCGGAAGCGGGCATTGATATCTATATGGGCTCGGGCGGGGCGCCTGAAGGTGTGCTGGCAGCAGCGGCCTTGCGCTGCATTGGCGGGCAGATGCAAGGCCGGCTGGTGTTTGAGAATGAGGATCAGATCGCGCGCGCACGGTCCATGGGCATTACCGATCCCAACCGCAAATACAGCGTTGAGGAAATGGCCAAGGGCGATGTGATGTTCGCCGCCACGGGTGTCACCAGCGGCGCCATGCTGCGTGGTGTGCGGCGTTTCGCCGGTGGCGCCTATACGCATTCCATCGTCATGCGGTCCAAATCCGGCACGGTGCGCTATGTGGAAGGCCATCATAATTTCGCGCGCAAGCCGAGTGCCTTCATTGCCTGATCGGGACAGCATCTTGCATGGATGACAGCGCGCCAACAGGGCCGGTGCTTGGCGTGGCGCAGAGCGTCACCGGGCGTAGCTGGCAATGGCGCGCGGGCGATGCGCGCATCGGGCTTGGCATTGCGCAGCGGCTTGAAGTGCCTGAGGTGCTGGGGCGCTTGCTCGCCGCGCGTGGCATTGGCCTTGATGATGCGGGCGATTTTCTGGAACCGAAGCTGCGCGCGCTGATGCCGGACCCGGCGCGGCTTGCGGATATGGAAGCGGCGGCAGATCGCATCGCGGTTGCGGTGCGGAGCGGCGAACATGTCGCGGTATTCGGTGATTATGATGTGGATGGCGCCTGCGCCGGCGCGCTGATGACGCGGTTTCTGCGTGATCTGGGGTGCCAGGTCACGCCCTATGTCCCTGATCGCATCCGCGAAGGCTATGGGCCGAATGCGCCAGCCATCGCCGCGCTATGCGATGCCGGTGCATCGCTGATCATTTGCGTGGATTGCGGCATTGCCGCTGGTGCAGCGCTGGCCTCTGCCGAAGGCCGCGCGGATGTGGTGGTGCTGGATCATCACAAGGCGGAAGGCGCGCTGCCCGCCGTGCTTGCCGTGGTCAATCCCAATCGGTTGGATTGCCCATCTGGCTTGAAACACATCTGCGCCGCCGCGGTCGCGTTTCTGGCAGCCACGGCAAGCTTGCGTGTGCTGCGCCGCGCCGGTTGGTTCACGCGCCGGAAAGAGCCTGATTTGCTTGCGCTCTTGGATATTGTTGCGCTGGCAACGGTGTGTGATGTCATGCCACTCACGGGCTTCAACCGCGCCTTGGTGGCGCAGGGCTTGAAGGTGCTCGGCAAGCGCGGGCGGATTGGGCTTGCGGCCTTGTTGGATGTCGCGGGGCAGAAGGATATGCCAAGCGCGCATACGCTCGGCTTCATGCTGGGGCCGCGCATCAATGCCTCGGGCCGCATTGCGGAGGCTGATTTGGGCTTGCGGCTTTTGCTGTCCGAAGATGCGATTGAAGCGCGCGCCATGGCGGAAAAACTGGATGAGGTGAACAGGCGCCGGCAGGAAGTGGAAGGCGATATGCTGGGCGCCGCACTCGCCATGGCGGAAGCGCAGGTCAAGGCGGGCCATGCCGTGCTGCTATTGGCTGCCGAGGGATGGCACCCCGGCGTGGTTGGCATTGTCGCAGGCCGCGTCAAGGAAAAATTCAATCGCCCCGCCTGTGTCGCGGGGATTGCGGGCGGCATCGCCAAGGGATCGGGCCGGTCTGTCACCGGTGTTGACCTTGGTGCGGCGATCATTGCCGCGCGAGAATTTGGCTTGCTTGAGACCGGCGGAGGGCATCCGATGGCGGCGGGGTTTTCCTATCAGGAAGGGAAGGGCGCAGCGCTGCATGCCTTCCTTGAAGAGCGCCTGTCCCATGCCGCGAAGCTGCCGAGTGCGGCGGATTTGCTGGTGGAAGGTGCCATCACCGTGCCCGCGGCAACAACAGCGCTGGCGCAGGAAATTGCGCGCCTCGCCCCCTTCGGCGCTGGGAATGAGGAACCGATTTTTGCCCTGGCGCGCGCGCGCGTCGTGCGCGCTGATCGTATCGGCAAGGAAGGGGCGACGATCCGCGCCTTTGTGGAAGGTGAAGGCGGTGGGCGGCTCAAGACCATTTGCTTTCGTGCCAAGGATGGCCCGCTGGCAGATGCCTTGCTTTCACCCGATCGCACGCCCTTGCATTTATGCGGGCATTTGCGCGCGGAATCCTGGAATGGTGAGGTCAGCGTGGGCTTTCAGATTGTGGATGCGGCGCGGGCTTAGACAGCAAAACTTCAATGCTGCGGCCAGGCAATTGGCGGCAGGCGCGTCAGCGGAATTTGCGCCGCGCTCACCACACCATTTTGCAGCGCGATGGGAATTTCCGCGACCGGCGGGCCACCATCCTGGGGCCGGCGCGTGAGCAACCCCACGGCAAACTTCGTGCCATCCAAGGCGCGGCGCTGAATAAGGCCGGACCGCGCCAAGGAATCGAGTGCTGCATTGGGATTGGTGACGGAAAGCGTCCCCGCCAAGGCGGGTTGCAAAGCCGGATCAAGCCGCGCGGAAAGCCTGAGCCCCGCATCCAAATCTCCCCAGGCCAGGCGCACTCGGCGCAGATCCAACTTGCCATCCGAAGCGCGCCAGGCATCCAATTGCTCACGCAGGCTCGGCAGCGGCAGCACGCTGCCATAAAGCGAACCATCAAATTCAAGCCGTGTGACCCTTGGGCCAAAGCCCGCAAATGCCGGCGCGCGAAGCCAGGCCTGGGGCAGCGCCGCATCCTCGGCGGCGAATTGCAGCGTCAGTGTCGGCTCGGCCGTGCGTACCCAATTCGCATCGCCGCCCAGGCGGTTGATGGTGAGCAGCCCATCCGGGGTTTGCGCCACCACGCCCTGCATCAGCGCATTTGCCCGGCGCGGCGGTTGGCCGGCTTCCAGCGGCAAAATTGCCACGAAGCTTTCGGTGGTGAAGGGAATGCGCGTGGCACCAAGCCTGAGCGCCTGCGGGCCGGTGGCTTCCAGCCTGAGCGCATCCGGCATGGGCAAGGGCGTGGAAAGCGTGACTGCCTGCACCTGCCAGCCCATGCCCTGGCCGGCGCTATCATCGCCCGGGCTTTCGATGGAAAGGCGTGGGATCATCAGCCGCGCGGCGAAGGGCCAGCCGCTGCGGTCCGGGATATCGTGGTTGATGGTCCAGCCCTGGGCGCGATGCTGGATCACCCAATCGCTGAAGCCTTCTGCCAGCGCCCCGGTGCTCCAGCGCCAAAGCAGGCTTTGGCCGGCCACCAAGGCGGCCAGCAGGATCAGCACGCCAAACAGCGTCCGGCCAAGAATCGGCGCGCGGGCGGAAGGGGCTTGCTTGGCGTTCATGCTGGGCGCCGATATAGCGGGGTTTGAATGCGCCCGCCATGACAACCGATATCGCATCCCTATTGGCCCCGGATGGGGATTTTTATGTCTTTGCCTATGGATCGCTGATCTGGCGGCCAGGCTTTGACCACGCCGCGCGTCACCCGGCGTTGCTGCGCGGCTTTCATCGGCGTTTTTGCCTGTGGAGTCACCGTTACCGCGGCACGCCGGAACGACCTGGGTTGGTTTTAGGCTTGGACCGCGGTGGCGCCTGCCGGGGTGCGGTGTTTCGCGTGCCGGGCCGCGCGGCGGCTGAGACGCTCGCTTATCTGGATGCGCGCGAATTGCCGGATGGTGGAGAAGTTGTGTATCGCCGCCAGCTTTTGCCGCTGACGCTGCTGGATAATGGCCAGCGCGTGCCCGCGATTGCCTATGTCGCGAACCGGGCATGCCGGCTTTATTGCGGCAAGCAGCCGACAGAGGTGCTGGCGCGCGCCATTGATGCCGGCCATGGGCAGATGGGGTCGAACCGGGATTACCTTTTCAATACGCTGGATCATCTGGGTGAGATGGGCGTGCGTGATCGTGGGCTGGAGGCGATTGCGGCGCTGGTTAGGCGGTGATGGCCGCTATGGCGCGATCCCGAAAAAAGGATCACGCTTCGGCCAGATTGGGGAAGGACAGGATCATGGCCCTGCAACGCATGGTGCTTGAAATTGGCATGGGCACCGATATTCGCGGTGCGGATTACACCAAGGCAGCGGTGCGCGCGCTGCGCGATGCGCTTTGGCATAATTCCTTGACCATCGGCGCGGCGGTCGGCCAGGATTCCGATGCCATGCAGGTTGAAGTGCTGATCGGCGTGCCGAAGCCCGATTTGGTGGATAAGGACCAGGTGCTGGCCATTCTGCCGCATGGCACCGGCACGGTGACGCTGGTGGAAGGCGGGCTTGAAATCCCGAATGATGAGGGCACCAATAGCACCGTGATCGCCAATTGCTGCGCCATTGTGCGGCTGGATGTGTGAGGGAGACCGACCATGGCCTTGAAGCGCATCATCCTGGAAATGGGCCACGGCAATGATCTGCATGGTGGCGATTACACCAAGGCCGCCTTGCGCGCGGTGCAGGACGCCTTGCACCATTCGTCCCTGGCGTTCATCCGCACGCTTGGGCTTGATATCAAGACCATGCAGGTGGAAGTGACCATCGGCGTGCAGCAGCCCGATAAGGTGGATATCGAAGCGGTGCGGAAATCCCTGCCTTACGGCGTGGTGACCACGCGCGCGGTGAAGGGTGGCTTGGATGTTCCGGAAGAAGGCCGGCATGACAAGGCAGTGATCGCCGCCGCTGCCATTGCGGTGCGTTTCGATCTGCCGTGAGGCAGCTTTCAACGCATGCGGCAGGATAAGATGGAAAACGCCAAAAAATCGCCTCTCGGCATTTACAATGAGCATTTGCAGCGGGGCGAGCTTGCCTATCAATTCAGCCCGAGCGTCGGCAAACCCGTATTCTATCCGCGCATCATCTGCCCCTATACGGGCAGCGAAAATCTGGAATGGCGAATCTCCAAGGGGCTTGGCACGGTGCATGCGACCACTGTGGTGCATCCCGCGCAGGGAGAAGCCTTTAATGTTTGCCTGGTGGATATGGATGAGGGCTATCGGCTGATGAGCCGGGTTGAGGAGATAGACCCGATGGCGGTGAAAATCGGCATGCGCGTGAAGTTCCGCACGCATCATCAGGGCGGCGATGAAGCACCCATTCCCGTTTTCACGGCGCTGGAGGGCTAAGGCGATGGCCAGCATGAAGCGCGGCAGTATTGCCATTGTGGGCGCGGCAGAATCGGATATCGGCAGTGTTGCGGCTGATATGTCGGTGATTGATCTGATGGCGCAGGGGACAGTGCGGGCGCTGGCGGATGCGGGGCTGACGCTTGCCGATGTGGATGGGCTTTTTTGTGCCACGACGCAGGCGCGGACATCCGCCATGTCGTTCGCGGAATATCTGCAAAAGCCGGATGCTTATGTCGATTCCACCATTGTCGGTGGATCATCCTTTGAAATCCATGTGGCACACGCGCAAGCGGCGATTGAAGCGGGGCTTTGTTCCGTGGCGGTTGTTGCTTATGGCAGCACGCAACGCTCAGCGGGGCGGAAAAATGCCTCGCCCCGCGAATTCAACCCTTATGAAACGCCCTTCAAACCCTTCATGCCTTCCACCGCCTATGCCATGGCGGCCAATCGCCACATGCATGAATACGGCACCACGCGGGAACAATTGGCGGAAGTGGCTGTGGCGGCGCGCAAATGGGCGCAGCTTAATCCCGTTGCCTTTGATCAAAGGCCGCTTGATATCGCGGGTGTGCTTGGGGCGAAGATGGTGTCCTACCCCTTCACGGTGCGCGATTGCTGTTTGGTGACGGATGGCGGGGGCGCCATTGTGCTGACCTCCGCCGCGCGGGCCAAGGCGCTGAAAAAGCCGCCAGTTTATGTGCTTGGCACCGGGACCAGCATGACGCATGCAAGCATTTCCAATATGCCGGATTTGACGCGCACAGGGGCGATTGCTTCCGGCGCACGCGCCTATCAGGCGGCAGGGCTCGGGCCGCAGGATATGGATATGGCGGAGCTGTATGATGCCTTCACCATCAACACCATCCTGTTCCTGGAAGATTTGGGTTTTTGCAAAAAGGGCGAAGGCGGCGGCTTTGTCGCCAATGGCCGCATCGCACCGGGCGGTGCCTTCCCGGTGAATACCAATGGCGGTGGTTTGTCCTACTGCCATCCGGGCATGTACGGGCTTTATTTGTTGATTGAAGCCGTGCGGCAAATCCGCGGCGAGTGTAGCGCGCGGCAGGTGCAAAAGCACGATACCGCCATTGTGCATGGCAATGGCGGGGTCTTGTCGGCGCAAAGTACGGTGATTTTGGGCGGGGCGGGGACGGTTTAGCGTCCACCCTCAACCCTATTTATTGATAATGGCGCCTCGAGGAGCGCATTTCTCAACCGAAACCCGCGCGTTGCGGCAGGCCCAGTTTCTGGAAAAGCCGGACCACCGGGCACATGCCGGTGAAGGATGCCTGAATAAGATGCAGCCCCATCAGGCCGGTCACCCAAAGCCAGCTTGGGCTGTGATAAACGCCCAATAAAAGGCTTCCCACCACAACCAGACCAACAACGAGTAGGATCGCGCGTTCCAACGACATGGTTCTACCCCCTCTTTTAGGGAAGGTTAAACACAATCCATGCGTGTTCGCAACAGAAAATAGGGTGATATGCGGGGATGGGGCGGCTTATTGGGACAGGCCGCCCCTCGCGCTTTCCCGCATCACCCTTTATGTCTCCCGCCCATGGAGTATATCTCAACACGCGGGCAGGCGCCGGCCCGGGATTTTGAAGGCGTATTGCTGGCGGGGCTGGCTGAGGATGGCGGGCTTTTCGTGCCGCGCCATTGGCCA
>JBIKXA010000151.1:0-8904 GCA_044356015.1 Roseomonas sp.
GTCGTGGCCCTTGGCACGCGCCTGACGGACATCACGACACAGGGCTGGACATGGCCCGCACCTGGTCAGCGCCTTGCACATATCTGTGCCGAGCCGCGCTTTCTTGGCTGGCATTTCCCCGCTGAATTGGCGGTGGCTGCCGATGCGCGCGCGGTGCTCGCCGCGCTTGGTGCGGAAAAGCCGGTTGCACCCACCGCGCGTGGCGCCTGGGCCAAGAAGCTGCGCGATCTGCAAACCGCCGATAGCCAAGTGGCGGCAACGACCCATAATGATGGCATCGCCTTCGCGCGTATCGCGAAGCTGATTGGTGAAATCGCCGCACCCGACGCGATGATTGCATTGGATGCCGGCACTTTCGGCGCGCCATTTTATCGCAAGATCGACTGGGTTTCGCCGCGCCGCCTGCTGGCGCCGGTTTCCGGTGCCATGGGTTTTGGCGTACCGGCTGGCGTGGCGGCGGCGCTGCGCCACCCTGATCGGCAGGTGATTTCACTGGTCGGTGATGGTGGCGCGCTGATGACGGGCGGTGAATTTGCCGTGGCGGTGGCGCGCGGTGCGCCGCTCAAGATGATTCTGTCTGACAACGGTTCCTATGCCTCCATCCGCATCCATCAGGAACGCGCCCATCCGGGGCGCGTGAGTGGCACCAGCCTGGAAAACCCGGATTTCGCTGCCTGGTGCGCAGCCTTTCGCGTGCCGGTAACGCGGATTGAAACGGATGCGGATATGCCGAAGCTCGCTGAAGTGCTCGCGGCACCCGGCCCGGCGGCGGTGCATGTGCGCACATCCCTGCAGGCGGTGCTGCCGAAATAGAGGCGCTTGTCGCAAGGCAGGGGGCGCGATAGACCCATGCCCCATGTCGCATAACAGTTTCGGCCATCTTTTCCGTGTCACCACCTGGGGCGAAAGCCATGGGCCGGCGATTGGCTGCGTGGTGGATGGCGCGCCGCCGCGCCTGACGCTCTCGGAAGCCGATATCCAGCCCTTCCTGGACCGGCGCCGGCCAGGGCAATCCAAATTCGTGACACAGCGTCAGGAAGCGGATCAGGTGCGCATCCTATCTGGCGTATTTGAAGGCCAGACCACCGGCACACCCATTGCACTGATGATCGAAAACACTGATCAGCGCAGCAAGGATTACGGGGAAATCAAGGATCGGTTCCGCCCCGGCCATGCCGATATTGCCTATGAATTGAAATACGGCATCCGCGATTATCGCGGCGGCGGGCGTTCCAGCGCGCGCGAGACCGCCATGCGCGTTGCCGCCGGCGCCATTGCGCGCAAGGTGCTGGGCGATGGCGTGCGGATCAGGGGTGCCTTGGTCGCCATGGGCGGCGATGCGGTGGATCGCGCGGCCTGGGATTGGGCGGCGGTGGATGAAAACGATTTTTTCTGCCCGGACCGCGCTGCCGCTGCGCGCTGGGAAGAACAGCTTCTGGCGCTGCGCAAATCCGGCAATTCAGTGGGCGCGGTGATTGAAGTGGTGGCCGAAGGCATGCCGCCGGGCCTGGGTGCGCCCATTTACGGCAAGCTGGATGCGGATTTGGCCGGCGCGCTCATGGGCATCAATGCCGTCAAAGGGGTTGAGATCGGCGATGGCTTCGCCGCCGCCGCGCTGACCGGCACGGACAATGCCGATGAAATGCGCATGGGGGCGGGGGGCTTGGTGGATTTCCAGGCCAATCACGCTGGCGGTGTTCTGGGCGGCGTCAGCACGGGCCAGCCGATCGTGGCGCGCTTTGCGGTGAAGCCCACCAGTTCGATTCTTGAACCTCGGCTGGGAGTGGACCGCTTCGGTCAAGACGTGGAGATCATCACCAAGGGCCGCCACGACCCCTGTGTTGGCATCCGCGCTGTCCCGGTTGGGGAAGCGATGATGGCGCTGGTGCTGGCGGATCATTTGCTGCGCCATCGCGCGCAGAATCCGGATGCGCCAAGCGCGGCGCGTCTGCCGCGGAATTGATCGGGTTTTCATCCGCCGCAATCCCGCCATGGCCGCCATGGCGTCGCCGCAAAAGACCTGAAAATACCTTGCCTTCGTCGCAAGGCCGCCTTGGCGGCGGGGTCTTATGCCCATGCGCATAGTTCAAACACAGGAGGACAAGATGCGCTATATGACAAAGACCTCACTTATCGCCACCGGCCTTGCTTTCGCGCTAACCGGCGCGGCACTCGCCCAGGGGACGGCCAGCACCGCCCCTGCCCAGGGCAACCGCCCCGCCGTGCAGGCGCCGGCCAAGCCGGGTGAAGCCGCCCCCGGCCAGGTGCCTGGCCATCAGGGGAATGAAAGGGTTCGCGCGGTGACCCCGGCGGCGCCTTCGGGCAGCGCCACCCGCTGACCTGAAAGCAAAGCCAGCGGGCGCCCCCCGCCCGCTGGTCCGCCAAAAGGCCCGCCCGAAAAGGTGGGCTTTTTCTTTTGCGGCCCCGCCCGCAAAAGATTGACGTTTCGCAAAGCCCGGACGCACATTCCCCGCATAGCAAGACCTAAACAGGGGGGGACCCAGGCATGGCTGATGAATTGATCGCGCTGAAACCCGAAATCGTCGCCAAGGCACGTGTGACGGAGGCGCAGCGCGCCTCCATGTATGACCAGGCTGCCAAAAACCCCGAAGCCTTCTGGCGCGACGAAGCCAAGCGCATCGCCTGGATGAAGGCGCCGACGAAAATCAAGAATACCGATTTCAACGGCAATGTTTCGATCAAGTGGTTTGAGGATGGGGTGCTGAATGCCTCCGTCTCCTGCCTCGATCGGCATTTGGCGACACGCGGTGATCAGGTGGCGATCCTGTGGGAAGGCGATGATCCGGCCGCGGATGCCAAGGTGACCTACCGTGAATTGCATGCGCGTGTTTGCAAGCTTGCCAATGCCATGCGCAAGCTTGGCGTGAAGAAGGGTGATCGCGTTTGCATTTATCTGCCGATGATCGTGGAAGCGGCGGTCGCCATGCTGGCCTGTGCGCGCGTTGGTGCTGTGCATTCCATCGTCTTTGGCGGGTTTTCTCCCGATAGCCTGGCGTCACGCATTCAGGATTCCGAATGCGTCATGCTGATCACCGCCGATGAAGGCCGCCGCGGTGGGCGGCGCGTGCCGCTGAAGGTCAATGCGGATGAGGCGCTGCTGAGTTGTTCATCCATCAAGAACGTCATTGTCGCGCGCAATACCGGCGGCAATGTGGAGATGATGTCTGGCCGCGATCATTGGTGGGATGCGATCACCGCGGGCCAGCCCGAGACTTGTGATCCCGAACCGATGGGCGCGGAAGACCCGCTTTTCATCCTGTATACCTCAGGCAGCACGGGCAAGCCCAAGGGTGTGTTGCACACCACCGGCGGCTATATGGTTTGGGCTTCCTATACGCATGAAAAGGTGTTCGATTATCGCGATGGCGAGATTTATTGGTGCACCGCCGATGTCGGCTGGGTGACCGGGCATAGCTATATTGTCTATGGGCCGCTTGCGAATGGCGCGACGACGCTGATGTTTGAAGGTGTGCCAAGCTGGCCCGATTCCGGGCGCTTCTGGCAGGTGGTGGCGAAGCATAAGGTGAATATTTTCTACACCGCCCCAACCGCGATCCGCGCCCTGATGCGCGATGGTGAGGGCCCGGTGCAGAAGCATGATCGTTCCAGCCTCCGCATCCTCGGCAGTGTGGGTGAGCCGATCAATCCCGAAGCCTGGCTTTGGTATTACCGCGTGGTGGGCGATTCCCGCTGCCCGATTGTGGATACCTGGTGGCAGACGGAAACCGGCGGCATTTTGATCTCCCCGCTGCCAGGGGCGGTGGCGCAGAAGCCAGGTTCCGCGACCCTGCCGCTGCCGGGCGTGATGCCCGCCTTGGTGGATGGGGAAGGCAAATTGCTGGAGGGCGCGACCGAGGGGAATCTGGTGATCCTGGATAGCTGGCCCGGGCAGATGCGCACGGTTTATGGCGATCATGAACGCTTTGTGCAGACCTATTTTTCCACCTTCAAGGGCATGTATTTCACCGGCGATGGCGCACGGCGTGATGCGGATGGCTATTACTGGATCACGGGCCGCGTGGATGATGTGATCAATGTCGCCGGCCACCGCATGGGTACGGCGGAAATTGAAAGCGCGCTGGTCGCGAACCCTGCCGTGGCCGAAGCCGCCGTTGTTGGCATGCCGCATGACATCAAGGGCCAGGGCATCTACGCCTATGTCACGCTGAAGGCGGGCGTTGAGGCCACTGATGTGCTGCGCAAGGAATTGGTCGCCTGGGTGCGGAAGGAAATCGGCCCGATCGCGACACCGGATGCCATCCAATGGGCGCCGGGCCTGCCGAAAACCCGTTCCGGCAAGATCATGCGCCGCATCTTGCGCAAGATCGCGGCGAATGAGGTGGATGGGCTTGGCGACACCAGCACATTGGCCGACCCGGCGGTGGTGGATGAATTGGTGGCGAATAGGGTGAGGTGAAGTTCTTCAGTTCTGCGACTGGCGTGATCCTGCAATACAGTTCACGCCATCGCGCGCTGCAAGCACCAATCAATCATCCGAACGGCTGGGCGAGCCCGCCAGCACGCCGCCATCAATCACAATCGTCTGCCCGGTCATGAAAGACCCTGCCGCTGAGCCGAGGAACACGGCGGCGCCCGCGATTTCATCCGGTTCACCAATGCGCTTGAGCGGCGTGTCCTTGGTGCGCTTGGCGTAAATTCCCGGGTCTTCCCACAATGCGCGGGCGAAATCCGTGCGCACCAGGCCGGGCGCGATGGCATTGGCGCGCACATTCTTGGGCCCCCATTCCACGGCAAGGTTCCGCACCAATTGCATATCCGCTGCCTTGGAAATGGCATAGGCGCCCAGCACCGGGGAGCCTCGGAAGCCACCAATTGACGATATGATGATGATGGAACCACCGCCGCGCTCCGCCATGCCCGGCGCGGTCATATGCGAAAGCCAGAGGTTGGATTTGATGTTGGACGCCATGATCTTGTCAAAAATCTCATCCGGCATGGTCATGGCCGGGCCGAAATGCGGGTTGATGGCCGCATTGCAGACCATGATATCGACCTGGCCCCAGGCGGCGATGGTTTGGTCAATCAGCGCCTGACATTCATTCTTGCGCCCGATATTGCAGGCAATCGCCATGGCCTGGCCGCCCTTGGCCTTGATGGCATCCACCACTTCCTGGCAGGCATCAATCTTGCGGGATGAAACCACCACCTTGGCGCCTTGTTCGGCCATTCTTTCGCAAATGGCGCGGCCAATGCCGCGGCTGCCGCCGGTAACCACGGCCACCTTGCCGGTCAGATCAAATAGGGACATGGCGCTTCCTCCTGTTAGCCTGTTCTCACTCAAGGCAGCATGACCGGCGCTTTCCCGCAACCGGGCGCTTGCCCTCAGGCGCGGAGTGCCTGAGACTACGCCCAAAGGGGTGCTTGAGGCCCCGCTTGGATGAGGGAGAGAGGCTTTGGCCGAGAATCAATTCGTGCAGCATGCGGCCATGGGGGATGTGCATGTGCTCCGTCTGGCCAATCCGCCGGTCAATACGCTGCGCACCGAAATCCGCGCCGGGCTTTATGATGGCATGAAGGCCGCGCGCGCCGCCGGCGCCAAGGCGGTGGTGATCATCGGCACTGGGCGCATGTTCTGCGCGGGCGCTGAGATGACCGAATTCGGCAAGCCGCGCGTGCCGCCTTCGCTGACTGAAGTGTTTGAACAGTTTGAAAGCTTCCCCGGCATCACGGTGGCGGCCATTCATGGCTCGGCTCTGGGTGGCGGTTTGGAAGTGGCGCTTGCCTGCCATGCGCGCGTGGCCTTGGCGGATGCGAATCTGGGCCTGCCGGAAGTCAAGCGTGGCTTCGTCCCCGGTGCGGGCGGTACGCAGCGCCTGCCTCGGCTGATCGGCCCGGAAGCGGCGCTGAAAATCATTGTGCCGGGAGAACCGGTGAAAGCGACCGAGGCGCTGAAGCTTGGCTTTGTGGATGCGATTATTGATGGCGATCTGGAAGCCGGCGCCATTGCTTTTGCGCGCGCCAATATCGGCAAGAACTTCACCCTGGCGCGCAACCGTACGGACAGGATCGCGGGCCAGGATATGGCGGCGTTTGATGCCGCGGCGGGCGCTTTATTGAAGCGGTCTCGCGGCCAGGAAAGCCCGAAAGGGTGTGTGGAGGCGGTGCGCGCTTCCTTCACCCTGCCCTTTGAGGAAGGCTTGCAGAAGGAACGCGATTTATTCGCAACCCTGGTGGCGGGCGAACAATCCAAGGCGCTGCGGCATATCTTTTTTGGTGAACGCGAAGCGCAGCGCGTGCCGGGCCTGCCGGCCGATACTGAAGTGCTGCCTGTCGGCAAGCTTGTCGTGATTGGCGGCGGCACCATGGGCGGCGGCATTGCCATGAGTGCGGCGAATTTCGGCGTGCCCGTCACCATTGTGGAAATGACCGAAGAAGCTTTGGCGAAAGGCCTGCAACGCTGTGAGGCGAATTGGCAGCGCACGGTCGCGTCTGGCCGCTTGTCTCAGGCGGAATATGAAAAGCGCCGCGCGCTGCTGAGCGGTTCCACCGATTTCGAAAAGGCGGTGGGCGAAGCTGATCTGGTGATCGAAGCAGTGTTCGAGAATATGGATGTGAAGAAGCAGGTCTTCGCGCGTCTGGACAAGGCGGCGCGGCCTGGGATTGTGCTGGCTTCCAATACCTCGACCCTTGATATTGACCAGATCGCAAGCGCGACATCACGGCCCGAATGGGTGATGGGGATGCATTTCTTCAGCCCCGCGAATGTGATGCGCCTGCTTGAGAATGTGCGCGGGTCGAAGACCAATGCGGTCGCGATCGCAACCGCAACCGAATTCGGCAAGAAGATCGGCAAGCTGCCCGTGCTGGTTGGCAATTGTGATGGCTTTGTCGGCAATCGCATGACCGGCAAGCGCACGCCGCAGGTGGAAAAGCTGCTGCTGGAAGGCTGCCTGCCGCAGGATATTGACCGCGTGATGGAAGGCTATGGCATGGCCATGGGGCCACTCGCGACCGGCGACCTGGCCGGGCTTGATATCGGTGCGGCGGTGCGCAAGGCGCGCGGTACAGTCGCACCCATCGCGGATGCGGTGGTGGCCGCCGGGCGCTTCGGGCAGAAAACCAGCAAGGGCTGGTATATGTATGATGAAAAGCGCAATCGCCTGCCTGATCCGGAAGTGGAGCGCATCATCCTGGATGTCGCGGAAAAGATGCAGGTGCGGCGGCGCAAGATCGAGGCCGATGAAATCCTGGAACGCCTGCTGCTGCCCATGGTGAATGAAGGCGCGCGCATTCTGGAAGAAGGCATTGCATCCCGCCCGATTGATATTGATGTGATCTTCACCAATGGCTTTGGCTGGCCGGCCTGGCGTGGCGGGCCGATGTTCTGGGCCGATACGCTTGGCCTGAAGGCCGTGCGTGACAAGCTCAATAAATACGCCGAAGCGACGGGCGACAAAAATCTGCGCCCCGCGGCGCTGATCGAGAAATTGGCCGATGAGGGCGGAAGCTTCGCGGCCATGGGCAAATCCAAGGTTTGAAGCCGCCAGACGGCAGCAAGGAATAAGGGGAAAGAGCGATGGATCTACGCTTCACGGATGACGAACGCGCCTTCCGCCAGGAAGTACGCGATTGGATTGATGCCAATCTGCCCGCCGATACGCGCGAACGCATGGCGGCAGGCCGCACCCCCACCAAGCAGATGCAGGTGGATTGGCAGAAGAAATTGAACGCAAAAGGCTGGTGCGTGCCGCATTGGCCGGCGGAATGGGGCGGGCAGAAGGATTGGTCCGCCATCAAGCGCTTCATTCTGCTGGAAGAATTGCAGGGCACACCGGCGCCGATTCCGCTTGGCTTCAACTGCAATATGTTGGGCCCGGTGCTGATCGCCTTCGGCACGGAAGAACAGAAGAAATTCTTCCTGCCGAAGCTTGCCAATCTCGATCTTTGGTTCTGCCAGGGTTTTTCGGAACCCGGCGCAGGGTCTGATTTGGCGTCGCTGAAAACGCGCGCGGTGCGCGAAGGCGATCACTATATCGTCAATGGGCAAAAAACCTGGACGACTTTGGCGCAATATGCCGATTGGATCTTCCTGCTGGTGCGCACCAATCCGGAAGCAACCAAGCAGCAGGAAGGTATTTCCTTCCTGGTCGTGGATATGAACACACCGGGCATCACCGTGCGCCCCATCATCACCATTGATGGCGCGCATGAGGTGAATGAGGTGTTCTTTGATGATGTGAAAGTGCCGGTGGCCAATCTGGTCGGCACCGAACATCGCGGCTGGGATTGCGCGAAATTCCTGCTTTCCAATGAACGCACCGGTCAGGCGCGGGTTGGTGCATCGAAAGATCGCATTCGCCGCCTGAAGCTGATTGCGCAGAATGCACCGGGCGGTGAGCGCCCGATGATCGAGGATGCGCGCTTCCGCGAACGCCTGACCGAAGTGGAAGTACAACTCAAGGCGCTGGAGATGACCACCATGCGCGTGCTGGCTGATGAAAACCGGCAGCTCAGTGAACGCAAGCCCAACCCGGCTTCTTCCGTGCTGAAGATCAGGGGCACCGAAATCCAGCAATCCATCAGTGATCTTTATGTCATGGCCGCCGGGCCTTACGGCATGGTGGGCGCTGATCCTGATGGGGATCGCTGGAATGAACCGGAATTGGCCCCCGAATGGGCCACGCTGGCGCAGCCAACCTATTTCAATTGGCGCAAGCAGACGATCTATGGTGGTTCCACCGAGATCCAGAAGAACATCATGGCAAAAGCGTTTTTGGGGCTCTGAGACATGGATTTCGATCTCTCCGAAGACCAGCGGCTGTTGCAGGACAGCCTGACCAAGCTGCTGGCCGATAAATACAAGTTCGAAGACCGCAAGCGCTTCATGAAATCAGCCAATGGCTGGTCGCAGGAAATGTGGGA
>JBIKXA010000152.1:0-8858 GCA_044356015.1 Roseomonas sp.
CAAGGATTTGCGGAATGACATCGCCGGCGCGTTGCAGCGTGACGGTATCGCCAATCCGCACATCCTTGCGTGCTAGTTCATCCTCATTATGCAAAGTCGCGTGGCGCACTACGACCCCGCCGACATTCACCGGTTCCATCACGGCGCGTGGCGTCAGCGCGCCCGTGCGGCCGACCTGGATTTCGATATCCAGCAGCTTTGTCACCGCCTGTTCGGCAGGGAATTTCCACGCCACCGCCCAGCGCGGCGCGCGGCCCACAAAGCCAAGCCGGCGCTGCCAATCAATGCGGTCAAGCTTATAGACGACGCCATCAATATCATAGGCCAAGCCGGCGCGGCCCGCGCCCATTTCCGCCTGGAAGGCTTCCGCGACATCTTCGCTATCCAAGCGGCGTGACAGTGGATTCACCGCAAAACCCCAGCGGCGCAATTCATCCAGGAAAGCGAAATGTGTCTCAGCGGGTGTTTCGCTGCTGCTGCCCATCGCATAAGCCAGCAATTTAAGCGGGCGCGTTGCTGTCACCCGCGCATCAAGCTGGCGCACGGAACCGGCGGCGGCATTGCGCGGATTGGCCGGAATGACGATGGCATCGCCGAGTTTCTCGCCCGCCGCGCGCCGCGCTTCCCGCGCCTCGGCGGCTTTTTCCTGCGCAACGCGGAAGCCGAGGAAATCCGCCTTTTCCATGAAGACTTCGCCGCGGATTTCAATCCGCTCCGGAAAGGGCGGCGTCAGGTTCCGTGGCAGGGATGGGATGGTCAGCAAATTGGCGGTGACATCTTCGCCTTCCGCGCCGTCACCGCGCGTTGCCCCTTTGATGAAAACGCCGTTTTCATAGAGCAGATTGATCGAAAGCCCATCAATCTTTGGTTCGCCAACGAAAGCCAGCGCGTCATCTTCCGAAAGCCCCAGAAAGCGCCGGATGCGCTTGCAGAAATCGCTGAATTCCTCGGGCGAGAATACATTATCCAGGCTCAGCATCGGTTCGCCATGGCGGGATTTGGCGAAGCCTTCCGCGATTGGCGCACCGACGCGGCGCGATGGGCTATCGGTGCGGACTAAATTAGGGAAGCGCGCTTCAATCGCGCGGTTGCGCGCCACCAGCGCATCATAAGCCGCGTCTGAAATCTCCGGCTGATCCTTGCCGTGATATAGCTTGTCATGGCGCGCGATCTCCCGCGCCAGTGCGGCCAATTCAATCGCCGCATCAAGTTCAGTCAGCGCTTCAACAGGGATGGTCTTCACGCGCCATCCCCAAGCAGGCTTTTCGCTGCCGCGCGCGCCGCTTCGGTCACTTTCTCACCGGCCAACATGCGGGCCAATTCCTCATGCCTTTCGGCCAGATCAAGCAATTCCACGCGGGTTTCCGCGCGCTGGCCCTTCACCTGTTTCGCCACGCGGAAATGCCGCGCGCCGCGCGCCGCGACTTGCGGGCTATGCGTTACCACCAGCACCTGCACACGATCCGCGACGCGCGCCAGGCGTTCACCCACAGCGGCGGCGGTGGCACCGCCAATGCCACTATCCACCTCATCAAAAATCAGCGTCGGCACGGGCGAACCGCGCGCCAGCACCACTTTCAGCGCCAGCATCAGCCGCGACAATTCCCCGCCCGAAGCGATTTTCGCGAGTGGTCCTGGCGTTTGCCCCGGATTGGTCGCGACAAGAAACGCCACGCGATCCTGCCCATCCGCGCCCCAGGCGCTTTCCTCGCGCGCCGAGATATCAATGACCAACCGCGCGCGATCCAGCTTCAGCGGTGGCAATTCTTCGGCCAGGGCTTTTTCCAGCGCCGAGGCAGATTTGCGCCGTGCCGCTGAAAGCTTGGCGCCAGCGGCAAGATAGGCTTGCCGCGCCTTTCCCTCAGCCGCTTCCAGTGCCGCCACTTCGCCCGCGCCGGCGTCCAAAGCTTCAAGGCGCGCGCGCAAATTCGCCAGAAGGGCGGGCAATTCCGTCACCGGCACGGTGTGTTTGCGCGCTGCCGCACGCAGCGCGAATAGCCGTTCTTCCACCTGTTCCAACCGCCGCGGATCGGGGCCGGTTTCGCTCATCAAGCGCGTCAGCAGCCCCTCTGCTTCGCTCAAGGCATCCTGTGCGGCGGCCAGCGCCTGGATGGCGGGCTGCGCTTCCTCATTGGGTGGCGGCAGGCGTTCCAGGGCGCGCGCGGCTTCGCGCAAGGCGCGCGCGGGGGAAGCAGCACGACGGTCGCGCGGCGTCAGTTCTCCAAGGGCCGCGGCGATGGCTTCCGCGCGCCGTTCACCTTGTTGCAGCTTCTGGCGTTCAGCCGCCAGCGCGTCTTCTTCGCCTTCTTCCGGCGCAAGATCCGCCAATTCGCCAACGGCGTGGCGCAGCCATTCTTCTTCGCGCTGCGCGCTGGCGATGGCTTCCCGCGCGGCGGCCAGGCGGCGCGTGGCATCGCGCCAGGCGGACCAGGCGCTGGCGGTGGCGGCGCGTTCCGTATCCAGCGCACCAAAGGCATCCAAAAGCCCGGCATGGGTGGCGGGGTCGGCCAGGCCCACCTGTTCATGCTGGCCCTGCACTTCCACCAGCATCGCGCCCAGGCGCTTCAGAAGCGCGACACTGACTGGCTGGTCATTGATGAAGGCGCGGGATTTGCCATCGGCTTGCAGCACGCGGCGCAGCACCACTTCATCCTCGGCGCTGATGCCCTGGTCGCGCAAAATCTCGAAACACGGATGATCAGCGCTGGGTAGAAAGGCGGCGGCGACACTCGCTTGCGCCTGACCCGCGCGCACCAGCCCGGCTTCCGCGCGCTGGCCGAGTGCCAGGCCAAGGCTATCCAGCAAAATGGATTTCCCCGCGCCGGTTTCACCCGTCAGCACCGCAAGCCCGGCATCGAAGCTCAGGTCAAGCTTTTCGATCAGCACCACATCGCGAATGGCGAGAGAGGCGAGCATTGGCGCGCCGCCCCGCCCTCAAAAAATGCTGTTCAGCATCCGGCTGACAAAGCCAGGACGCTCACCACGGGCTTCGGCGCCGGCGGCGACCAGCAGCGCATAGCTATCGGCATACCAATCGCTGCCTGGGTAGTTATAGCCAAGCACGGCGGCGTTGCGGCGGGCTTCTTCCGGCAGGCCAAGGTTCAGGTAGATTTCCACCAGCCGATGCAAGGCTTCGGGCACGTGGTTGGTGGTCTGGAAATCCTCCACCACGCGGCGATAGCGGCCAATGGCGGCCTGATGCAGCCCCTGGCGGTGATAGAAGCGGCCCACGGTCATTTCCTTGCCGGCCAGATGGTCTCGGCCAAGGTCAATCTTCAGCCGGGCATCGCGGGCATAGGCGCTGTCTGGGAAGCGGTTGATGACTTCCTGCAAGGATGCGATGGCGATAGTGGTCTGGCGCTGATCGCGCTGCGCATCAGTGATCTGTTCGTATTGGGAGAGCGCGCGCAGGTAATAGGCATAGGCGATGTCGCGATGCGCAGGGTGCAGTTGAATGAAGCGATCCAGCGCGCCGATGGCTTCCGTGTAGCGATTTCGCAGATACTCCGTATAGGCCGCCATCAGCTTGGCGTTGGTGGACCAGGTGGAATAGGGGTGTTCCCGTTCGATGGAATCGAAATATTCGACTGCGCGGGCATAGTTGCGCTCGCGCAGGTTCTGCATGCCAAGCGCGTAGAGCGCCTGCGGCTCCTCATCCGCCGCATTGGCCGTGACGCGGCGCGTGAGCGACGGGTCCGCGCCGGTGCCGGGCGTTGGTGCTGCACTGCCGCAAGCGGCAACAGCCAGGAGGAGGATTATGGGCAGGAAGCGGCGCATGAAACCCAGTTCAACAGAAGCACGGTGTTGATATAGGGCAGATTGGCCGCGGGTGAAATCGCCCCCGGCCAAACTGGCGCATTCAGGCGAAAGCGGGGGCCTTTTGCTTGGCCGGTGAGGTAGTGCCGCCCACCCAGCGCCACGCAGCCGCGTCAGCGAAAAGGGCGCGCAAAAGCTGGTTGTTCAGCGCATGGCCGGACCGGCTGCCGGTGAAACGGGCGCGCAGCGGTGCGCCGGCCAGGGCAAGATCACCCACCACATCCAGCATCTTGTGGCGGATGAATTCATCCGTATGGCGCAGCCCGCCAGGGTTCAGGATGGTCATGCCATCCACCACCACGGCATTGTCCAGGCTGCCGCCAAGGGCAAGGCCGGCTTCATGCAGCCGCGCGACATCCGCCGCGAGGCCAAAAGTGCGGGAATCCGCCACATTGGCCCGGAAGGCTTCGGGCGTCAGGCGGAAATTCAGCGATTGATAGCCGATGGCGGTATTGGGGTAGTCAATTTCCAGCGCGGCGTCGAAGGCCGCTTCGGCGTTCGGGTGCAATTCGGCGAAGGCACCCTGGGCATCTTCCACACGAACCGGGCGCAGCACTTCAATCATCTGGCGCGGTGCCGCGCTGGTCGCGATGCCGGCGCAATCAATCAGGAACAGGAAGGGCGCAGCAGAGCCATCCAGAATGGGGATTTCCGGCCCATCCACTTCAATGATGGCATCATCAATGGCAGCACCCGCAAGGGCGGCCATGATGTGTTCAATGGTGCCGATCCGCACTTCTGGCGCGCTTGGCGCCGCCACCGTGGTGCAAAGCCGCGTATCGGTCACGAAATCGAAGCGGGCCGGAATATCCACGCCAAGATCGGTCCGGCGGAACTGAATGCCAGCGCCAGCGGCGGCAGGGTGAAGGGTCAGGGAAATCCGGCGGCCGGAATGCAGGCCATCTCCCACGCAGCCGATGGGGGCCTTGAGGGTCTTGCGCCGACCATGTTCCGCGGGAAGAAAACCGTCCATCATACCCTTCGATTCCGGGCTGAAAGCCGCGCGGGACGCGCTGCCCTCATCAACCCAGTGTTACCTTCCCATGACGGTGTGGCAAAAGCGATTCAAGCCTTGTTTCTGCATGTTTCACCACAAGTATTTGATATAATTGAAATATTGCGATGCAAAAAAGGGCAAAATCAAGGCGCTCTGTCGGATCATTCCCGGCGCAGTATCTGATCCACCAAACGATCCGCCCAAGGGTTGCTGGAAAAGCCTTCCCTGAGTGCGGCCTCGGAATAGGTATCGCGCAGCCAATCCAGGAAGGGTGTTGCGGGGTTGTTGCGTTGGAAGCTGGCGAAGCTTTTGAAAAAAGCATCCAGGATGCCCGTGCGCGCGGCGGCAATATGGCCGTAGCGCAGCGATAGCTGGGCCAGGGCTTCCTGCACGGGGCGGCCTTGCAGCAAAAGCCATAGTCCTGCGGCAAGCCCGGTGCGATCCGCCCCGGATTTGCAATGGATCAGCGCCGGTTCCTCGATTTCCTGGAAAATCTCGGCTAGGCGCAGGATGCGGTCCTTATGCGGCGCGCCACGGCTTTCAAAAGGCGCGTCTATATGCGTGAGGCCCAGCCGCGCGGCTTCGGCCCGGCTGAGTGCATCGGCGCCGCAATCGGCGCGGTTGCCGCGCAGATTGATGATGGTGCGAATGCCATGATGCCGCGCGGCAAGCCGCAACTGCCAGGGCAGCGGGTGGTTGGACCGGTAAAGCCGCCCAGGCGCCACCACGCCCCAATTGCGCCACCCCAGACGGAGGATGGCGTGGTCAATGAACAGCGCATTGCCCCAGGCGGCCGAGGGCGTCACGCGCTACTATTCCAGCCGCGCGCCCGAAATCCGCACCGCTTCCTGCCACATGGGGCGTTCACGCTGCGCGCGGGCGATCATGTCCTCTGGCGTTGACCACACGGCCTGGGCCCCCACACGCAGGAAGCGATCCTTCACCGCTGGGTCGGCCACAATGCGCCGCAGCGCGCCATTCACGCGTTCAATCGCGATGCGCGGCGTGCCGGCGGGGAAGACAAAACCCTGCCAGGAAGAAACGACGAAATTCGGCACCCCTGCTTCTGCCATGGTGGGCACATCCGGCATGGTCGGCCAACGTGCCGCCGAGGTGACCGCCAAGGCACGCATCCGCCCTTCCTGTATGACGGGGATATAGGATGCAAGATTATCCAGCGCCGAATCGAGATCGCCTGAAAGCATGGCGGGGATGATTTGTGCTGCGCCACGGAAGGGCACATGCGTACCTTCCACTTGGAGGCGCGCGGCAAAAAGTGCGCCAGTCAAATGCGGCGTGGTGCCAACGCCCGGCGAACCATAGGTAAAGCCACCGCGCTTCGCGCGTATCCAGGCAATGAATTCGGCAAGGGTGCGCGATGGATTATGCTGCGCCGGAACCACAACAACATTCGGCAAATCCCAGGCAATGCCAACTGGCAACAGATCCCGCGCCGGGTCATAAGGCAGGCGGGCATAGATGAAATTATTGATCACCATATGCCCGACGGATGCGATGCCCATGGTATAGCCATCTGGCGTGGCCTTGGCGGTGGCGTCAATGCCGATATTTCCGCCCGCGCCCGCGCGGTTTTCGATGATGAAATTCTGCCCCAGGATCGGCTGCATCAATTCGGCATAAATCCGCACCAGCACATCGGTAGACCCGCCCGGCGGCCAGGGCACGATGATGCGCACCGGGCGCACAGGCCATTCGCCTTGAGCACGGGCAATTGATGGGGTGGCGAGCAGGGCGGCAGCCAGCAAGGGGCGGCGACTGATCATGGGCGTTTCTCCGGTTTGAATAGCAATAGGCATATAAAGAGCCTGCCCGCGCCTTGCCAAGCGCCGAGCCTTTCTGGTTGGACAGGTGCCGCGAATGCGTCAATAATCCTGTCCAAACGGGGATGCGGGCAATGCCGACACGGGGCAGCACGAATATTGCGGAAATGGCCGAGGCACGTGCTTTGCCGGCCGGGCGCAATCTGCTGTTCCTGCGCGAAGAAGAACTCCGCCTGGCGCAGGATTTGCTGTTTTTCGGCTATCGCGATTTTACCGCCGGGGCGGATGAAATCCTGGCTACGCTCGATATGGGCCGCGCGCATCATCGCGTGCTGCATTTTGTCGGGCGGCGGCCGGGGATTACGGTGGGTGAATTGCTGGGCATTTTGGGCATCACCAAGCAAAGCCTGGGGCGCGTGCTGCAACCGCTGATGAGTGATGGCTATGTCGTGCAGGCACCGGGTGAGAGCGACCGGCGGCAAAGGCGCCTGACGCTGACCGAAAAAGGCGTTGCGCTGGAACGCCGCCTGTTCGAACGCCAACGCGAAACAGTGATGCGCGCCTATCGTGAAGCCGGCCCCGCGGCGGTGGAAGGCTTTCGGCGTGTCATGCGCGGGCTGATGGGGGAAGATGCGCAAGCGAGCCTCGCGCGCTTGGAAGAGCCGGATTCTGAGGGCAGCAGGCGATGAACGGCCAGGATGACCCCGCCCATATTCTGGTGGTGGATGATGATGCGCGGCTGCGCGCGCTATTGCAGCGCTTTCTGACCGAACAGGGTTTTCGCGTCAGCACTGCGGAGAACGCTGCCGCAGCGCGGGCTGCCTTGGCAGATATGGCCTTTGATCTAATGGTCTTGGATGTGATGATGCCCGGTGAGACGGGGCTGGAACTCACCTCTGCGCTGCGTGCTGAAGGGCAGGAAGTGCCCATCCTGATGCTGACCGCGCGCGGCGCGCCGGATGATCGCATCGCGGGGCTTGAACAGGGTGTGGATGATTACCTGGCCAAGCCTTTTGATCCGCGCGAATTGGCCTTGCGCATTCGCACGATTTTGCGCCGCGCCGCACCCGCCCCTGCCGCGCCGCACAGCCTGGCGCCAATGCAGATCGGCAATCGCTGGTTTGATATTGAACGCGCGGAATTGCGCGGCCCGGATGGCATTATTCGCCTCACGGGTGGTGAGGCTTCCCTGCTTCAAGCCCTCGCGCGGCGTGCCGGCGATATTTTGAGCCGTGAGGATATCGGCGAGGCCCTGGGAACGCCGGACGCCGGTGAACGCGCGATTGATGTGCAGGTGACCAGGCTCCGCCGCAAGCTGGAACCCGACCCGCGTGAGCCGCGCTTCATCCAGACCATTCGCCATCGTGGGTATGTCTTGAGGCCGGGGCCGTGACTCCGCTGGACCGGGGCTTGCGCAGGCTGGTGCCGCGCGGGCTTTTGGGTCGTTCGCTGCTGATCATTCTGGTGCCGCTGGTGATCCTGCAAGCGATTGCCTTGCAGCTTTTCTATGGCAGCCATTTGGATGTGATTTCCCGCCGCCTGGCGGCGGGTGTTGCGGGCGATATCGCGATGGTGGTTGGCCTGCTGGACCGCGAAACAGAAGCAGACGATCGCAGCTGGATTTTCCGCGAAGCCGCCTGGCGGCTTGATTTGTCGCTGGCCTATGAAGCCGGCGCGCGCCTTGCGCAGACGGGGATGCGTGCGGCTTCGATGCCTCTATTGCCGCTTGAGGAAGATTTGGCGCATGCAATGCAGGAAAGGGTGGGCCTGCCCTTTGATGCGGATTGGCAAAGCGATCCGCGCAGCGTGATCATTCGTGTGCAAATGCCGGATGGCGTTTTGCATGTGGAAGTCGCGCGCAAGCGGCTGTTCAGCGGGACCATCTATCTTTTCGTGATCTGGCTGGTGGGGTCTTCGCTACTGCTGTTTCTGGTGGCAGCGATTTTCATGCGCAATCAGGTGCGCGCGCTCCGCAAGATTTCCGCCGCCGCCGAGGCTTTCGGCATGGGCCGCACGGTGGGGCCGATGAAGCCGGAAGGCGCGGCCGAGGTGCGGCAGACCGCGACCGCCTTCAACCGTATGGAAGAACGCATCAGCCGTTTTGTGGATAGCCGGACGGAAATGCTGGCCGGCATCAGCCATGATTTGCGCACGCCACTCACGCGGCTTCGGCTTGGGCTGGCCATGCTGCCGGAAGCCGCACGCGAAGATGCGGCAGCGATGACGGAAGATCTGGAGGAAATGGATCGCCTGATCGGCGTTTA
>JBIKXA010000153.1:0-8798 GCA_044356015.1 Roseomonas sp.
TTGGTATGCCTGGAGGATGGATGTCTGAAGGACGCGTGATGGAGCTTGCGGCAGATGGCCCACTGCTGGTCTTCGGCGGCCCCTATTCGAATTTGCAGGCGACGCAAGCGATTCTGGCCGAAGCGGCACGGCGCGGCATTCCATCGCAACGGGTGATCTGCACCGGCGATGTTGTTGCCTATGGCGCCGATGCAGCCGCCTGCTGCGACCTGATCATGGCAAGCGGCATTTGGGTGATTGCCGGCAATTGCGAGGAAAATCTGGCAGCCGGCGCGCTTGATTGCGGCTGCGGTTTTGAGGAAGGCACGGCGTGCGATCTGCTCTCTCGTGCCTGGTATGCGCATGCCAATCGCCAGGTGACGGCAGCGCATCGCGCCTGGATGGCGGGCTTGCCGTATCGGCTGATTATCCGCCTGCCGGACGGGCGAAGCCTTGCCGTGCTGCATGGTGGTGCGCGCGATATCAGCCGTTTCATTTTCGCTTCGGCTGAGCACAAGGATTTAGCCGGTGAAATTGCAGCCACCGGATGCGATGGCGTGATTGCGGGCCATTGCGGCATCCCCTTTGTGCGGCAAGTCGGGCAGGGCGTTTGGATCAATGCGGGCGCGATTGGCATGCCCGCCGATGATGGCACGCCGCGCATCTGGTTTGCGGTGCTGACGCCGGGCGAAGCGGGCCTTGGCGTTGAAATCCTGCCCTTGCAGTATGACCATGCGGCGGCGGCAGCGGCCATGCGGGCGGTGGGCCTGCCGGAAGGCTATGCGGCGGCACTTGGCAGCGGCCTTTGGCCTTCCTGCGATGTCTTGCCCCCGGCGGAACGGGCGCGGCGCGGGCAGAAGCTGCTTCCCGCCAAGTTGGTTTGGTAGAGCAGATCACGTTCAGATGGCAAATCTGAACGTGTGAAGATGCTCGAAAAACAACAACATAGGGTGGGCAGACTAGACGCGTTACACCCCGCGCCTGAAAGGTTGCGTCAGCAGCCGATCCAACCGCTGTTCTTCATCGGCGCGAAACTCATCAACGCCAATCACCATGCCAAGCTGCCCGGCGGCGGGTTCCGGAATATGCGTGCCGAAAACCCGATCCCATACGGAAAGGCAGAAGCCGAAATTACTGTCGGTTTCCGCACGCACCACCGAATGATGCACACGATGCATATCGGGCGTCACCAGAACCCAACGCAGCCCGCGATCCAGCCAAAGCGGCAGCGCAACATTGGAATGATTGAACATGGCGGTCGCGTTCAACAGCACTTCAAACACCAGCACCGCTTCGGCAGGCGCGCCCAGCGCGACCACCGCCGCCATTTTGATGCCCATGGAAAGCAGAATCTCAATCGGGTGGAAACGCAAGCCCGAAGAAGCATCCAATTCCGTATCCGCATGATGGACGCGATGCAGACGCCACAGGATGGGCACGGCGTGAAAAACCCGGTGCTGAAAATAAATGATCATGTCGAGCAGCAATACCGCCAGGATGGCCGCGATCACCTCATTCACACCAAGCCAGCGCAGCAGCCCAAGGCCTTGGGCTTCCGCGTAAAGCGCCACACCAATCGCAGCCGTTGGAATAAGCAGCCGCACGAGCAGGGAGGAAATCACCACCAGCCCGAAATTGCTCGGCCAACGCCGCCAGTAAAGCCGCTGCGCCCGACGCGGAAAGGCATGCTGCAGGATCAGCATGATGCTGAGCACGCCAACGAAGGCGGATAATCTGATCACGGATTCAAGGGCGAGCATGCTTGAAACTCTTTCTGTCCTTTACGCGAAACATACGGCAACTGATCTTGTCTCATTCCGCCTCAGCGCCCAAGCCGCATCACCCGGGGTCCGAGCTTGGCCGCAATCGCGGTTACCACCAGGACGGATAGGCCATGCCAAATCAGCACCATCAGCGCCGCATCCAAATGATGAATGAGGCTGAGGCCAATGCTCGCCAGCGCTGCGGCAGATAGCCCCCCCAAGGCCGCAACAGGCCCCGGGCTGAACCAGGCCCCATGGCGCGCCAGCCAGAGCATCACCACGGTAAGCGGCAAGCCAAGGCCCAGGATGAAGGTAAAACAAGGCAGGCTCAGCCCGATATGCAAGGCCTCCGGCCCCATTTTCACAAAATCCTGCAGGCAGCCCCAGCCCATGGTGGCAATCCAGCCCAAGGCAGCGGGCAGCGGCAGCAATGCCCAAAGGCGGCTGCGATCGGGCAATGCCAATTGAAAGGCGGCAAAGGCGGCAAGGACGCCCGTTGCCAGGGCCATGATCAGTTGCGGCGCCTCAAACCCGGTGGTGAGGCGTTCCGCCAGATCATGGCGCAGGCCTGAGAACAGCACCGCGCCAATGATGACGGCGGTGGCGAGCCCAAGCCAAAGCACCGTCGCCGCGCCAGGGGGGCGCGCCGGGCGAACAGGGCGGAGATCATCAGCCAGGCGGTGGATCAGGTCTTCGCTTTGCATGAGGCGCTACTCCCTCCCCGTCAGTCTGCGGCGTAGGGTTTGCACGGCCCGATGCGTCGCGACCTTGATTGCGCCCACGCTCATGCCGGAACGCGCACTCGCTTCCTGCAGCGTCAGGTCCTGAAGCTTGGTCAGCCCAAGCGCGGTGCGTTGGGATTCGGGTAAATCCTGCACGGCGTCGCGCAATTTCGCTGCCGCACGGGCGGCATCCAGCGCGGCATCGGCGCTGCTTTCGGTTGCCGGGAGTTCTGCCGCCAGGTCAAGCGTGGCCTCTCGCCCGGAACGGCGGCTACGGGCACGGATGCGGTCAAGCGCCCGCCTTTCGGTAATGGCGACCAGCCAGGGACGAAAGGGGCGAGAGGCATCATAGCTTGCCCGCGCACGATGGATGGTGAGCAGCGTGTCCTGCACCGCATCTTCGGCTTCCGTCGCATCGCGCAGCCTGGCGCGACAGATCTGGCGGAGCAGCGGCAGGCATTCGCGCAGCAAATCCTCATAGGCGCGCCGATCCCCTGCCTGCGCCGCGGCCATCAGGCGCGACCAGCGCAGATCGCGCGCATCGCGTTCATCAGGCGCGGTGGTGGCAAGGATCGGCTTATCCATCAGGCCTGATAACATAGCATCGGCTTGCAGGCTCGTACTCGGCATTCAAAAACAATCCCCTGTGGGACGGCTCCGACACCTGCGGCGAGCGCCACTGGCAAGCAGCCCTGATCCTCTACGATGCGATCCCTCACAAGGTTACACATCGCATTCCGTGAACATGAGGAATCAGGATATCAAGGGAAGGATTACGCTCGGTTTCGGGGAAGTTGAGAGCATCAGCATGTGGCAGCCGCCCCCATCCGCTGAGCCTTTCAATGACCCGACGCTTCGTTGTGATTTCATCTGGCTGCCACCGCTGAAGGGGCTTTGCTTGTCGCTTTCCGCTTATGGCAGTCTGCGTTATCGTGCTGGGCCTTGGTGCAGGAGATGGGTGGATGGCAGAGATTCGTCCCCGTTCCAATAACGGCATCCGGTGCCGCTTTTTTGGCGACCGCGGCCGGAAGGGCGCCCTTGGCCTTTTGTTGTTGCTGGCGGGCTGCGCCGCCGTGCCGGATGCCTGCCCGGTGGGTGCATCGCCAGCGACGATTGCGGAAGCCTATTTCGGACGGAGTGTGAAGGGCCGCGCACCGGTGACGGATGCGGAGTGGGCGCGCTTCATGGCAGACACCGTGACTCCCGCCTTCCCCGATGGGCTGACCGTGCTGGATGGCGCGGGCCAATGGCGCAATGCGGCGGGCCAGATCAGCCGGGAAGACAGCAAGGTTTTGGTGCTGGTGCTGCCGGGGCAGGATCAGGCGGCGGCTTCCGCGCGGCTTGCGCCGGTGACAGCGGCCTGGAAGGCGCGCTTCGCGCAGGAATCGGTGCTGACGGCGTTTCGTGCGGGGTGTGCGGGGTTTTGATTTATTCGAAAATTGTGGCGAGCATCAGAAAAAGCGCCCGAGGCTTAAACTATCCTGATAGTTACACGCCCAGGCGATGCATAAAATCAGTACTTGCAACCCAGTGGGGTAAAGGCATTGCTTAACAATAGCTTCCCACGTTAGTCTCATTAAAGGACGTAGTTTACTTTGGGGGCTAAAAACCCTTAAGTCGGAGAATTTCGTATGGCCTCGGTGCTTGCAACATCTGCTCTTCATATGAACACTATCAATTTTTATGAGGTGACCAGCGGCGCATACGACAGCCGATTCAATAACAATATTTATCTTTACGCTGGAGGGACGATATTTGAAGACATGTACACGGTCTACTGGCTCGGCGGAGTGAGGCAGACAAGTAGCTATCTCGGAAGTGGTTTCGTTCTGGATGGTCAGGGAAATTTTATCTCAGGTACTGTGAATGCTTATGTTTCTCTCATATGGTATGGAACGAGTTTTTTTGAGGATTGGGAAATTTCAAATTTTTCAATCAGTGCAAGCGTCCTTTACAATGCCCATATAACACCAAGCACGAGTGATGATTTTGCCGTCATTCAGTCTATACTCTCTGGTTCCGACAACCTCACCGGTAGTTCACAAGCAGATTTCCTCTCAGGCTACGCGGGAAATGACGCATTTGTCGGTAATGCCGGTCCCGATACCCTGGACGGCGGTACTGGCAATGACACCCTTGAAGGCGGGTCAGGTGCAGACAGCTTGGTCGGCGGGGCTGGTAATGATCGCTACGTTATCAACGATACGCTTGATTTTTTGAGTGAAGCTGCCGATGGGGGCTACGATGTCATCATCACCTCGGCGAGCATAAGCGTGCCTCTCCATATGGAGGAAATTCGCATCGCTTCGGGTTCAACCGGCATCACCATAACCGGCAGTGGTTCGAACGAAACGATCATAGGTAATGGTTCATCAAACAGGCTGTCTGGCGGCGCTGGTGATGATGTCCTGCGTGCGTCCGATTCAGGTTCAGCAACCGGCCGAGCTACCCTGGACGGCGGTAGCGGCAATGATACCCTTGAAGGCGGGTCAGGGGCCGATAGCTTGGTGGGTGGGACGGGCAATGATCTCTATCGGATCAATGATTCACTTGATTCTTTTAGCGAAGCAGCAGGTGGGGGCTACGATGTCATTATCACCTCGGTGAGCCTAAGCGTCCCCGTAAATATAGAGGAAATCCGCCTTGCGTCGGGTTCGACCGGCCTCACCATAACCGGCAGTGCTTCGAACGAAATGATCATAGGGAATGGTTTGTCAAATAGGCTGTTCGGCGGCGCTGGTGATGATGTCCTGCTCATCTCTGATTCAAGTCCAGCAGCCATCCTTGCGCTTTTCAACGGGTGGGTCCCCCTCTAAAGCGGCCCGTAAGGACTTCTTCGTGTTCCTCAGCCCATCCGCTTGACAGCAATGCGAAACGCCAGATTCGCCAGCATGGTCAGCGCGAATAGCACCGCAGCCAGAATCAACGCATCCTGAGGCGCGCCAGAACGATCCACCAGCCATCCGGCAAGCGCCGGCGCTGGCGCCGTGATGGCGTAATAAATCGTGGAAAACACCCCCATGCCAAAGGCGCGCCGCGCGGGCGACATGGCCTGACCGGTCAAGGCCATGATCACCCCCGCCGGCCCCATGCCGATAAGCCCAAACAGCAGACAGGCCAGAATGGCGAAGGGCGCATAGGGCAGCGCCAAAAGGCACACCACCGCGACCGCGCTGCACAGATAAAGCACCGCATCGGGCCGCCCGGTGCGATCCGCGATCATTCCGCTCAAGGGAATGGAAATCATCATCAGCGCGCTCGCCGCACTCACCATCGGGATCGCCTGATGCGCGGCAAAGCCGCTATCCTGTAACGCCTTCGGCGCAAAGCTCAAAAACACCAGATAGCCGGCATTGAAAAACGCCCAGACACTGGCTGCGAGCAGCGTGAGCCAAAGCTCCCGCGCTGGCAGGCCCATCGGCGCGGCGGCGTTGCGTGGCGTGGCCATACCGGCAGGGGCACGATAGCCCAGCCAAAGCGCGAGTGCTGCGGTGACGCAATAGGCACTGGCAACCGCAAAGGGCAGGCGCCAATGAATTTGCGTCATCAGCCAATCATGCGTGACCTGACCAATGGCGATACCAAGCGGCCAGGTGACCACCAGAATGCTCATGGCAGTCGCCAATTCACGCCCGGCGAACCAATCCGCGACCATTTTGGCGAAATAGATCGTGCCGATGACAAAGCCGATACCACACAAAATGCGCCCGAGCGCCAGCATCCCAAACCCCGATGCAATCGCCGCTGTTGCGCCCCCAAGCCCCATCACCAATAGGCCGAGCGCAAGCAGGCCGCGGTCGGTCATGTAGCGCGCGGCATAGCCGCTTGGGATCGAAAGAAACACACCCGGCAGCATGAATAGCCCGATCAGCGTGCCGATTTCCGTGAGGCTGAGCCCGATTTCCGCCGTGACGCCAGGCGCCGCGGAGCCCATGGTCTGGAATTGAAACCCCAGGCTGGTACGGCAGAAAAACAGCAACGCCAGGATGGCCCAGCGCCCGCGCCCATCACTGGCCAGGCTCCCCGGCCCTGGTTTTTCCTGCGGCGCCATCGCCGGACCTTTCTTGTTGCGATAGCGTATTGAACAAGGCAGGGCCGGGCCTGTCAATCATGCGCATTTCTTTTGTCTAGATTCCGATCTAGAAGCCCGCCATGAAGATCAACGGTATTCCCTATCGCAGCATCCGCCTGAATGAGGCTGATGGCTGGTCCATCCGTATCCTCGATCAGACCAAGCTGCCCTGGCAGGTGGAATGGCTGCGGCTGACCGATGAAAACCAAGTGGCGCATGCCATTCGGTCCATGCAAGTGCGCGGCGCGCCGCTGATCGGCGCGGTGGCGGCTTATGGCTTGGCACTGGCGATGCGACGTGACCCTGCCGCGCTTGAACCCGTGGCCGCGATGCTGGGCGAAACCCGCCCCACCGCGATCAATCTGCGCTGGGCGCTCGAGAAAATGCTCGGCGTGCTGCGCCTGCTGCCTGCCGCCGCGCGTGAAGCCGCTGCCTATTCGGAAGCGGCCGCGATTTGCGATGATGACGCCGCAACCTGCGAGGCGATTGGCCGCCATGGCCTGCATCTGTTGCAGGACATCGCCGCGCGCAAGCCAGGCAAGCGGGTGAATATCCTGACCCATTGCAATGCCGGCTGGATCGCGACGGTGGATTGGGGCACCGCCCTTGCGCCGATTTATATGGCGCATGATGCAGGTATCCCTGTGCATGTCTGGGTGGATGAAACGCGCCCTCGCAATCAAGGCGCGGCACTGACGGCCTGGGAATTGGGTGCGCATGGCGTAGCGCATACCGTGATTGCCGATAATGCCGGCGGGCATCTGATGCAGCATGGCGAAGTGGATATCGTGATTGTGGGCACGGATCGCGTCACGCGGCGCGGCGATGTTGCAAATAAGATCGGCACCTATCTGAAGGCCCTTGCCGCGCAGGATAATGGCGTGCCGTTTTGGGTGGCGCTGCCGCATTCCACTTTGGATATGCGCGTGGATGATGGTGTGCGCGAGATCCCGATTGAAGAACGCGCGCCTGAGGAAGTGACCGATATCATCGGCCAGGATAGTGAAGGCCGCATCACGCGCATTCGCGTCGCCGCCGCCGGCAGTGCCGCTGCCAATCCCGCCTTTGATGTCACGCCGGCGCGGCTGGTCACGGGGCTGATTACCGAACGCGGAAGGGTCGCGGCGAATGAAATGGCACTCACCGCGCTCTATCCGGAAAAACCGGCAAGGTAATTGTCATCTTGGGACCCATCCGTAATTATGGGCGCAAGATCGTTTTTGTTCATCAGGCCACGAACCTATTGCCGAACAGGATGGCGAATTGGGTCTTGGCCTCACACCATTCGCGCGGCGGTCACTTCCATGCTTCGACCGTCCAGTTAAGGACAAGCTATGGCGGCTGCATGGCTGCCTCGTCACCCGGGAAATGCCACGCATCCGCACCGCCCGGCGGACCTTCGACTGCAAGGGCTCGATCACATTCGGGGCATAAATCACCCGGCGTATCGGCGGGCTGAACGCAATGAACAGGATCACCTGGTCCCAATATCGGCGACACCCCGATTCCTGCGATTCAAGGTGATCTTCCAGACTGCCATCCAACATCCGCTCCCGAAGCGCCTCCTTCAGGTCGTCAATCAGGCCGCGCTTGGCGAATAGGTTCTGGGGCTCACGCCCGGCCAGAAGCTGGTCCAGTGATGCTTTGTCGGTTGCCGTTTCGATGGGTCCTTCCATTCCATCCATATGACCGAACGCAACACAATGCGTGCTAGGCCCTGGGCAGGGGCAATTTTCAGTAAACCTGTCTCACTGGTGGCTCGGGTGATGGTAAGATTCTGGTCGGCATTACCGATGTTGCGTCAATCCTGGCATTATTGAGCTAGGCTCCCGCAGAGTACGGTCTTTTGTTGGCTGCGGAAATCGTCCTAATCTCGCCAAACATTTTCCGTTGGGAGAAACCCGCTATGACACTAACCGTTCAACAAATGCTCGCCACTGCGGAAGCCGTGGTGCCGCGGATCAGCGCCGATGAAGCGAAGGGCCTGCTTGGCCGCGCTGATGTGGTTTTCCTGGATGTGCGCGAACCAGGCGAAGTTGCGGCCTCTGGCAAGGTGCCGGGCGCTTTGACCATTCCGCGCGGCCTGGTGGAATTTCGCGCCGATCCTTCTTCCCCGTTGCATGATGCGGCCTTTGATCGCGCCAAGACGATTGTGGCCTATTGTGCATCTGGCGGGCGTTCTGCGCTGGTGCTGAAGACGCTGCATGACATGGGCTATGCCAATGTGCGCAATCTGGGCGGCTTCAAGAATTGGATTGATGG
>JBIKXA010000154.1:0-8771 GCA_044356015.1 Roseomonas sp.
ACGCGCGCCCTGGCGCAGGAAGGCGGCAGCTTCGCCGATGTGCTGAAGCTGAATACCTATCTTTCGGATATGCGCGATTATGCGGGCTTTGATGCGGTGCGCCGACGCATCCTGGCGCCGCTTGCTGTGCCGCCCGCCAGCACTTGTGTGGGTGGGGCAAGCTTCACCACGCCGCTGACGCGCATTGAAATTGAAGCCATTGCGGTGATTGGCGCGTCTGTATGAGTCTGGCCGCGCGCATCGCAACCGAGGGGGCGCGCATGGCGGGAGCCTGCACGGCCTGTGGCGCCTGCGTGCAAGCTTGCCCCATGACGCGTTTTGCTGCCGGTGTGGCGGAGGCCGATCCAGCCGAGGTCGCCTCAGGCATGCGGGCGCTGCTGCGCGGTGAGGAAGCATCGCGTGTTTCGCTGGCCTGGATTGGTGCCTGTACGCGAAGTGCCGCCTGCAACAGCGCATGCCCCGAAAAGCTGGATGTCGCCCTGATGATGCGCTTTGCCAGCATGCGCGCGCGTGGCGCCTTGGATGGTGTGCCGCTACTGCCGGTAAAGACGGATAGCGGCTGGTCCGCCCGCGTGAAGGGCTTTGCGCGGCTTGGCCTGACAGAACAGGAGCAAGCGGAATGGCTGTAACGCATCATCCCTTGCCGGCGGAACGCGCGGTCTTCTGGTATGGCTGCAATCTGCTGCGCCATGGCGATATCTTGCGCCTGACGGCGCGATTTCTTGAAGCGGTTGGCGTGGATGCCGCGCCGCGCGGTGGACCTTCGCATTGCTGTGGTTCAACCACGGAACATAATGCGCGAATCACGGAAGGCATGGGGCGGCGCACCGTTGCGGCCTTCAATGCGACAGGGCGCGATAAGGTGATCACCTGGTGCCCTTCCTGCCATATGAATATGGATGATCTGATGGCGCCGGAAACGCCGGCCCAATTCGCAACGACGCATGTGACGGAAGTGCTGTGGGAACGCCGCGCTGCCTTGCAGAAATTGCTGGTGCATCCTGTGCCAAGGCGCGTTTTGCTGCATCGCCATGCCGGGTTTCAGCCGCGTGTTGCGGTGAATGATCTTGTCTCAAGCCTGCTGCGCCTGATCCCCGGGCTTGATTTGGTGGGGGATGAGGAAGCGCTGCCCGGTCATATGTGTTCCGCTTTGGCGGGCGTGCCGGGTGCCTTGGCAGCGGCGCATGAGGCCAATCTGGCGGTCATGGCGCGGCATGGGGCGGATACGCTTTGCACCATTTTTCATTCCTGCCATCGCGAAGCCGTGGCCTTGGAAAGCGGGCGCGCCATTACCGTCATGAATTGGGTGCATCTGCTGGCGCGATCTGCGGGCTTTGACTATCGCGATGAATACAAGCATCTACGCAATGCGGATGATCCGCGCGCTGCCCTGGATGATGGCGCCTTGGCGCGTGTTGGCGCCGATGTCTTCACGCACTTGCTGGAACCGGAATTGCGCCGGAAGCCGGTGGTATAGCGATGCTGATTGCGGTTGTGGGGCCCTCTGGCGCGGGCAAGGATACGTTGATGGCCGGCGCGCGCGCTGCATTGGCACAGGATACCCGCTTCCGTTTTGTGCGCCGCGCCATCACGCGCGCCACCGAGGCTGGCGGTGAGGATCATGAGGCGTTGAGCGATACTGATTTTGCCGCGCGGCGCGATGCCGGTGGCTTTGCGCTGCACTGGCAAGCGCATGGGCTGCATTACGGCATTCCGCGCGACATTGAAGCGGATATGGCGGCGCGGCGTGTGGTGATTGCCAATCTCTCCCGCGCGGTTCTGCCCGAAGCCAGCACGCGCTACGCCTTGCGGGTGCTGAATATCACTGCCCCGATCGAGGTTCTGGCCGCACGCCTCGCCGCGCGTGGTCGGGAAAGTGCTGCCGATATCGCCGGGCGCTTGGCGCGTGAGGTCGTGCTGCCAGAAGGCCTGGATATTGAACGCGTGATGAATGATGCCGATGTGGCGGAAGGTGTCGCGCGCGTGCTGGCCGCGCTCAACCGCGCAGCGTCAGACGCTCAAGGATGGTGAAGGGCGCGCCTGGTGCGGCTTGGGCAAAGATACAAATATCTGAAATGGTGCGGCTTAAGGCTGGCGCATCGCCCAGCGCTTCCGTGACCGCGGGCAGAATGACGGCTTTTTCAATAGGCGTCAGGCGCCGCGTGAGCGTCATGTGAAAGCGCCATTCCGCAAAGACATAGGGATAACCCCAGTCTTGCAGATATGCGCGCTGACGCGGGCTGAGTTTTTCCGGTTTGCGGCGGGCAATTTCAGCTTCGGTTGCGGGCGCGCGATGCGCGTCCAACGCGGTGACCGCGCCATCGGCAAGCGCTTGCAACCTGGGACAGGGGATGGATTCGCGCAGTGCCAGAAAGCCATCAAGATCGGTGATTTGCAGCGGCGGTAGCGCGAAAGCTGTGGTTCGTGCCGCAAATTCCCGCGCGGTTTCCAGCGCGGCCTGCACATCCCCCAGCACACGAAAGGGCGGCTTCAGCGTGGCGTGAAACCCATAGCTGCGCGCATCGGCCGTGACCTCCGCAATATCAACGCCAGCGACAGGCTTTTGCGGCAGCGCTGCCCCGGTCGCGGCATCGCGCCCCAGCCAGGCAGAGGCAGGTTCGTGCAAGGGATCATCTGGTGCCGGCGCATAGTAAAGCGCAATCCGGTAGGGCGTCACGCAATGCGTTCTCCGGCACGCCAAACGCCGCGCACGAGTGGCATATCGCCAATGCTGCGCACGCGCACCAGATCTGCCTTGAGGCCCGCAGCAAGCCGCCCGCGATCAGCAAGCCTTGCCATGCGCGCCGGCGCATCGGTCACCATGGCAATCGCCTGTGGCAGGGTAATGCCGCCAGCCTCCACCGCGCGCCAAGCGGCTTCCAGCATTGAAGCAGGCACGTAGTCTGACGCGAAAGCCTGCGCGAGGCCTTCGCGCACCAGATCAGCCGCGGCGACGTTGCCGGAATGGCTGCCGCCACGCACGATATTGGGCGCGCCGGCAATCACCTCCACCTTCAAGTCCCGCGCGGCGCGTGCCGCTTCCATGGTGACGGGAAACTCGGAAATCGTGATGCCATCGGCCAAATTGCGCGCCATCTCTGCCGGCGTGTCATCATCATGGGACGCCAATGGAAAATTGCGATGGCGAATACGGTCCAAAAGCCAGGCGCGCTGCTTTTCACGAAGCTCCGCGCGCTGCGCCAGCAGGCTGTCAATCCGCGCCTGCACTTGAGCGTCAGTCCATTGCGTTTGGCGTTTGCGCATGGCGGCGTAGCGGACCAGATCGCGATACTGGCCAACCCCTGGCGAGTGATCCATCAGGCTTACCATGACCACGCGCGGATGATCCGCCACCGGGTCAAGCGCCGGGGGCATGTCACGCGCCGGCAATTCGCAACGCAGATGCAGGAAATGCTCGCCCTTCAGCGCGCCCATATCGGCAAGCTCATCAAGATCACGGACGCCATCGAGAAAGGTCTGGCCGCGTTCGGTATCAAAGCCAAGATCACCAAGGCACAGCGCATCCAGAATCGTGGTGACACCAGCGGCAACACATTGCGCATCATGCGCGATCATGGCGGAACGCGACGGCCAGCGCGCATTGGCGCGCGGCAGCACCTGGCGTTCCAGATTATCCGTGTGGACATCAACAATGCCGGGGATCAGATGATCGCCTTCCAGATCAAGCGCGCCTTGTGCCTGGCTGCGGCCAGGTTGGATTTCGGCAATCAGCCCATCACGCAGCACCAGCGTGCCATCCAGCACCGCATCGGGTAGGACGAGCTTCGCATTGGTCAAAATGGTCTCAGCGGTCATGCGGCATCCTGCATGGGTTCAACAGTGAAAATGCGATCCGCGACCGCTTCGCGCACCTCGGCATCATGGAAGATGCCGACAATGGCGGTGCCGGCCCGCTTCGCCTCATGGATCAAGCCTATCACAATGGCGCGATTGGCGGCATCAAGGCTGGCGGTCGGTTCATCGAGCAGCAGCACCGGGTAGCACGGGCCAAAACCGCGCGCGAGGTTCACGCGCTGTTGCTCACCGCCCGAGAAGGTCGCGGGCGGCAGGCCATGCAGCCGTTCCGGCAGATTGAGCCGATCCAGCAGGGCTGAGGCACGCGATAACGCCGCGTCGCGCGCCATGCCACGCGCCACCATGGGTTCCGCCACGATATCGCGCGTGCTGACGCGGGGAATGACGCGCAGGAACTGGGAAACATAGCCAATGGTCTGGCGCCGCGCCTCGATCACGGCGCGCGGGTCGGCGCTGGCAAGATCCAAGTCGCTGCCCTGATGCGTGAGCAGGATACGCCCCGCACCCGTGCCGTAATTGCCGTAGAGGCAGCGCATGAGGGTGGATTTGCCCGCGCCTGATGGTCCGGAAAGCGCCACGCATTCACCGGCACGCACACTAAGATCAACGCCGGCCAGTACAGGAATGCGCGTGCCACCTTGCAGATGCAGCGTGAAGCTTTTGCCCAAGCCCTCAGTACGGAGAAGAATGCTCATGCCGCCAGCACCGATGAAACCAGAAGCTGCGTATAGGGGTGTTGCGGATCATCCAGCACACGATCCGTGAGTCCCTGTTCCACCACCTGACCGCGCCGCATCACCAGAATGCGATCTGCCAGCAAGCGCGCGGCGGCGATATCATGCGTCACGATCAATACGGAAAGCCCCAATTCGCGCACCAGCGCGCGGATCAAATCCAACAGCCGCGCCTGGACGGAAACATCAAGCCCGCCGGTTGGCTCATCCATGAACACAAGCTTTGGGCGCGTGACCAGGGTGCGCGCGATTTGCAACCGCTGCTGCATACCGCCCGAAAAATGGCGCGGCAGATCGTCAATCCGCGCGGCATCTATTTCAACGCGTTGCAGCCAGGCCTTGGCCTCATCGCGGATATTGCCGTAATGCCGCGCCCCCAATGCCATCAGTCTTTCGCCGACATTCCCACCAGCGGAAACACCCATGCGCAATCCGTCGCGCGGATTTTGATGGACAAAACCCCAATCGCTCCGCATCAGCCGGCGCCGTTCAGCTTCCGTCATGCCCAGCACATCGCGGCCCAGGTAATGTACCGCGCCCGCATCGGGCGCCATCTGGCCCGCCAATACACGGAGTAGCGTTGTCTTGCCAGAACCGCTTTCACCGACAATCGCGACGACTTCACCGGCCGTGACATCAAGCGCCACATCATCCAAGGCGGCGATAGTGCCGAATTTCAAGTGCAGCCCTTGGGCTTTCAGCAGGAGAGTCATTCCGCAGCCGCCTTTGGCGCTTGCTGCCGTTCCTGGCAGTAATCCGTATCGGAACAGATAAAGGCGCGCCCGCCTGAATCATCCGTCACCAGCTCATCCAAATAGCTGGTAGTGCTGCCACAAATCGCGCAAGCATGTGGCGCGCGAATGGGCCGGAAGGGGTGATCCTCAAAATCAAGGCTCCGTACCGGCGTATAGGGTGGCACCGCATAGATGCGCTTTTCTCGCCCCGCGCCAAAAAGCTGTAAGGCAGCCATCTGGTGCATCTTGGGGTTATCGAAGGCCGGAATCGGCGATGGCGACATCAGATAGCGTTCATTCACCATCACCGGGTAATCATAGGCTTTCGCGATATGACCAAGCCGCGCGATATCCTCATAAAGCCTGACATGCATCAGCCCGTAATCCGCCAGCGCATGCAGCCGGCGTGTTTCCGCCCGATGCGGTTCCAGCTTGAACAGCGGTTCCGGCTGCGGCACCTGATAGACCAGGATCTGGTTTTCGGTCAGTGGCTTTTCCGGAATGCGATGGCGTGTCTGGATGATGGTCGCATCACCCGTCGCTTCCGTGGTCGCAATGCCGGCCACGCGCGTGAAAAAGCGGCGGATGGAAACCGCATTGGTGGTATCATCGGCACCCTGGTCAATCACCTTCAACACATCGGTGGGACCTAGGATGGAGGCCGTCACCTGAATGCCACCGGTACCCCAACCATAGGGCAGCGGCATTTCACGCGCGCCAAAGGGAATCTGGTGTCCTGGGATTGCCACCGCCTTCAGGATGGCGCGGCGGATCATGCGCTTTGTCGCCTCATCCAAATAGGCGAAATTATAGCCGGCTTCGGTCATTCCGCAGCCTCCCGCAACTCGGCCTCGGCAGCGCGGCGAATGGTGCGCAGGTTTTCAAGTTCACTCTGGAAATCAACGTAATGCGGCAGCTTCAGATGTTCCACAAAGCCCGTCGCTTCGATATTGTCCGAGTGATACAAAACGAATTCTTCCTGCTGCGCCGGAGCTTCCGCCTCCTCACCCAATTCACGCGCGCGCAAGCCGCGATCCACCAGCGCCATGGACATGGCGCGACGCTCTCCATGGCCGAAAACCAGGCCATAGCCGCGGGTGAATTGCGCGGGTTCGGTGCGGCTGCCCTTGAATTGATTGACCATCTGACATTCGGTGATGCCGATATCGCCGATATCAATGGCAAAACCCAGTTCAGGCGGCGTGATTTCAACCCCGATATGGCCAACGCGGATTTCGCCCACAAAGGGATGCGCATTGCCATAGCCACGCTGCGTGGAATAGCCGAGTGCGAGCAAAAACCCTTCGTCACCGCGCGCCAGGTTTTGCAGCCGCACCGGGCGGGGCGCGGGAAAGCTCAGCGGCTCACGCGTCAGGTCGCCGGGTTCAGCGCTGGTGGTGGCTTCACGCTGCATCAGGCCCTCACGCGCCAGGATTTCCGTCACGCGCGGCACATCGGCGGCGTCGGTTGGTGCTTCTGGTGTGGCGGGTGCTTCGCGCCCTTCGGCGGCAAGCGCGAAATCAAGCAGGCGATGCGTATAGTCAAAGGTCGGCCCCAAAACCTGCCCGCCGGGCAAATCCTTGTAGGTGGCGCTGATCCGCCGGCGCAGCCGCATGCGGCTGGTTTCAAGTGGCAACGAAGCCCCGAAGCGTGGCAGGGTTGTACGATAGGCACGCAGCAGAAAGGCCGCTTCAATCAAATCGCCCTTGGCCTGCTTGATCGCAAGCGCCGCCAGAAAGCGATCATGGCATGACCCTTCCGCCATGACGCGATCAACCGCGAGTGCCATTTGCTCTTCAATCTGCGCGACGCTCAGTTCCGGCAGCGATGTATCGCCACGCCGCGTTTCATCCAACCAGGCATGGGCCGCGCTGATCGCCTTTTCGCCGCCCTTGACTGCGACATACATGATCAGCCCTCCGCAATCGTCACACTGCGCGGCAAGGCAGCAATGCTGTCCCCGGCAGAGAGCAATACATCAATGCCGCGCGGAAAGAGCGCTTGGTTGCGTGCCCAGGCGGCAACAAAACCCGCGGGTGCGCCAAGAACGTGCAACCGATGTTCATGCTGAATGCCAGGCCCCGTCAGGCGCCAGCCATCGCCGGCAACGAGCCCTGTCACTTGCAGGATCAGGGTCGCACCAAGCTGCGGGTCTTCATCCGTGCCGATATCAAGCGCATCAAGCGATGGCGCGGTACCGCATGCCACGACGAACCGCGCCGCACCGATATCGGTCGTGATCGGCGCACCGCAATGAAAGCGCAGCCATTCGGCCACCGCATCGCCCGCATCCAACCAAAGCGGCGTATCGGCATCGGCAAGGCAGAGCAAAGCCGCCCCGGCAGCCGAGCATAGCGGCGCGGGTGGGGCGATATGCGCTTCAATACGCTGGATCCGCCCAGGGCGGCTCATGGCCTCCAGAATGGCGCGGAAGGTGGCCTGCGCATCCAGAACGGGATCGGCGAAGCCGGGGGTCAAGCGCGTCATCGCATTGTCGCCATGGTGAAGAAATCAACCCGCGTTGCCGCCGCCTTGCGCGCTTCAAGCGCACGTGCTTCCTGTTGTGCGGCAGCCACGGGTTCAATGACCGCCCGCATCAATGCGTCATGCAGCGCCGCATCCTGCAAGGCGGCATCAAGCAAAGCGGCCAGCCTTGCCTTCGCATGATCGCGTCCCGCGATATAGGCATGGCCGATATGGACGCCGAGGCGGATGGCGCAGCGCGTCACGGTCATCTCACCCAGGTTGAAGGCGTCACCATCGCCTCCGGCGCGGCCACGCACCATCACCAGGCCGGTTTCCGGTGCACGCAGCACCTCGGCTTCCGGCAGCGCGGGCAGCGCGGCAAGCCCATCGGCCAATTCCTGCGCGGATGCGCGCGCCAAAACGGCCATCCATCTTTGCCGCGCAGCCTGGGGGGAGGGGGTGTCTGTCTGGGTCATGTTACTTGTCTAGACCTATAGACAGGAACCTGCAGCCCATGCAATATGGATATGTCATGGATTTGCGCAGTCATGGTTGAAACTTTGATGACAAAGGATGGCTTGGCGCGCGGGGCGGGTGTGGCGCTCTGGCGTCAGATTGCCTCGGCGCTGGAAGCCGATATCTCGGGCGGCAAGCGCCAGCCGGGCGAAAGGCTGCCGACCGAAGCCGTGCTGACCGAACGCTTCGCCGTCAATCGCCACACGGTCCGCCGCGCTTTGGAAGAATTGGAAGCGCGCGGCATCATTCGCGTGGAACAGGGGCGTGGCGCCTTTGTGGCAGAAGATGTGCTGGATTATCCGCTTGGTCCTCGCACGCGGTTTTCAGAGACCATTCGTCGGCAAAACCGCGAGGCAGCGGGGCGCGTTTTGCATATCGCGGAGATTCCCGCCGATGCGCAGGTGGCGGCGGGTTTGCGCATCAGGCGTGGCAAATCCGTGTTGCGCGTGGCGCGGCTTGGCCTTGCCAATGGCCGCCCACTGGTGCTGGGGCTGCATCATTTTCC
>JBIKXA010000025.1:0-27247 GCA_044356015.1 Roseomonas sp.
TTTGCATTTCGGTCAGGCGGGACGCCGTGCGTTCGAACATGGCGGCATTGGTGCCGCGTTCATAAAGCTGATCGGGGCTGGAAGCCGCACTCGCCACCAGCTTGCAGCGATGTTCATAAAGCGTGTCGATGCAGGTGATGAAGCGGCGCGCCTTGTCGAAATTCTCCGGCCCCAGCCGGGGGATATTGTCCACCACCAGGCTATGAAAGGCCTGGGCTATGGCCAGGTAATCCGCCGGTCCCAGGGGCTTGCCGCAAAGCTGGTTGAAGTCAAACCGCGCCACACCGCGCGCGGCCTCAGGCACCTCAATCACCCGGCCAAGCAGAGGCAATTCCATTGGCGCGCCCCTTTCCTGACCGGTCAGCTCCGCAAAAGCGGCATCAAGCGCGGCTTCGGACCTGCCATCGGCAGGGACATGCCAAGTGGGCAGGTTCCTGATCCTTTCCCGCCGATAATCCCGCGCCGCGACCAGGGGCCAGACCTCCACATGGCGCTTGATCAGCGCGATGAAGGGCAGGAAGGCATCACGGCCGGGCTGGCCCTTGAACAGATCATCCGGCGCGGTGTTGGACGTGGCGACCACCACCGTGCCGCGGGCGAAAAGCGCCTCAAACAACCGGCCCAGGATCATGGCATCCGCAATGTCATGCACCTGAAACTCGTCAAAACAGAGCAAGGCGGCATCGGCAGCGATGGAATCGGCCAAGGGCGGGATGGGGTCCGCGCTATCACCATGCACCTGCTTCCAGCCATGGATGCGCCGATGTGCCTGCTGCATGAAGGCGTGGAAATGCAGCCTTTGCTTGCGCGGCACCTCGGCTGTTTCAAAAAACAGGTCCATGAGCATGGATTTGCCGCGCCCGACCTCCCCCACCAGATAAAGCCCTTGCGGCGCTTCGGCGCGCGGCGGGGCAGTGCTGCGGCCGAAAAGCCGGCCCAGCAGCCCGGCGGGTTTGGGCGCGTTATCCAAGGGCGACGGATCGTAGCCGCGTAGCGCCTGCCAAAGCGTCTGCAAACGCTCCATCGCCGCGGCCTGGGCGGCATCGGGCGCCAATTCGCCGCTGGCAAGCCGCGCCTGATAGGCGGGCCTTGGCCCAGGCGCCGCCCTTGCGGTCTTCGAGTCGCTTTCCCCAACCAGCTGCATGTTCCGCGCTTACCCCGACCGGCGCGCCCCCACAATCGGGGCGGCATTGATCGGGGGCGGTGAAGGAATTAGTGACGATGCAGGTTTCAAGGTGTGGAATTCCATGACCCGTTCTGTTGCCATTCTTTATGCCGCTGATGGCTATGTCTCCCAGGGTCGCGCCATGCTGGGCCGGCGTGTCGCAGGCGATAGCTTCCTGAATGGCTTGCTCCGCCATGGCGGGCTGGAAAGCCTGGTTGGGCTGATGCTGAATGACCGGGAGGCGCAGGGCTTTCAGGCGGAAATTCAGGCCCGCGCGCCTCAGCTTGCGGTGCGGACAGCGAATTTCGACGACCAGCGCCCGGTCGCGGAAGCAGGCACGCTGTTCCTGCCCGGACCTGGGCTGGAATCTTACGCCTATTGGCGCCGGCGTTCAGGGAATCAGCGCGCCTTCAGCCTATGCGGCGTGACGCATACAACCTCCACCGACCGCGTGATGGATGCGCTGGCCCATGGGCTGACGGCGCCGGTGCAGCCCTGGGATGCGATCATCTGCACCTCCCGCGCGGTGCAGAGCATGGTGCGGCGGCAATTGCAGGAAAACGTGGCGTATCTGCAAAACGCTTTGGGCGCGACGCGGGCCGGTGTGCCGATGCTGCCGATGATCCCGCTTGGCGTGGATTGCGATGCCTTCCGCCGCGATCCTGCCCTGGGTGCTGCCTATCGTCAGGAATTGGGCATAGCGGCTGAGGATATCGCCATCATCCTGGTGGCGCGCTTGTCCAATGCGACCAAATTTACACCGCTGCCGATGTTTCTCGCCTTGCAAAAGGCTGCCGAGCGCAAGGGGCGCAAGCTCCATCTGCTGCTGACCGGCTGGATCGAAAATGATGGATCGCGCCCGGCCTTTACCGATGCGGCGCAGCAGGCCTGCCCGGATGTGAAGGTGCATCTGCTGGATGGGCAGAATGCCGAGATTCGCTCAAAAGCCTGGGCGGCGGCGGATATCTTCACCCTGCCGGTGGACAATATCCAGGAAACCTTCGGCCTGGCGCCAGTGGAAGCCATGGCGGCAGGGCTGCCCGTTGTCGTGACGGATTGGGATGGCTTTCGCGATACGGTGGAAGAGGGCGTCACCGGGTTTCGCATTCGCACCTTGATGGGCGGCAATGGCAGCCCGATTGCCACGCGCTATCAGATGGGCACGGATGACTACAGCGCCTATTTGCGTGGCACATCGCAGGGCATTGCCATGGATATCGGCGCGGCGGCGGATGCTTATTATCGGTTGGCGGAAGATGCCAATCTGCGCCGCCAAATGGCGGAAGCGGCGCGGCTGCGCGCGCGGCGCATGTATGATTGGGCGGCCATCATTCCGCAATATCAGGCGTTATGGGAAGAACAGGCGCGCATCCGCGCCAAGGCCGCGGAATTCGCGCCGCTGATCCCGGGCCGCCAGCCGGCGCCCACGCGCCCTGATCCCTTCATGCTGTTCACGGATTACCCAACGCATCGGCTGGACCCGAAGCAGCGCGTGACCCTGGTGCCGGGCGCCAATCTTGATCTGTTGCGCCAGCGCGCCGCCATTCCAGGCGCGGTGACGCGCGGTTCCCTGCTGCCTTCCTTGCCAGCCTTTCAGATCATGCTGGAACGCCTGGCGGAAGGCAGCATGACCGCCGCCGAACTGGGCGGAACCCTGCCGCCCGATCAACGCGCACGCGCGGCCATGGGCATGGTCTGGATGATGAAGCTGGGGCTGATCACCATCTCCCCCGCCGAGGAAGCCAAGCCCGTTTGACTTGACGGCCCTGCCATCCCGGCGTCCGATGCGTGCGCCATGCACCAAGCATGGTTCGCCTTGGGATGGAACATGATGGCAGCGCAACACCAGCCGGAAGCTTTTGATCCGATCAGCCTGGAAATCTATTGGTCGCGGCTGATTTCCATTGCCGATGAGGCCGCCACCGGCCTGTTGCGCACCGCCTTTTCCACCATTGTGCGCGAATCAAATGATTTCGCGACGGTGCTGATGGACCGCAATGGCGATTCCATCAGTGAGAATACCGGGGGCATCGCTTCCTTCTCCTGCATTCTACCGAAAACCACGAAGACATTTCTGGAACGCTTCCCGGCGGAGACCTGGCAGCCGGGCGATTGCGTCATTACCAATGATCCCTGGCTCGCGACCGGGCATTTGCCGGATTTCACCGCGGTCAGCCCGATTTTCCACAAGGGAAAGCTGGTGGGCTTTGCCGGTTCCATTTCCCATTCGCCCGATGTCGGCGGCGCGCTGTGGTCTGCCGATTGCCGAGAACTTTTTGAGGAAGGCATCCGCATCCCCCCTTCCCGCCTGTTCCGCGCCGGCAAACGGAATGAGGATTTGGCGGAAGTCTTGCTCGCGAATGTGCGGCTGCCGAGGCAAGTCATGGGCGATCTGGAAGCGCAGGTCATCGCGAATGAGGTCTGCGCGCGCGGCGTGGATGAATTCCTGGGCGATACGGGCCTACCCGATCTGCAAGGGCTCGGCGCTGCCTTGCATCAACGGGCAGACGCTGCCATGCGACGCGCCATCGCCGCCCTGCCTGATGGAACCTGGCATTCCACCCTGGAAGCCGATGGCTTTGATGAGGCGATTACGCGCATCGCCTGCGCCGTCACCATCAAGGGTGACAGGATGCATATTGATTTCGCCGGCACATCAAAACAGGTGGATCGCGGCATCAATTGCGTGATGAATTACACCCATGCCTATTCGGTCTATCCGGTGAAATGCGCGCTTGATCCCTTCACCCCGCGCAATGAGGGTTCCTACGGCGCCATTACCGTGAGCGCGCCTGAGGGCAGCATCCTGAACCCGCGCTTCCCGGCAGCGTGTAGCGCGCGGCAATTGACCGGGCATTTGCTGGCGGGTGCGATCTATAAGGCGCTGGCGCCCATCATGCCGGACAAGATCATTGCGGAATGCGGCGGCGCGCCCACCATGCGCGCGCTATTCAGCGGCTTGGATGGCGCGGGGGATCGGTTTTCGCAGGTGCTGTTTGCCTCGGGTGGGATGGGGGCTTCGCCGCATCGCGATGGCCTGCCGACCACCGCCTTCCCCACCAATGTCGGCGCTGGTTCGATTGAGGCTTATGAAAGCGTGGCACCTTTGGTGGTGTGGAAGAAACGGCTGCGCGCGGATTCCGGCGGCGCCGGGCGCTTTCGTGGCGGCTTGGGGCAGGAGGTGGAGATCGAAGTGCGCGCCCCGGATGAGGTGCGGCTTTCGCTGCTGTCCGACCGGCGCGACCATCCGGCGCAGGGTGTCTTGGGCGGCGGCGCGGGCGGTGCGGCGGTGATTGCCTTTGATGATGGCACGCGCCCGCATCCGAAATCCCGCACCACCGTGGCCCCCGGCACGCGCGTCACACTGCTTTATCCTGGCGGTGGCGGTTACGGGGACCCTGCCACGCGCGACCCGGAAGCACTCGCCGCAGATATCCGCGATGGTTATGTCTCGCCCGCAGGGGCTTCGCGTGATTACGGAGCCAAGCCATGAGTGCCACAGCACGTATCGGCGTTGATGTCGGTGGCACCTTCACGGATTTCGTTCTGCACGATCCCGCGCGCAATCTGGTGGCGACCGGCAAGCGGCTGACCACGCCGGATGACCCATCGGAAGCGATTGTCGCCGGCATTGCGCGGCTTTTGGAAGAAACCGGCCTGAAGCCCGGCGATTTGCACAGTATTGTGCATGGCACGACGCTGGTGACGAATACCATCATTGAACGCACCGGCTGCAAGGTGGGCTTGCTCACCACCGATGGGTTTCGTGATTCCATCGAAATCGGGCGCGAAATCCGCTACGATTTATACGATCTTTTCCTGGAAGCGCCGCCCACGCTGGTGCCGCGCCATTTGCGCCTGGAAGTGCCGGAACGGCTGGATGTGCAGGGCCAGGTGCTGCTGCCGCTTGATGAAGCCGCGCTGGTGGCCGCCACACGGCAATTGGTTGACGTGGAAAAGGTTGAAGCGCTGGCGATTGGCTTTTTGCATGCCTGGCGCGACCCGCGCCATGAACGCCGCGCTGCCGAGATTATTCGCGGGCTTTACCCCGATCTGGCCATGACGCTGTCTTCCGCCGTGGCGCCGGAAATTCGCGAATTTGAACGCATCAGCACGGCCTGCGCCAATGCCTATGTGCAGCCGCGCATGCAGCGCTATTTGGATAAGCTGGAAGCATCCCTCGCCGCGATGGGCGTGACGGGGGCGCTGTATGTGATGCTCTCAGGTGGCGGCATTGCCTCCGTGCAGGAAGCCAAGGATTACCCGATCCGGCTGATCGAAAGCGGGCCGGCGGCGGGGGCTATGGCGGCATCATGGCTCGCGCAACGGGCCGGGCTTGATCAGGTGATTTCCTATGACATGGGCGGCACTACGGCGAAGATGTGCCTGATCCAGAATGGCGCGCCGGATCGCAAATTCGATTTTGAAGCGGGGCGCGTGCGGCGCTTCCAAAAGGGTTCCGGCCTGCCGCTGAAAGTATCCGTGGTGGATATGATCGAAATCGGCGCGGGCGGAGGTTCCATCGCGCGGGTTGATCCTGCTTCCGGGCTTATGAAGGTTGGCCCGCGCAGCGCCGGCGCCAAGCCGGGGCCCATCTGCTATGGGCGCGGCGGGGTTGAGCCCACGGTGACCGATTCCGATCTGGTGCTGGGCCGGCTTGATCCCGCCTATTTCCTGGGCGGCGAAATGGCGCTTGATCTTGCCGCCGTGACGCGCGCGGTGAGTGGTGATCTTTCCGCGAAACTTGGCGTGAGCGCCGATGATGCCGCGCTTGGCATTCGCCGCATTGTGGATGAGACGATGGCGGCGGCGACCCGCATGCATATGGCGGAAAAGGGCCGCGACCCGCGGCGCTTTACGCTGATTGCCTTTGGCGGTGCGGGGCCGGTGCATGCGTGTGATTTGGCGCGCTTGCTGAAGATCAAGCGCGTGCTGGTGCCGCTTGGCGCTGGTGTGGCTTCCGCGATTGGCTTTCTGGTGGCGCCACCGGCGACGGATTTGGTCCGCAGCCTGGTGGGTCGGCTTGAGCGGTTGGATTGGGCGAAGGTCGCCGCGCTTTATGCCGAAATGGTCGCGGAAGCGCGCGGCCTGCTGCTGGGCGCGGGCGCTGATCCTGAGCAGATCATCTACAAGCCTGCAGCGGATATGCGCTATGTCGGCCAGGGGTTCGAAATCCCCGTGCCCATGCCAAGCCTTGCGCCAGGCAAGAATGATATTGCCGCCATTGAGGCGAATTTCCTGGCCGCCTATCGTGAACGCTTCGGCCGCGCTTTGGATGGGCTGCCGATGGAAGCGCTGACATGGCGGCTCGCGGCTTCCGCCCCTGGTCGAGACATCGCCATGGAAGGCGCGCAAAAGGCGGCGGCCGGAGAAGCGCAGCGTGGCAGCCGGCGCGCGCTATTTGAAGGCCATGGCTGGTGCGATTGCGCGGTTTATGACCGGTATCGGCTGGCCCCAGGGGCAGCTTTTGCTGGCCCTGCGCTGGTGGAAGAACGCGAATCAACTTGCGTTATCCCGCCCGGCGCGCAGGTTTCCGTGGACAGGCATCGCAATCTGGTCATTGAATTGGCCTGAAAAGCAAAGGAGGCTTCATCATGAATATGATTCAACGCCGCATTATGCTCGCGGGATTGCTGGCCGCGCCTGCGCTTCGGACTGCTTCTGCGCAGGAGGTTTGGCCGGCGCGCCCCGTGCAAATCATTAATCCCTGGGTGGCGGGCGGATCATCGGACACCATGGCGCGGCTTTTCGCGCAGCGTTTCAGCCAGGCTTTCGGGCAGCAATTCGTGGTGGATAATCGCGCCGGCGCATCAGGCACGATTGGGCATGGTGCTGTCGCCCGCGCGCGGGCGGATGGTTACACGTTGCTATTCGCGACGAACAGCACCTATGCCATCGCGCCGCACCTGATCAGCCCGCTGCCCTATGATAACCGGGCGGGCTTCACGGGGATCAGCCTGGTGGGACGCACGCCGCAGGCGCTTTGCGTGCATCCTGGCTTGCCGGTGAACAATATCGCGGAATTCCTGGCCTATGTGCGCGCCAGGCCGGAACAGGTTTCCTTCTCCTCAGCCGGCATCGGGGCTTCGAGCCATTTGGCGACGGAGATGCTGATGGCGATTGTGGGCTTGCGCATGCTGCATGTGCCCTATCGCGGTGGCGCGCCTTCCATGCAGGCGGTGGTGGCCGGAGAGACACAAATGTCCTTCATTGATGCGGTATCTTCTCTCCCGCACCGCGCCGCGGGCACGCTGAAATTGCTGGCGGTGGGCACGGCGACGCGATCATCGCTATTGCCGGAATTGCCGACGCTGGCAGAATCAGGTGTGACGGGCTTTGATTCCTCGACCGACATGGCACTGATGGGCCCGGCAGGCTTGCCGAGCCTGGTGGTGGAAAGGCTGGCGGGTGCGGTGCGCGCAGCGGTGGATGACCCGGCGTTTCGCCAGCAGATGATCACTCAGGGGACAGAGCCAATAGGTGATGGCCCGGCAGAGTTTCAGGATTACTGGACGCGAGAGCTTGCCAAATGGGGAGAGGTGATCCGCAGTCGGGGGATACGCGCGGCGGGGTGAGGAAGCACCATTCGCCGAAAGCGAGGATTTCGCGACGGAAATTGCCAATTGTTCTATTTTTGTTCTTGCCAAAACCCTAACGCTCCGGCATCTTCCCCTTGCACCGAATCGAGGCCTCAGGGCCTTGTGTCGGGGCGCTGACGAATTTTCTGGCCTCCCTGCCATAAGCTGTGGTAGTTGCGGCCGAAATCGCGTTATGGTTGAAATTACCTCAAGTTACACACCAGCATCGGGGATAGGGCATGGATAAGGGAAAAGCGCTCGACGCAGCGCTCAGCCAGATCGAAAGGGCCTTCGGCAAGGGCTCCATCATGCGCCTCGGCGCCAAGCAATCCTTGCAGGGGGATATTGAGGTTATATCCTCAGGCTCGCTTGGGCTTGACCTGGCGCTTGGCATTGGTGGCCTGCCCAAGGGGCGTATTGTTGAAATCTACGGGCCGGAATCCTCAGGCAAAACCACGCTCGCTTTGCATGTGATTGCGGAAGCGCAGAAGCGCGGCGGTACCTGCGCCTTTGTGGATGCGGAACATGCGCTTGATCCTGGCTATGCCAAGAAGCTTGGCGTGGATGTGGACAATCTGCTGATCAGCCAGCCCGATGCCGGCGAGCAGGCGCTGGAGATTGCCGATACGCTGGTGCGTTCCGGCGCGGTTGATGTGCTGGTGGTCGATTCCGTCGCAGCGCTGGTGCCGCGGGCGGAATTGGAAGGCGAAATGGGCGATACCCATGTCGGGCTGCATGCGCGGCTGATGTCGCAGGCGCTCCGCAAGCTCACGGGTTCGGTTTCCAAATCCAATACGCTGCTGATCTTCCTGAACCAGATCCGCCTGAAAATCGGTGTCATGTTCGGCAATCCGGAAACCACCACGGGCGGCAATGCGCTGAAATTCTACGCCTCGATCCGCATGGAAATCCGCCGTATCGGCGCCATCAAGGATCGTGATGAGGTGACGGGTAACCACACCCGCGTGAAGGTGGTGAAGAACAAGATGGCCCCACCCTTCCGAGAGGTGGAATTCGACATCATGTATGGTGAGGGCATCAGCAAGCTTGGTGAGCTGATTGATCTTGGCGTGAAGGCCAATATCGTTGAGAAATCGGGTGCCTGGTTCTCCTGCGATAGTCAGCGCATCGGTCAGGGGCGTGAAAACGCCAAGAACTTCCTGCGCGAACATCCAGATATGGCGGCCTCCATCGAACAGCGCATTCGTGGCCAGGCCGTCGTATTGTCTGAGAAGATGCTCTCCGGCGATGTGACCGAAGAAGAAGAAAAGGCGGCGGCTGAATAACCCGCCGGCCCGTCACCTAGTCTGCATAAGCGCCGGCGGCTTCAATAATGGGCCGCCAGCGCGCCACCTCTTCGGCCACGAAGCGGCGATGGAAGGCGATGGAAGCGCGCTCATCCGAAGGCACATCGGTCAGCAGATCAGCGAAGCGCTGGCGGAGCCTTTCTTCCTTCAAGGCAGCACGCAACGCCGCGGAGATATGTTCCTGGATCGGCTCTGGCGTGCCGGCGGGGGCGTAGAGCCCATGCCAGGTGGACATGGCAATGCCCGGTGAACCCGCATCGCTCGTCGTGGGCACGCTCGGCAGGCCAGCCAAGCGCGCTGGGCTGCTCACTGCAAAGACTTTCACGCGATTGTCGCGGATATAGGGTACGGTATTGGTGGCCTGATCACACAGCACATCAATCCGCCCGGCCATCAATTCAGCAATGGCCGGCGCAGTGCCACGAAACACCACGGTAGTCGCGCGGGCGCCTGCCGCCTGCTGCACCAATAGCCCGCAAAGATTGGCCGCCGAACCAAGACCGGCGGTCGCCAGATTGATCACATCCCCCTTGCGGTTCATCTCCGCCATCAACTCACGCAAATTGGCGGCTGGAAAATCAAGCCGTGTGATCACTGTCATGGCGGCGTCTGAGACAATGCCTAGCGGCGCGAAGCTGCCCGGCACCTGATAAGGCAGGCGCCGGAACAGAGTCGCACTCGCCGCCATGCCGATATTGTTGATCATCAAGGTGTAGCCATCCGGGCGCGACTGCGCGAGGCGCTGTGGCCCCACAACGGAACCGCCAATCGCTTCCACCACCACGGATTGGCCAATATGCTTGCCAAGATTATCGGCGATAATGCGCGTGATGGTATCGGTCGGCCCCCCGGCGGCACCGGCGGCGATGATGGTGATGGGGCGGCTGGGATAGGCTTGGGCCTGGACAGCGGGGGCGGCTAAAACCCCTACCCCAAGGGCCAGGATGTTGCGGCGCTTCATGGTTTCCTCCTGCTTTTTGGGGCGGGCTGATCGCCCGTCCCCGGCGAAAACCATCCTGGCAGGCCTTGGCATGGTCGCGGAAGGGGCGCGTTACCGAAATCTCACCTTATTGCCCCTTTGAAGCTGTTTCCTTTTGTGCGAGGGTCCGGTAACAAGACAGCAACAAGCGAAGAATCTCGCCCTTTGAGCGAGACGGGTTTTCCAGCAGGGGGTATTCGATAAATGGCGCCTCTTTTGGCGTTCAGTCGCTTTGTCGACTGGATCAATCAGAACATCGGAAAAGTCTGCGATTGGCTTGTGCTGCTGGCCGTCCTGGTCAGTTCCGTCAATGCCATGATGCGTTATGGCTTCGACATAAGCTCCAACGCTTGGCTTGAAGCGCAATGGTATATGTATGCCGCCATCGTCATGCTCGGCGCCAGCTATACGCTGAAGAAGAATGAGCATGTGCGGGTGGATATTCTTTACATGATGCTGTCGCGGCGCGGTCAGATACTGCTGGATATCGCGGGCATTATCGTCTTCCTGCTGCCGGCCTGCATCCTGATTGGCTGGCTTTCCTGGCCCTTCTTCATGCAGTCCTTCCATATGAATGAATGGTCCAGCAATGCCGGCGGCTTGCTGCGCTGGCCGGTGAAATTCCTGATCCCGCTGGGCTTTGGCCTGCTGACGTTGCAAGGCATTTCTGAACTCATCAAGCGCGTGGCGGCGCTCAACGGGCACGACATTCCCGACCTTGAAGCCCATTATGAAAGGCCGGTGCAATGATACCTTTGGAATGGATGCCGCCCCTGATGTTTGCGGGGCTGATTGTATTCTTGATCATTGGCTTTCCGGTGGCCTTTTCGCTCGCCTCCGTGGGCCTGTTCTTCGGCATGATTTCCATGGCGCAGGGCTTTTTCACGCTGGACTTCATGCAAGCCATCCCTGGGCGCATATTCGGCAGTATTCTGGCCAATGATCTGCTGCTCGCCATTCCCTTCTTCACGCTCATGGGCGCGATATTGGAGAAATGCGGTCTCGCTGAGGATATGCTGGAAAGCATGGGCCAGCTTTTTGGCCCCATGAAGGGCGGGCTTGGCTATTCGGTCATTATCGTGGGCTTCATCCTGGGCGCCATTACCGGCACGGTCGCAGCCCAGGTGATCGCCATGGCCATGATCACCATGCCGGTGATGATGCGCTACAATTACAATATCCGTTACGCGACAGGGGTGCTGGCAGCATCGGGCACCATCACCCAGCTTGTGCCGCCGTCATTGGTGCTGGTGGTGCTGGCTGATCAGCTTGGGCGTTCTGTTGGTGACATGTATCTCGGCGCCTGGGGGCCTTCGCTGCTGCAGATTGCGATTTTCGCGATCTATACATGGTTCCTGACCATCATTCGCCCACAGGATTTGCCGCCGGTGCCGCGCACGCTGACGGGTCGGCCGCTGCTGATCAAATGCATGTGGGGCATCATCCCGGCCGGGGTGCTGATCTTCCTGGTGCTTGGCACCATCATGCTGGGGCTGGCAACACCCACTGAAGCCGGCGCGCTGGGTACGGTTGGCGCCATCGTCCTATCCGTGCTGCGCAACACCAAAATGTCGCGTGCTGATCGCATCGCCTATACTGTGGGGCTGGTGGCCACGGGCCTTTGCATCCTGTTCAGCTTCACCGCTGGGATGAAGACCCTGCCCTTCCGGCTCAGCTTCTCGGCGCTTTTCGCCTCGATCATCTGGCTATGCTGGCGCGCCTGGCAGGACAAGCCCCTCCATGATCTGATCGTGGAAGGCATGCGCAGCACCATGCGCATCACCTCCATGGTGGCTTTCATTGTGGTGGGCGCCACCTGCTTTTCCATTGTCTTTGCCGGTGTGGATGGCAATCTTTGGGTGGAACATGGGCTGACCAGCTTGCCCGGTGGTGTTTGGGGCTTCCTGGTCGCGGTCAATCTGTTCATCTTCTTCCTGGCCTTCTTCCTCGATTTCTTCGAAATCGCCTTCATCATCGTGCCCATGCTGGCCCCTGTGGCGCAGAAAATCCTTGAACCCGTAGTGGGTGCGGATGCGGCGCTCATTTGGTTTGGCGTCATGCTTTGCGTGAATATGCAAACCAGCTTCATGCATCCGCCCTTCGGCTTTGCGCTGTTCTATCTGCGGAGTGTTGTGCCCAAAAGCATCAAGACGTCTGACATCTACTGGGGCGCTGTGCCCTGGGTGGGCTTGCAGCTTATCATGGTCGCCATCGTCATCTTCATGCCGATCACGGTCACCTTCTTCCTGGATAAGCCGCACGGTATTGACCCCAATACCATCAGGATTGAGGTCGCGCCGCCGCCCGAGGAGGATGATCTACCGCCGCCAAGCTTTGGGCCGCCAAGATAAAGCTTGGCTTAGAGCAGATCGCGTTCAGATGGAATCATCTGGACGCGTGAAGATGCTCGCAAAACAACAACATAGAGCAGGTTGCGTGAACCCAGGTGAACGCAAAATGCTCTATCCCGCAAAGCAGAACCCCATGGCCAACTGCCATGGGGTTTTTCTTTGGGCCAAATAGAGCAACAAAAAACCGGTCAGGTGCTGCCACCTGACCGGTACCAAGAAAACCAGATACGCGGCTGGATCAAATACGGTTGGCAGCCGACATTCTGTTCATGAAGCTGTCGAAAGTTCCCTCGGCAACACGGAACCAAGCGACGCTATCCGGGCGGAAGGCCTTGAGGCTGTCGAGCAGCTTCTTGAACATGGCGTTCTGCGCCGCGACTTCATCATAGTATTTCCAGGCCTCATCATAACAGGCCTGCAGAACGGGCGTAGAGAAAGGCTTCAACTGCGTACCGCCAGCCAGCAGACGCTTCAAGGCCTGCGGGTTCAGCGCGTCATATTTCGGCACCATGGAAGCGGTGACGAGCCCCGCCGCGGTTTCGATCATCCCTTGATAATGCTTCGGGATCGAATTCCACGCGCGTTCATTGATGAACAGCGTGCCGCAGGACGCGCCTTCCCACCAGCCGGGATAGTGATAGAAGCGCGCCACCTTGGCGAAGCCGAGCTTTTCATCATCATGGGGTCCGACCCATTCGGCGCCATCAATCGTGCCGCGTTCCAGCGCGGGGTAGATATCCCCGGCGCCGATCTGCTGTGGCACAACGCCAAGCCGGCGCAGGATATTGCCGGCAAAGCCGCCAACGCGGAATTTCAGGCCACGCAAATCTTCAAGCGTGTTGATTTCCTTGCGGAACCAGCCGCCCATCTGGCAGGCTGTGCCGCCAAAGGTGAAGGACCGCACGCCAAGCGGGCGATAGAATTCCTGGATCAATTCATGGCCGCCGCCATTGCGGAGCCAGGAATAATATTGCCGCTGGTTCAGGCTGAAGGGCAGGCCCGTTTCAAACACGAAGCACGGGTCCTTGCCGAAATGGTAATAGGCTGCATCCTGCCCGATTTCGACCGTGCCATTCTGCACCGCATCATAAACCTGAAGTGCCGGCACGATTTCACCCGCGGCAAAGATGCGGAGCTGGAACTTGCCATCCGACATTTCGTTCATGACTTTGGCGAAAAGCTCAGTCCCGCCAAATAGCGTATCAAGCGATTTCGGAAAGGCCGAGGTCATGCGCCAACGGACTTCCGGCATGGTCTGCGCAATGGCGGGGCTCGCCAGGGCGGTGGCGGCTACGGCGGTGGTGCCAAAGCCTGCCTTTTTGATGAAATTACGACGTTCCACTGCGGGAAGCTCCCCTGTTGTGTGGTTGATGAGGTCTGCCAGCACCCTTATGCCGGGGCTTGGAGGTTACATTTGTAATACGCTGTTACGCGGCAGAAAAGCCGGATTTTGACCCTAACCCGGCTCAATGATCAGATTTCACCCCGGTCGGCACGGTGGAAAGCCGATCAACCAGCGCAATCCCAATCGCCGAGAGGATGAAAATGGTGTGAATGATGGTTTGCCACATGATCCCGGTTTCGGTGAAGGCGGCATTGGGGGAGCCGAGATTCCCGGCTTCAATGAAGGTTCGTAGCAGGTGGATTGAGGATATGCCGACAATCGCCATCGCCAATTTGATCTTGAGCACGCTGGCATTCACATGGCTCAGCCATTCCGGCTGATCCGGATGGCCGGCAAGGTTCAAGCGCGAAACAAAGGTCTCAAACCCGCCAACAATAACCATGACCAGCAGATTGGCGATCATCACCACGTCAATCAGGCCAAGGACAATCAGCATGATCTGCTGTTCTGAGAAGGTTGTTGCCTCCAGCACCAGATGGGTCAATTCCTTGATGAATTTATAAACATAGACGCATTGCGCCACGATCAGCCCAAGATAAAGCGGCAATTGCAGCCAGCGTGATCCAAAGATCAGGGCGGCAAGGGGACGAAGCGGCTTGAATTCTTCGGGCTGGGCCATGGGGATCCTCGGCTGGGTGGCAACGCGCCGGTGACATAGGGTTAGTTTTTGAAATTGTCAGCAGGGCGACCCCTGGTCCGCCCCATTTGAAGCTGGCTAGATGGCGGCATGAAACTCTGGCTCTCTGCGCTTGGCGCCACCATGCTGATGCAATTGGTTGCGTCCTTCATGGGCCAAAGCCTGCCGGTGATCGCGCCGCTCATGATGGCAAGCACGGGGCTGGCGCCGGAACGCGTGGGCAATCTTTCATCGCTGACGGCACTCGCGACCGTGCTTTATCTGATGATCGGGGGCGTTTTCCTGGCGCGCATGGGGCCGGTGCGGATGCTGCAATTGGGCACGGCCGTGGCGGTGACAGCGCTTTTGGTGGCAAGCCTTGGGCAGGCCTTCGCGATATTCCTGGCCGCCTTCATGCTGGGGCTTGGCTATGGCCCAACCCCGCCCGCCGGCAGCCGGATGCTGGCCGCGACCGCGCCGCCCCAGCATCGGTCGCTGATATTCTCCATCAAACAGGCGGGCGCGCCTGCCGGAGGCGCCCTGGCCGGGCTGGTCGCGGCCCCGGTTGCGCTGGCCTATGGCTGGCCGGCGGCGCTGATGCTGGCCTTTGGCGTTGGTGTTGTCGCGATCCTGGTAATCCAGCCGCTACGCCCTGCATTTGATGCGGAACGCAGTCGCGCGCAGCGGCTGCGCTTCAATGACATATTCTCAGCACACGCCATCAGCGCGCCCTTGGCCAGTCTCAAGCAAAACCCCGCGCTGCGCCGCGTCACGGCGCTGTCAGTTTCCTTCGCCATTGCGCAGGGCTGCCTGTTTTCCTTCACCGTGACCTGGCTGGTGGAAAAGCGCGGCTTTGATCTGGTGCTGGCGGGTAGTGTTTTTGCCGCGATGCAATTCGCCGGCGTGGTGGCGCGCATTCTGCTGGGTTGGGTGGCAGACCGCACCGGCAATGCGCTCGCCAATCTGGCGGCGCAGGGTTTTGTCGCAGGCAGCGCCATTCTGGCCTTGGCGCTGCTGCCCGCCGATGCCGGCTTCTGGCCGCTGGCGCTGATTGTCGTGCTGTGCGGCTTTTTCGGCGCGTCCTGGAATGGGATTTCATTGGCCGAGGTCGCGCGCCTGGCACCCGCCGGCAAGGTTGCGGATGCGACGGCGGGTTCGACGATTTTCATCTTTCTCGGCTATGTCGCCGGGCCTTCGATTTTCGCCACGCTTGTCAGCCTGACCGGAAGCTGGACCTTGCCGCAAATCCTGGTGGCAGCGCAGCTTTTGCTGGCCTCTGCGCTGGTGGGCCTGGGCCTCAGGAAGCCCAGGCAGGGGGGCGCTTTTCCTTGAAGGCGGCAATGCCTTCACGTGCTTCATCGCCCGATGCACACCGCGCGAAGGCCAGCGCGCCTGCCTCCGCATAGCCTTCGGGCGAGAGTGGGCCGAGGGCCGCGATCAGTTTTTTGGTCTCCGCCAAGGCTTGCGGCGCACCCTGCCGGCAATCCGCAATCACCGCCGCCACCGCGGCTTCAAGGGCGACGGCGTCAGACACCAATTGATGCACCAGGCCGACGCGCGCAGCTTCCGCAGCATCAATCACATTGCCTTGCAGCACCATGCGCGCGGCATTGCTGCGGCCCATGCGACGCACCATCCAGGGTAGGATTTGCGCCGGCACCAGGCCGCGCTTGGCTTCCGGCGCGGCGAAGCGTGCATCGGCTGTAGCTATGGCGATATCGGCTGAGCATACCCAGCCAAGCCCGCCCGCATGGGCGGAACCTTGCACCGCCGCAATCACTACCTGCGGCAGGTTGCACAGCCTGACAAAACGCTGCCCCGTCGCGTGGTTGCGTTGCTGCGCGGCGGCAAGACGTTCCGCCTCGGTGCCCTGAGAGCCCACTTCCGTCAGATCAAGCCCTGCGCAGAAATGCCCGCCAGCACCGGAGAGCACCACGATGCGCGCCCCGCTGTCTTTTTCCAGAGCATCCAGCGCCGCATCCAAGGCAACCCCCATGCCGGCCGACATGGCATTGCGCCGATGCGGCCGATTAAGCGTGAGGCGCACCACAGGCCCTTCCCGCGAGAGCAGAACGGGATTTTCAATTTCAGACATGTGATGCGCCCTGATGGAGTTACGAATTCGGCCCGCGTTCCATGGAATAGGGCTGCCAGCGCTTCAGCTTGGAATCGCTCAACACGGTTGGATTGACGCAGGAAAGCGGCCAACGGCCTGACAATACCAGCGCGATATTCTGCCCAACGCGGCGCTTGCGTGCCGGATCAAACCGCGCGGAGGCCGAGGCATTATGCGGTGACAGGATCACATTCTGCATCTTGTGCAGCGGATTGTCTGGCTTGGTTGGTTCGATTTCGAACACGTCAATTCCGGCACCCGCGATCCAGCCCTTTTGCAGCGCCTTGATCAGCCCGGCTTCCTCCACCGTCGGGCCGCGGCCTGTGGTGATGAAAAGCGCGTTCTTCTTCATTTGCTTGAAGTGCTTTTCCTTGAAGAAGCCACGGGTTTCCGGGGTATCCGGCAAATGCATGGAAACGAAATCAGAGGTCGCGAGCAGATCGGAAAGGCTGGCTGGCTCCACCCCAAGCGCGGACATGGTCAGTTCTTCCACGAAGGGGTCGAAGGCCTTCATATGCAGGCCAAAGGCGCGGGCGCGAATGGCAGTGGCGCGCGCCACACGGCCAAAGCCGATGAAGCCCATGGTCTGGCCCATCAGGCGCGGGATTTGCAGCAATTGCGGGCGGCCTTCCCCCCAACGGCCTTCGCGCACCATGCGGTCCTGTTCGATGCAGCGCCGATGCGTTGCCAGCAGCAGCATCATGGCGTGATCGGCGACTTCCTCGATGAAGGTATCGGGGCAATTCGTGACCGGAATGCCCTGCGCGGTCGCCGCCGCCACATCAACATAGTCAACACCAACCGACCCAAGCGCGATGATGCGGCACTTCTTCAGCGCCTTGATCATCTTGGCCGTGAATTGCATGCCCTTGGCATAGACGGCATCGGCCTGGCCGGCCTTGGCGATGAAATCCTTCTCCGTCGGCTGACATTCGATGATTTCAACACCCATGCCATCCAGCGCTTCAAGCTCATAATCATAGCCGCCGCCGGAGGTGGTGAAGGACGCCGCCGCGGGCGTCAGGATGGTGAATTTAGCCATATGATCGGTCCTTTGTTGGCTTATTCCTTGACCGCACCGGTCAGGGAGGAAACGTAATAATCCACGAAGAAGGAATAGAAGATCGCAACCGGCAGCGAACCCAACAGCGCGCCCGCCATCAGCGCGCCCCATTGATAGACATCGCCGGTGATCAATTCGGTCAGGATCGCGACCGGTACGGTCTTGTTCTCGCTCGATTGAATGAAGGCGAGCGCATAGATGAATTCATTCCAGGACAGCGTGAAGGAGAAAATGCCCGCGCTGATCAAGCCCGGCACCGCGAGCGGCAAAGTGATCTGACGCAGGATTTGCAGCCGCGTGGCGCCATCAATCAAAGCGCATTCCTCAAGCTCATAGGGAATGGATTTGAAATAGCCGATCAAGAGCCAGGTGCAGAAGGGCACCAGGAAGGTCGGATAGACCAGGATCAGCGCAAGCGGGCTGTCAAACAGGCCAAGCTGCACAATGATGGTCGCCAGCGGAATGAACAGGATTGAAGGCGGCACCAGATAGGCCAGATAGATCGCAAGGCCAACATACTGGCTACCCGTAAAGCGCAAGCGCTGAATGGCATAGGCTGCAAGCGTACTGGCAAATAGCGAAAGAAAAGTCGCCCCTATCGCCACACCCATGGTTGTCATCAACCATGATGGATAGGCCGTATCAAAGAGAAGCTTCTTGATATGCGCGAGCGTGGGAGAGCTGATCCAGAAGGGGTTATGGGTCCGGAAATCATAAAGCTCCGCATCCGGTTTGAAGGCTGTCACCGTCATCCAATAAAACGGAAACAGCAGGATGATCACAAAGCAGGCAAGGGGCAGATAGATGGTGACCATCCTTCTCGCCTTGCTGTCCCATGCCATTGTTTCCGCCGGCGCTGTGGCGCTTGAGGGGGCTTGTTCCGGAGTTTCGATTGTCGCGCTCATGACTCGGCGTTCCTCGCGTCAGTCATTGCTCTCTCCCTGCTGCCATTTGCGGCGCGCCAAAGCGAAGTAGGAAAATAATGTCGCGAAAACAAGGAAGGGGATCATGGAAACGGCAATGGCCGCCCCTTCACCCAATTGACCGCCCGGAATGCCGCGCTGGAACGCAAGTGTCGCGAGCAGATGCGTGGAATTCACCGGCCCACCACGCGTAATGGCATAGACAAGTTGGAAATCCGTGAAGGTGAAAATGATGCTGAAGGTCATGACAATCGCCAGGATCGGCAGCAGCATCGGGAAGGTGATGTAGCGGAAGCGCTGCCAAGCCGAAGACCCATCCAACAAGGCTGCCTCATAAAGCGATGGCGGAATGGTCTGCAAACCGGCAAGCAACGAAATCGCCACGAACGGGATGCCGCGCCAGATATTCGCCCAGATCAGGGACCAGCGTGCCGGCCAGGCGGTATTGATGAAGTCAACATTGGTATCCCTGAGGCCAAGTTCGATCAGCAGCCAGGAAATGATGGAAAATTGAGGGTCATAGATCCACCAGAATGCAATTGCAGACAGAACGGTGGGCACAATCCAGGGCAGCAGAATGATGGCGCGCAGAAAGCTTTTCAACGGCAAATGATTGTTCAATAGCAGCGCCAACCAAAGCCCCAATCCGAACTTCCCGATGGTGGCAATGCCGGTATAGAAAACACTGAAGAATACGGCATTCCAGAAAATCGGATCAGTGAAAAGAAACTCAAAATTCTCAAGCCCCACGAAAATGCCGCGCTGGCCAATGGTGGTATCCGTGAAGGCAAGCCAGACGCCAAGCCCAAGCGGATAGGTGAGGAAAACAGTCAGCAGCCCAACCGCGGGCAGCAGGCACATGATGATCAGAAAGGCCTTGTTGTCGAAAAGGCGGATGAGCCAATTCTGGTCGGCGGCTTTACGCCTCCAGCTTTCTGCGGCGGTTGCTGACATGATCTTTCCTTCACGATCACTGGCGGCCCCATTCGGGACCGCCAGATACGTTCATTATTCAGCGACGACGGAAGAAGCGCGCCGCCCGGCGTTCCGCTTCGCGCGCGGCGGCTTCCGGCGTTGCCTGACCAGATGCGACCTGAGCACACATCTGCACCATGATGTAATCGGCATTCGCCGCGGCTGACGCCTGGCTGATGGGGCCCTTGTAGCCAATATAGAAATTGGACCGCATCACATCCTTGAAGATCTTGACCTTCGGGTCGCTATCCCAGACCGCACTGTCGGAATAGGCTTCAAGAGGTTGGGACCAATAACCCAGATTGGCCTGCAGCCACGGGTCATATTGTTCCTGTTCCATCAGGAAGGTCAGAAGTGCCTTGGCGGCATTGGGGAAGCGGCTGTGCCTGAATACCATGGCATTCAGGGTCAGCCCCGCCATGGGCGATTCGGTAAGCCTGCCCTTGGGCAGCAGCGTATGTTCCGTATCATCCGCGATGGGCCGCGTTGCGGAATCATTCTTCAGGGCGAAATACAGCGAAACCCCATTGGACGTAAGCCATACCTCATTCGCGGCATAGGCGCGGTTATTGCTGATATCACCCCAGGCAATCGTGCCGGGCACGAAGGTCGCGTAAAGATCCTTGAGATAGGTCAACGCCTCAATGGTGTTGCGGCTGTTGATCGCAACATTGCCCTGCTCATCAACGAGTTGTCCGCCAAAGGACCAGACAAGCCAATTGGCAAAGCCATTGCCGTCACCAACCGCGTTACCAAGTGCAAAGCCTGATGGCTTACCCGCGGCATGCAGTTTGCGGCAAAGATCAAGGAAGCCCGCATGATCATCGGGCGGTACCTGGAAGCCGGCGGCATTCACGGCAGATTTCCGCCATACAAGCGGCCCGCCGGAAGCGCCGAAGGGCAGGCCAATCCAGTTATTCGTGCCATGGCGCTTGCCATAACGCTGCGCCAGATTGAGCCAGCCGCGATATTTGGTCCCAAGATATTCAGCGATATCGGTAAGCTCGACCAGCTTGTCTGTATAGATATGCGGCGCTTCATTGAAGCCGATGATCAGGTCAGGCCCCGCACCCGTATTGGCGGTGACCGCGGTTTGCTGCGTGATGTCTTCCCAACCAACGAAATCAACACGCACCTGCACGCCTGTTTGCTGCGCAAAGCGGGCACAATTGGCGCGGAACACTTCCTCATCCGGTTGCACAAAGCGCACTGGGCGCAACATGCGTAGCGTCGCCCCCGATTCAATCGGCAGTCGCGGCGCCGTTGCCGCAGCAGTCTGAATGCGAGACTGCGCAAATGACGTTCCACTTGCACCGAGTGCCGCAAGCCCAGCGCTCGCACCAAGAATACTGCGCCGAGTGATGATATTGGCCATGTTTCTTCTCCCTGATGGTGGTTGTTAGGAAACTAGAGTCGCTGTCCGCTCGCCTTGTCAAAAAGATGCACAAGGCCGAGTTCCGGTGACACGCCAAGCGTGTCCCCATGCTTCGCCGCGATACGTTCGCGGAAGGCGCCCATGAAGGAAACCCCACTGATGCGCAGAATGACTTGCGTTTCCGAACCTGTAGGCTCCACCACTTGGATGGTTGCCTGCAGTCCATTCGGATCAAGTCGCAAATGTTCTGGCCGAATGCCATAGATCACCTCCGCGCCCTCGCGGCCTGCATGCGAAGGCGGCAAAGGCCAACGCGTTCCATCGGCATCAACAAAGGCGCCATCCCTGATGAACCCAGCAAACATGTTCATGGCGGGGGACCCGATGAAGCCTGCGACAAAAAGATTGGCGGGTCGGTCGTAAAGCTCAAGCGGGGCACCGGCCTGTTCAATGCGCCCGTGATTCATCACCACAATCTTATCCGCCATGGTCATGGCTTCGATCTGGTCATGCGTGACGTAAACGGTGGTCACCTTCAGGCGCTGGTGCAAATCCTTAATTTCGGAGCGCATTTGCACGCGCAGCTTGGCATCAAGGTTGGATAGCGGTTCATCAAACAAAAACACCTGCGGGTTGCGCACAATGGCGCGCCCCATGGCAACGCGTTGGCGCTGGCCGCCCGAAAGCTGGCGCGGGAAGCGATGCAGCAATTGTTCCAGCCCCAAAATGCGCGCAGCCTTGCCCACTTCCTGATCCATCACTTCCTTGGGCGCGCCTGCCAGCTTCATGGAAAAGGCCATGTTCTGATAGACAGTCATATGGGGATAAAGCGCGTAATTCTGGAACACCATGGCAATATCGCGGTCCTTGGGCGGAACCTTGTTCACCACCCTGCCGCCGATGGCGATCTCACCACCCGTGATATTTTCAAGCCCCGCGAGCATCCGGAGCAGCGTGGATTTGCCGCAACCGGAAGGCCCGACAAGCACAACGAACTGCCCATCTTCAATATCCACGCTCACGCCATGCAGAATTTGCGTGGAACCGAAGGCCTTGCGAACTTCCCGTATATCAACAGTCGCCATAATCCATTCCTTCCCGGCCTGGTTTTACCCGGTTTTACTGGCGCGAAACTTCCGTTTCCTTGGACGTGATGAATTCCAGCAGCGCCGGCGTGCCATTCTTCGTCTGTTCAATGCCGCGCTTGATCGCCGGGATGATATCCGCGACCTTTTCCACCCTTTCGCCATAACCACCAAAGGCGCGCGCCATCGCAGCATAATCGCCGGAAATATCGGTTGACCGATACTTCTTCGTGCTGATCGGCATGACCTTCAATTCGATCGCCATGGAGAAATTATTGAGCAGGATTGACAAGATCGGGATACGCTCACGCACCGCCGTCTCAAAATCCATGCCCGTGAAGCCAATGGCCGCATCGCCCCAGACATTGATGCAAAGCTTATCCGGCGCGGCAAGCTTGGCACCCATCGCAAGGCCAAGCCCATAGCCAAGCTGCGTCGTCTTGCCCCAACCCAGATAGGTCAATGGCTTGCGGCTGACCCAGAAGGGTGAGAGCTGATCGCGCGGGCTGCCGGCATCATGGGTGATGATGGTATTGTCCACATCCACCGTGCGCCACAAATCGCGCAACACGCGATAGGGGTTGAGCGGTGACGCATCGCTATCTGTCTTATGCGCCCAAGCCGCCAGCCATTCCTTGTCCAGCGCGGCGATTTCCTTGGCCACCGCCGTCCGGCTGCGCGGCTTTTTGATACGCGTTGCCAAATCAGCAATCAGCCCATCCATCGTCAGGCCCGCATCACCGACCAGGCCGATATCAATCGGCACATCCTTGCCCAAATGATCAGGGTCAAGCGTTGCATGAATGATCTTCTTGCCGCTTGGCATTTTCACGCCGAAATTCGTTTCGGTAAAGGAACAGCCAATGCCAAGGATCACATCGGCATGATCCAGGAAATGCCGCACCCCGCGCCGCATCGCGAGGCCACCTGAACCCAAGGCCAGCGGATGGTCTTCCGGGAAGGCGGATTTGCCGCCAAGGCTGGTGGTCACGGGTGCGGCCAGCATTTCCGCCAAAGCCTGCAATTGCGGCCAGGCACGCGCCCAATGCACGCCGGTGCCGGCATAAATCACCGGGCGCTTCGCCTTCGCCAACATCGCCGCCGCGCGTTCCAGATCAACCGGATCTGGGCCATAGCGTGTGGCCGCCACCGGGTGATAGGCTAGCGGTTCCGGCACTTCCTCATTCCACATATCGGTCGGGATTTCGACCAATACTGGGCCGCCGCGGCCATTGCGCAGCCGGGCAAAGGCACGGCGGAGGATATTCGGCACCTCAGCCGCGCTCATGATCGGCTCAGCGGATTTGGTGATGCCGCGCATCTGCACGGAAGAATTGAAGTTGGGATCAATATGCGCGATGCGGCGCGGATAGCCCATGGGCAGCACCAGCACTGGCACGCTTTCGCCATAGCATTGCGCGACCCCGCCATAGGCGTTCTCGGCGCCCGGGCCATGCTGCATGCAGAAGGCGCCGATGGTGCGGCCCGATGTCACGCGCGAAATGGCATCCGCCATATGCAGGCCGATTCTCTCCTGCCGGACCATGATGGGGCGGATATCCGCATCGGCGGCATATTCGATCAAATGATTGACCGGATAGCCGGTGAGGATCTGAATCCCCTCACGCTTCATGATTTCCGCAATGGCCGCGCCGAGTTTCATACCGGACTTCCTCTACCCTGGCGCCAGGCGCCGTTTCATCCCATGGCACGCTCTCGGTGCCTCAGGGGGAAGCCTAGGCCTGCTTTGCGCCGGGATGCAACAAGGCAATGGCCTTGCGCCCCTGCCCCGGCCCCGGCAGGCTTGTCCCTGCGCTTTTGAAGGATTGCCCATGCCCATTCCCGCCTTGTTTCAGGGCAGAATCGCCCTGCCCGTCATTGCGGCCCCCATGTTCCTGGTCTCCGGCCCCGATCTGGTGGTGGAAACCTGCAAGGCAGGCGTCGTGGGCAGTTTCCCGGCGCTCAATCAGCGCAGCACGGAGGGTTATGGGGAATGGCTCGCCGAAATCCGGGAGCGCATAGGCAATGCCGCCGCCCCTTTTGGCGTCAATCTGATCGTGCATCGGTCCAACGCCAGGCTGGATGCGGATTTGGCGGAAACGGTGCGCCAGCGCGTACCCTTCGTGATCACCTCATTGGGCGCGGTGTCTGAGGTGGTGGAGGCCATCCATGGCTATGGCGGGTTGGTGTTCCATGATGTCATCAATCTGCGCCATGCGCAGAAGGCCGCCGAAGCCGGGGTGGATGGGCTGATCGCGGTATGCGCCGGCGCGGGCGGGCATGCCGGCACCTATAACCCCTTCGCCTTTGTGCAGGAAATCCGGCAATTCTATCAGGGCACCATCATTCTCTCTGGCGCCATGTCCACGGGCGCGCATGTGGTGGCGGCGCGGGCGGCGGGGGCGGATTTCGCTTATCTGGGCACGCGCTTCATCGCGACCACCGAAAGCCGCGCGCCAGAGGATTACAAGCAGATGATCCTGGCTGCGACGGCGAAGGATATTGTCTACACGAATGCCATCAGCGGGGTGAATGGCAATTTCCTGCGCGCATCCTTGGAAGCGGCGGGGCTTGATCCTGCGAATTTGCCTGAATTCAACCGCGAACTGCATTTGGGCAGCAGCGAAAAACGCGCCTGGAAGAATATCTGGTCGGCGGGGCAGGGCGTTGGTGCCATTCATGATGTGCCGAGCACGGCGGAATTGGTGGCGCGGCTCGGGCGGGAATATGCCGCAGCAATCGCAGGGCTTAACGCGGGTTTTGAATAAGCGCTACCGCCGCAATTCCATCTGGATCGGCCCTTCCCGCTCACCACGGGCGAATTGGTCCACCATGGCATTCCCGGTATCGCCAAGCTTCGCCGCCTCACCAGTCCAGACAATGCGGCCTTTATGAATCATGGCGGCGTCATCGCCGATGCGGCGCGCGCTTGCCATGTCATGCGTGATGGAAACAGCGGTCGCCCCAAGGCGCCGCACCACATCCACGATCAGCCCATCAATCACCGCGCCCATGATGGGATCAAGGCCGGTAGTGGGTTCATCGAAGAAGATGATCTCGGGCTCTGCGGCGATGGCGCGGGCGAGTGCGACGCGCTTTTGCATGCCGCCGGAAAGTTCTGATGGCGAAAGATCACCCACGGAAGCGGCAAGGCCCACCTGCGCCAGCACCTCAGCCGCCTTTTCGCGGGCGCGGGCGCGCGTGATGCGCTTTTGCGCCATCAGCTTGAAGCAGACATTCTCCCAGACCGGCAGGCTATCGAACAAGGCGCCATTCTGAAACAACATGCCGATGCGGTCATTCAAGGTTTCGCGTTCTCTGCGCGGAAGCTTCAGAATATCCTGCCCGTCAATTTCAATACTGCCGGCATCGGGTTCAATCAGCCCCAGAATACATTTGATGGTGACGGATTTGCCGGAACCCGAACCACCCAAAATCACCATGCCATGCCCGGCACGGATATCGAGGTCCACGCCATCCAGCACCTGCTTCGGGCCAAAGGCTTTTGATAGGCCCCGCAGGCGGATTTTCGGCGCCTCGCTCATCGCGCGAAGAACATTTCGGTGATGATGTAATCCAGCGCCAGGATCAGGATGGAAGATGTCACCACCGCCGATGTGGCCGCAGCACCGACACCCTGCGCGCCGCCCTTGCTGTTATAGCCGCACCAGCAGCCCATCAGCGCAACAACAAAGCCGAAGACGGATGCCTTCACGAGGCCGGAGACCACATCCATGGTTTGCATGAAATCAAGCGTAGCGCGCAAATAGCCGGCGGAACTGAAACCAAGCTTCGCCGTACCAATCAGCCAACCACCCATCACGCCCAGCGTATCGGCGATCAGCACCAGAAAGGGCAAAGCGATGGCGCCGGCCAAAAGCCGTGGTGCCACCAGATATTTCATTGGGTTGGTGGAAAGCGTGGTCAGCGCATCTATCTGATCGGTCACGCGCATGGTGCCGATTTCAGCGGCAAAGGCAGCGCCAATGCGCCCCGCCACCATGAGGCCAGCAATCACCGGGCCCAATTCGCGCGTGATGGAAAGCACAACCACATTCGCGACCGCCCCTTCGGCATTGAAGCGCGCAAAGCCCGTATAGGTTTGCAGCGCCAGCACCATGCCGGTGAAAAACGCGGTCAGCGCCACCACGGGCAGCGAGAAATACCCAATCTCCACTACATGGCGCAGAAACAGCCGGCCATAGAAGGGCGGGCGAAACAGATGTGAAATGCCTTCCAGCGCAAAAAGCACCACCGCGCCAATGCGCTGCAGCGCGCCCAGCACGGCGCGGCCAAGGGCGGCGATGGGATCAAGGATCGCAGCCAAGCTCAGCCCACCCCGTAATCGCGGCGGTAGCGGTCGCCGAGTGATGTCAGGATTTCATAGCCAATCGTGCCCGCCCGCGTCGCCAGATCATCCGGCGATGGCGCGGCACCGCCGATCAGCGTGACGCGATCCCCCACGGCTAGGCCCGGCGCCTCCGTCACATCCAACGTGATCAAATCCATGGAAACGCGCCCCACCATCGGCAGAATCATGTCGCGATAGGCCGCGACACCTCGCCCGGAAAGGCTTCTCAGGTAGCCGTCCGCGTAGCCGACCGCAATGGTGGCGATCCGGCTGGGCCGCGCCGCCACGAAGGAAGCGCCATAGCCGACAGAGGCACCGGCTGGGATATCGCGGATTTGCAGGATGGGCGCTTCCAACCGGATCGCGGGGCGCATCGGGTTTGCGGCGCCGGGGGTTGGGTTGATGCCGTAAAGCGCTGAGCCAGGCCGGGCGAGGTCGGAGGCATAATCCGCGCCCAGAAACAGTCCGGATGAATTGGCAAAGGATCGCTTGAGCTTCGGCAGGGACGCGCAAGCGCGCGCAAAACGGGCTGCCTGGGCCGCGTTCAAGGGATGGCCCGGTTCATCCGCACAAGCCAGATGCGACATGACGTAAAGCAGATCGAGCCCCATCAGCAGCGCATGATCGCCCGCAAGTCGTGCCTGTTCCCCCGCATCCAACCCAAGCCGCGCCATGCCGGTATCCAGATGCAACAGCGCCTGACGCGCCTGACCCGCGCTGCGTCCGGCAGCGGCATGCGAAAGCACATCGCCAAGGCTGTTCAACACCGGGACCAGCCCGGCATCCTCATCCGCGCCGGGCGCGAAGCCATTCAGCACGGCAATCATCGGCCCGGCACCAAGGGCAGCGCGCAGCGCCACGCCTTCGGAAAGATGCGCGACAAAGAAATGCCGACAACCAACGGCATACAAGGCGGGCGCGATGCGCGACGCGCCGAGCCCATAGGCATTGGCCTTCA
>JBIKXA010000026.1:0-27207 GCA_044356015.1 Roseomonas sp.
CCAAGTTCGTCAATCCAATAGGATCACGGCCGCTCCAATCTAAGCCCCGCGCCTTCGGCGATGCTGCGGAATTTCTGCACTTCTGCCGCAATAAAGGCTGCGGTCATCCCCGGGCCCATGGGCTCAGGCACCGCGACGCCGAGGCCCGCCAGGCGCTGCGCCAAGCCAGTCTCAGCAAGCACCGTTTGAACCTGAGCCGCAAGCGTTGCCACGCGCTCCTGCGGGGTGCCGCGTGGTGCGAGAAGCATATTCCAGGTGGAGAGATCAAAAGGCGCCACGCCTTGTTCTTGCAGCGTCGGCAGGTCTGGTAGTGTCGCGGCACGCTGCGCGGTGCCGAGAGCGATGAGGCGTATCCGACCAGCCTCAGCCAATGCGTTAAGCCCGGCCAGGGTGTCAATCGCAAAGCTAACCTCACCACGCGCCAGCGCCTCAAGCGCGGGCGCGCCTCCACGATAGGGAATGTGTTCGGCACGCAAGGCTGTTCGGGCAAGGAAGAGTTCACCGGCCAAATGGGTGATACTGCCCACCCCAGCCGAGCCATAACTGCCGCGCCCATCGGCCAGATTTGCGCGCAAGCCGGCCACATCCTTGGGCCCCTGGGGCGCTACGGCAAGCGCCAAAGGTGTCACGCCCGTGAGCGCTATTGCGGCGAAATCGGCCACCGCGTCATAGGAAAGATCGCGAAAGACGGCAGGATTGGCGCCATGCGAAGAGGCAGAGGCCATAAGGAGCGTATGGCCATCAGCCGGCGCACGCTTCACGGCTTCGCTACCAATTGCCCCGCCCGCGCCTGTTCGATTTTCCACCACGAAGCGCCCACCCGTCAGCGCCGAGAGACGCTCCGCAATCAATCTGGCAGCGATATCGGTGGAACCGCCTGCGGCGAAGGGGACGATAATGGTTACCGCCCTCTCAGGAAAGGCGAGAGCAGGCATGGGGAGAAGAAGGGCTAAAAGAGAACGACGAAGCATGACTTTCCCTCATCAAGATTATCCGTTGCAACCGCGTGACAGAGGTGTGATGTTTTCCGGTCAAGCCATTTTGACTTGTCATTCCTGCGACGGATTCTGCGGATTGGGAGGGTTTCAACGACGCAATGGAATTCGCTGTGAAAACCAAGGCAGCGACCCAAGCTGCCAATAGGCGCAACGCCACCTGCCGCGTTCATGGCTCTCAATAACGGGCAATACTGCGGTCCTTACACCGAATATTTCGATGTGCACGCGCCCCTATCAGAATGACATTCGCGATTGGCGTTCGGATCTTTTTGTCATCTAAATTTAGCAATTGCCACCCTTCTCCTTCGATTAGGTTCTCGATACTCATCACGTCATCAGTCTTGGTAGTAGGAGCGCATTACATGAAGCGTCGTCACCTTTTGATGTCCGGTTTGGCTGCGGGCATGATGTCGAGCCCGTCGCTGGCCCAGGCGGCACGGGCCGTCTGCTACAATTGCCCGCCGGAATGGGCCGATTGGGGCGGCATGTTGCGACTGCTGCAAAGCAGGATCAGCCTGACAGTGCCGCCCGACAACAAGAATTCGGGTCAATCTCTGGCCGCCTTGATTGCGGAACGTGCGCGCCCGGTTGCGGATGTTGTCTATCTTGGCGGTCAAGTTGGCCCGCAAGCGCGCGAAGCTGGCGTCTTGGCGCCTTATAAGCCCTCCCGTTTTGATCGCATCCCGGCGGCGCTAAAGGATGAGGAAGGCTATTGGTTCACTATCCATTCCGGCACTCTTGGTCTTTTCGTGAATACGCGGGCGCTGGGCAATCGCCCCATGCCGCAAAGCTGGAATGACCTTCTCAACCCGGCCTATCGCGGCATGGTGGGCTACCTTGACCCAACCTCAGCCGCTGTCGGCCAGGTTGGTGTGGTTGCCGTGAACCTGGCACTTGGTGGCAGCTATGAGAATTTTGACCCAGCCATGGCGTTCTTTAAGCGCTTGCAAGCCAATCAGCCGATCGTGCCGAAACAGACGGCCTATGCCCGTGTGCTTTCCGGCGAGATTCCGATCCTGTTCGATTACGATTTCAACGCCTATCGCGCTCAATACAGCGATAATGCGCCTACGCGCTTTGTCATTCCGGCAGAAGGCACGCAAACGCTTCCCTATGTCATGGGGCTGGTGGCCAATGGACCGAACCCCGATCATGGTCGGCGCATGCTGGATTTTCTGCTTTCGGATGAAGGGCAGCGCCATTGGGCAGGCGCCTTCTTGCGTCCGGTCTTCCCGGAATTGATGCCGGAGGCCGCGCAAGCACGGTTTCTTCCCGCGGCGGATTATGCCCGCGCGCAACCTTTGGATGTACGTAAGCTTGCCGCGGCTGTCCGTTCTCTCGCGGATCGTTACCAGCGTGAGATTGGGTGATGCATGATCGCCTTCGTGCGGGATTGCTCATTGCGCCCGCACTGGCGATTTTCCTCGCCTTCTTTCTGATACCACTCGGATATCTGGCGGTGGCGGGCGGAGCGGGTGGCTATAGCGCCATCCTCACTGAACCGCGTTTCTTGCGCAGCCTGGTTTCCACCCTATTGGTGGCCGCAGCAACAACAGTAATCACGCTGTTCATTTCAACCATCATGGGTCTTTTCCTGGCCCGCGTCAGGTTTCGCGGCAGATCAACACTTCTCGCATTACTGACACTACCGCTGGCCTTCCCAGGAGTAGTCGTCGGCTACCTTGTCATCATGCTTGCCGGGCGGCAGGGCTTGATTGCTGAGGTTTCCATGGCTCTTGGCGGGGATCGAATTGTTTTTGCCTATTCGCTGGCCGGCCTTTTACTTGGCTATGTCTATTTCTCGATTCCGCGCACCTTGCTGACGCTGATGGCTGCTGCTGAAAAGCTAGACCCGCGCCTTGAAGAAGCGGCACGTTCGCTTGGCGCATCGCCCTTTGGCGTTTTACGTGATGTCCTGCTACCGGGAATCGCCCCTGCAATGGCCGCTGCGGGCGCCATCTGCTTCGCCACCGCGACCGGCGCTTTCGGAACCGCCTTCGCGCTTGCCTCTCGCATAGATGTTTTGCCCATGGTGATTTATACAGAATTCACGTTGCAAGCGAATTTGGCTGTGGCGGCAGCGCTTTCCTTCCTTCTTGGTATTGCCACCTGGGCCGTGCTGGCTGTGGCGCGTGGTGCAAGCGGCGGTGCTGCCGCATGAGGCGTGGTATTGGTTTCTGGGCAGGTCTTTGTTTCACCTTGCTCATCTCTGCCTTTCTCATTCTGCCCATCTTTGTCTCCGTCATCGCCGGCGTCACGGCAAATCAGTTCATCGGCATATCGAGTGGGTTCACCACGCGCTGGCTTCTGGACGTATGGGCGAATTATGGCGGCACGGTTTTGCTCTCACTCCAGATTGCCTTTGCGACCCTGGCGATCACGCTGGTGCTCGGTGTGCCCGCGGCCTATGTGCTCGCGCGCCATGCGGGTGTCACAGCGCGCCTGGTTGAAGAGGCGCTTGTCATGCCGGTGGCGGTTCCTGGCCTTGCCACCGCACTCGGGCTCATTCTGGCTTATGGTGCGGTCGGCGGATTGCGGTCTTCCTGGTTTTTCATTCTGATTGGCCATGTCATCTTTTGTCTGCCCTTTATGTTGCGCGCGGTGCTCGCGGTCTTGCTCGCGATCGACCTCAAGCGGCTTGAAGAAGCTGCCCGCGCTTGTGGTGCCACATGGGCGCAACGCTTCTTTGGCGTTATTGTACCTAATATCCGTGGAGGCATTCTTGCGGGCAGCCTGATGGTCGTTACCTTGTCCCTTGGTGAATTCAATATGACCCTCTTGCTGCACACGCCTTTCACGCGAACACTGCCGGTTGGATTGGCTGATGCCTATACGGCGTTACGCACAGAAATGGCCTCCGCCTATACGCTCATCTTCTTTGCCCTGATTGTTCCGCTTCTCAGTGGCATGCAATGGGTGGTCAGCCGGATGGATCAGCCGGGAGGCGGCCGATGAGTATTGCCATAAGCCTCCGTAACTGTGGCAAGACGTGGCCTGGTGGCGCGCGTGGCTTGTTGCCCATTGATATGGAAATCACCGCTGGCGAGACACTCGTTCTGCTCGGTCCATCCGGATGTGGCAAGACGACGCTGTTGCGTCTGATAGCGGGTCTGGAGCTGCCTGATGATGGCGGCACAGTTCTGTTTGACGGCAAGGAAGTAACCCGCCTGCCGATAGAACGGCGAAATGTTGGCATGGTTTTTCAATCCTATGCTCTATTCCCGAACATGGATGTGGCAGCCAATATTGGGTACGGGCTTCGTGTACGCGGCATCCCGAAGAATGAGACACAGAAGCGTGTCGCTGAGATGCTGGAAATGATGCGACTTGCGGATTTCAGACATCGCCGAATTGACGCACTTTCCGGCGGACAAAGGCAACGCGTGGCGCTTGCCCGCGCGATAGCGCCGCGGCCGCAAGTGCTTTTGTTGGATGAACCCCTTTCTGCTCTTGATGCACGCTTACGGGACCAATTACGGCAGGAAATCGATGCACTGCTGCGCGCGCTGAGTATAACGGCAATCTATGTCACCCATGACCAATCAGAAGCCATGGCGCTTGGCGATCGGATTTGCGTGATGGAGGCAGGGAGGATAGCGCAGATCGGCTCTGGCCGTGATTTGTATCATAGTCCCGCCAATGAATTCGTCGCGCATTTTATTGGTGACGCCAATAAAAACGTGGTCATAAACGGGGAGGCGATCCTGCGGCCAGAAGACTTACGCCTCCGTCCCAATCCGAGTGGAGCCTTCATGATCACCCAGGTGACCTTTTTGGGGCCGGTCCTGCGCGTTATGGTGCGCCACGATGATGGGCAGGAGCTACGCGCCGATGTGCCGGATGACGCAAGTCTTCAACCGGGAATGCGCGTTGACGTCAAGCTTCGCAGGCAAAAGCCATTCAACGCGGAGTCTCCGAGTTTTGCTGCCGGAGTTCCGATCATTCTGGATTGAGAGATTTGCGCGCCTGTTGCATGGCGGCCTAACGCGTGTCTTTTGATCTTGCGCGAATCAGGACAAAGAACGTTGCTGTTTCGCCTTGGCCAAGTCACTGCCAAATCGGCGCCTTGCGGTAAAGGCACACACAATGTTTCTTGCCAGTGAGCTGGAGCTAAGTTTCCTTCATTGATTTGTAATTTTTTCGCCATGACTACTTCATCGTCAGCCCGTAATTGGAAACTCGTTCAGAAATGTGGAGTAGGCCATGAAGCGTCTTTTTCAGATATCGGCCCTGTTGCTTGGTCTAACAGGCACCGCAGTGGCGCAAGCCCCGGCGGCCAATCAGGATTGGCGTCAGCAATTTCGCCAGATCACTTTTGGTGTGGCGTCGGGCGAGAACCAGCAGGAAGGCAATCTGCGTTGGGCGCCCATGGCACCTTATCTGCAACGCTGCCTTGGCATCGAGCGGGTCACCATTCGGGTCAGCAATGATTACTCCGCGATGATCGAAGCCATGGTGCAAGGCGATGTGCATCTTGCGTGGTATGGGCCGGCGCAATATGCCATTCTGTGGGACCTGACGCGCGGGGATGTGGTGCCTGTCGCGGTTGATGTCTCGCCGCAGGGGGATATGGGTTACAAGTGGAATATTATCGTCCGTGCGGATAGCCCGATCCGCACTTTGGAAGATTTGCGCGGAAAAACCTTGGGCTGGGCCACACCGACTTCCACATCTGGCTATGTGCTGCCCATGCAATTCTTCCGCGAACGCGGCTGGGTTGATGAACGTGGCCAGAGCAATTTTTTTGGCCGATTGGTGCAAACCGGCTCACACGACAATGGCATGGTCTCTGTTGCTCAGGGCCGTCTGGATGCGACCACGGGCTGGTATTATTCCCCGCAATCTGGCGCTCATATTCGTGCGGCAGGCGCCGGCACTATCAAGCTTGAGGATATCCGTTTCATTCATGAAAGCGCGATTATCCCAAATGCCCCTTTCACCACGCGGCTGAGCTATCCGGCGCCCATGCGCGCGAAAATGAGCGAGTGCCTTATCAATATGCGTTGGAACGATCCGCAAGCGTGGGAAACCGTGAGCCGCAATGTCTTTGGCGGCTTCGGGCTTGTTTCGCATGAGGCTTATGAGCCTTTCATCGCGCTCCGTCAGGCAGAACGTCGCCGGCGTTGATCCTGTGCTTGAACTGCGCGGTCTGACGCGCCGCTTTGGAAACTTCACCGCCGTGGACAAGGTGTCCCTGGCGGTGCGTGATGGTGAAATGGTGGCCGTGCTTGGCCGTTCGGGTGCGGGCAAATCCACCCTGCTCAATATGATCAATCGTCTGGTGGACCCGAGCGAGGGCGAGATTCTCTATCAGGGGCGCGATATCGCCAAGCTTAGCGGTGCCGAATTGCTCGCTTGGCGTCGCCAAAGCGCCATGATTTTCCAGCGCTTCAATCTGGTGGGCCGGCTGTCGGTGCTCACAAATGTACTGACCGGACGGCTGAACCATAAGCCTCGCTTCCCGAAGCTGTTTGGTTTCTTCTCGGACGAGGAACGTAATCTTGCGCTTGATGCCTTGGCCGCGCTTGGCATGGATGAACAAGCGCTCAAGCGCGCCGATCAGCTTTCGGGCGGTCAGCAGCAACGCGTGGCCATCTCTCGCGCGCTGGTGCAGGAACCGCGGCTGATCCTGGCCGATGAACCAGTGGCAAGTCTTGATCCGGTCAATGCGCAGGCGGTGATGGAGGCCTTGCGCAGGATCAATCGTGAGCACGGCATTACGGTCATGTGCAATCTGCATTCGGTGCCCCTTGCCCGCGCCTGGTGTGATCGCGTGATCGCGCTTTCAGCTGGGCAGGTCGTTTATGATGGTTCGATTGATGGCTTGGATGACGCCATGCTGATAGGCATTTATGGGAGTCGCACTGCCCTGATGGAAGCGCATTGAATATCGTGGAATTGGCACCTCAATTGGCAGCGAGGGTCCACTTTGCCGAGGTATGGGCCAGGCATAAGCGTGCAAGGCGCCTGCAATGGCTGATCGGCATGGCGATATTGCTTGTGCTGATTGCGATTTCTGCCGAACTTGGTGAGGTCAATCTTGGCTTGCTCTGGGAAAGGTTGCCGCGCTTCGGATCCTATTTTGGGCGCATGGTCCCCGAATTGGCATGGGCGACGCTTTGGGCTGACCTTGCCTATTGGTATTGGAATGGCTGGCATTGGCTTGCCTCTCTCTGGCAGACTGTGCTGATCGCAGTTTATGCGACCATTTTTGGCGTTGTGCTGGCCTATGTTTTCTCCTTCCTCGCGGCGCGCAACCTGAGCCCTGCGCCCTGGGTCTCTGTTGCTGCAAGGCGCGTCCTGGAATTCGCGCGCACAGTGCCGGAATTGGTCTTTGCCGTGCTTTTCGTGTTTGCCTTTGGCATTGGCCCGCTCGCCGGAGTGCTCGCGATCGGGCTTCATTCATTCGGAGCCCTGGGCAAGTTGTTTGGCGACGTCGCGGAAAACATTGATCCAGAGCCCTTGCGCGGTGTGCGTGCGACGGGGGCAAGCTGGGCGCAGACAATGGTCTACGGCGCCACGCCGCAATTGGCACCGGATTATCTTTCCTATGGGCTGTTGCGTCTTGAAATCAATGTCCGGGCGGCCTCCATTCTTGGTTTCGTTGGGGCGGGCGGCATAGGTCAGGATCTCTATCGCGCAATCAAGAATTTTGACCATACCGATATTTCGGCCATTGCGCTCATGCTGATTGCGGCGGTCATGCTGATCGATGCGCTCTGCGGCTGGCTGCGTGGGCGCGTGATTGGTCAGGAAGGCTTGCGCGCCTTATGAGTAATATTCATTCAAAGCGTTGGCGAGAATGTTACCCAAAGGCCTTTCCGCCGCGCGGCCTTGCGCTGTGGCGCCGTGCTGCGGCGTTGCTGCTTGGTCTCGGGCTTTTTCTGTGGGGTCTGCAGGTTCTGGAAGTGACGCCTGGGCGCTTGATTGACGGTATCAGCCAGTTCGGCAGGATTTTCATGCTGATGATGCCGCCCGCCGTGACTGAGCATGTATGGGACTATGTCAAGGCCATCGGTGAGACGCTGGCCATGGCATTCCTGGGAACGCTTGTTGCGTCGGTGCTGGCAATTCCATTGGCCCTGATGGGGGCGCGAAACATCATGCCCATCGGGCCAGTGCGGTTTCTGGTCCGCCGATCCAGCGATGTCGTGCGCGGCATAGACAGTCTGGTCTGGGCAATATTTTTTGTGAGCGTGGTCGGTCTTGGGCCTTTTGCTGGTATTCTGGCCATTGCTGTCAATGATACGGGTGTGCTGACCAAATTATACGCGGAAGCCATGGAGAACACCGATCGAGAACAGGTGAAGGGGGTGCGCGCCACGGGCGCCAATGGCGCACAAACCATTGGCTTCGGCGTGCTGCCGCAAGTGATGCCGGTATTTCTTGGCAATAGTCTCTATTTTCTCGAATCAAACTTGCGTTCCGCCACTATCCTTGGCGTTGTTGGTGCCGGCGGCATTGGCTTTTTCCTGATGGACCGCATGATGATCAGCGCCTGGCGAGAAGTGGCGCTGATCGTGATCATGGTGTTGGTCACCGTTGCCTGCATTGATGCGCTATCGCGCATGCTGCGCATACGCCTGATTGGATCATCCAAGGGATAGGTGGCCGAGTTGAGCGAATTCGGCGGATAGCAGCTCCGCGGCCGACTCGTCGTTCCCATGCTGTAGCATCTTGTCTGGCGATGCGTGTTCCGCCGAATCAGCACCAACCTTGCACCATCGCCATGGATATGGACTGAGGGGCGTGTCAGGCCGCCACAGTACAAGGCCCTTCCGACGGAAAGTGTCCGTCGTCAAATGATTTGAGACCAGTTGGCGGGCTATGGTCACGCGTTGGGCGAGCCTATCCCCAACCGGCCTGCTGAGCGTCAACCCAGACCTCATCGGCGCGCCATTGATTTACATAGAGTATGTACTCGTCCATGAACTGTGCCACCTGGAGCATCCACACCACGGTCCAGCATTTTGGCGTTTGCTCACGCGCAGAAGGCCAGATTGGCAAGAGCGAAAGACACGGCTGGAGCGCACACTGGTTTAGGCGAGCGGCTTGGCCTGCTGTCCACGAAACCGGCAGTAGCCCAGACTAGCGTTTTCCATTGACCGCAGCATTGAGACGGTCTCTCGCGTTTGATACTGTCGCATCAACGCGTACCATGAAGGCAGTAACCGCCTCTTTGAGGTCTTTTTCCAAGGTACTTCGATTCTCAAGCTCGCCCCGAATCCACCGTTCCAGTCGTGCTGAAAGAGTCCCCTCAGGCGCTGCTACGGGATACAGGAGCTCGGCCGTGGGTACTGGGTTTAGGGCTAATGGATGGTCAGCATATGCCGTCCCGGTTGGTCGTTCATCCGTCCACAAATGTGCGATCCTGGGATCTGACTCGAAGGGTCGATAACGAATAGGTTGATCCAAGATTGAGGTGGGTGGACCGCTCCAAAGAAGCGTGAGTGGACCAGCCCCCCTGTCCACCGGACACATGGCTCAACCGTGAAGTTCTGCGCCTACGCCCGTGTCTAGGCTCGTCGTGCTTATTGGGAATAATCAGCGGCAACCAACCGCGGCTGCAAACCCAAACTCATGCGGAGAATAGCGTTTCAATCCTCCGCAGTAGTTGCGGCGACTATACCCGAGACAAACGGACGCGGGCGCAGCAGGGCATGGGAGAGGCCTGGAATCGGCGGCGGCAACCAGCCGGGAAAAAGGAGTGCTACTCCCCCGCTGGCGGTTCTAAGATGGCGGCCAGGTCGCGGCCTCCGTAGTAAACCCCGAGGACCTCCAGGGCTTCGGGCGAGGCACGAGAGACGATCATCGCGCGGCGTTCAAAAGGATGCAGGCGAAGATCGGGGCCAAGGTCTTCTGCCTTGCGGCCCATCTCTGGGAAGGTTCCGAGGCTGAGGCAACTTGCCTCAATACGGTCGATGTAGCCGCCCGCGCGGTCGCGGCCGGTCTCGGCGGCGATGTATTCGTAAAGGTCGAAAAGCTGTACTCGTGCCGCCGGGTGGAAGCGGACACTAAGCGCCATGCGTGTCGGCCTTCACCTGGCTTTGATGGTGGGCGCGGAGCTCTTCGAAGACACGGGCGGCGGGCTGCGTGGGGCGGCCATCATTGGCGCGTTCCGCGAGCTCGGCCCGTATGGCGGCGCGGCGTTCGAGATTCGTTGCTTCGGCATCCTCAAGCAGGCGCAGGCCCGCGCGGACAACTTCGCTGGCGTTCTGGTAGCGGCCTTCCGCAAGTTTCTCTTGCACGAAGCGGTCGAAGTGGGGGCCAAGGTTTACATTGGGCATGGGAGATCTCCGTTGATCCCAACTATTGGGTATGCAGCCCGTATGTCAATAGATGTCAAAATTGGACATTTATGGCGTCGCGCATCAGTTTGATAGCGATGCGCCGTGCTGGGTCGGGCGCCTGGGAGTGGCGTTCCTGAGGCGAACCCTCAGTGCTGCCGCCCAACATTTGATTTGCGGAACCTTTTAGATGGCCACCTCGACATATTGGCTTCGTTGGTAGCCTGTCCCCGCATCACCTTTTACCGAACTCATCACATCAATACCGCATCAAAATCATAGGATATTTCAGAAGAGTACACCACAGCCGCCAACTTTTGGTGAATAATGCGGCTTAAGAAACGACCGGGAACTGTTCAAACAAACCGAGCCTGTACTAGCGGCGGGAGTTAATTGAACAGGACGTAGATATCCGCCAGCGTGGTGGTGCCAGTGAGGATGACATCATCCCCCGCACCGCCTGAGAGGTTGTTGGTGCCAGCGCCGCCCATCAGGGTGTCCTCCCCGCCGCCACCCATGAGCGTGTCGTTGCCCGCACCGCCGATGAGGAAATTCGCCAAAGAATCGCCCAATATGCTGTCATTGCCTGCACCTGCCAGGACATTTTCGATGCCTGAAATCGAATCATTTCCCAGAATGCCTGAGCTTCTGCCTGCTGCCAGGTCCACCGTCACGCCATGGCTTGAAGCGGTGAGCGGCGCATAGCTTAACCAGTCGCTATCCGCACCTCCGAGGATACTGTCAGAAGGATCGGGCCCGATCCAAAGATAAGCGTCATTAGCAATGATCGTGTCACTGCCAGACCCGCCGTCAATCGTTTGACGCGGCGCATGAACTGAAAAGATATCATTTCCCTCTCCGCCCGCCAAGGAGGATGAGATGAAGAGTACTGACGAATAGATGCTGTCATTACCGGGCCCACCATCTAAGGTGTAGCCTCCGACCGGTATGAAAAGAGAGAAGTCAGTACTGTTCAGCGTATCATCACCATTCCCGCCAAAGAGCATGTCTCCGCCGTTAGTGGAGATCAGGGAATCATTTCCGTCGCCGCTGATCAGGGTATCGGCACCGGTAAAGCCATCCAGCGTATCATTGCCCTCATCGCCAAAGAGCGAATCATTTCCTGCACCACCGGAAAGTGAATCATTCCCGCCGCCGCCGTTCAGGACATCCTGGTCTATCCCGCCATCGAGCGTATCCGCGCCAGAAAGGCCCGACAGCGTATCATTGCCATTCCCGCCCGAAAGCGAGTTATTCCCGCCATCACCGAGCAGGCTTTCATCAGCGCTGATCGGCGCCGCAATGATAACGCTTTCAAAACCCTGGACATAAAGCCTGGTGCTGCCTTGAGAATAGGTGGTCCAGATGCCATCATTGCCCGGGGTCCAAGCGCCATCAGAAAGCCTGAGCGTATCCGAGCCTTCGCCGCCGATCAGCGTGTCATTGCCCGAACCGGCGATGTAGCTGAGGCTGTCATTTCCGCCGCTGAAATCCAGCCAATCATTGCCAGCGCCGCCGATAATGGTTTCAACACTCCACCAGCCATAAATCGTATCATCACCGGCACCACCATCAATGGAATCTGAGGCGTATCCTGAGATGTAATCATCCCCATTGCCGCCCAGCATGGTGTCATTGCCATCCCAGGAGGTCAGCGTGTCATTGCCTTCCTCACCAATCAGCAGGTCATTGCCATCGCCACCCCAGAGGATATCATCGCCACCAGCTCCATTCAGCGTATCGTTGCCGGAGAGCCCATTCAGCCGATCCTGGGTGGCCTGGCCCAGTCTGGAATCATTGCCGACGGTGCCGAATTGAAAATCAAAACCATCTTCTGGGAAATCGGCCGCGGTCAGCGGTTGGTTGTCAGCAGTATCCACGAAAACGGCAAAATCAGCGGCATCCAGCACGCCATCCATATCCAGATCCATGGCAACCCAGCCATCGCCGCCTAAGCGCGGTATCCAATAGACCGGCACATAGCCTTGAACCGCGCCACCCGGCAGCGAAGTCAGCGGCAACAGGGCAGGTACAACCGAAGGAAGGGCGCCCATCCATCTCAGTGGATACCCACCGTCATTACCAGGTGGAAAGTAGATAGCTGGCGCAGGGTAAAGCTCAAAACCGCCAATCAGGACTAGGCTGTCACCTTCTCCACGATTGAAGTCAAGCACCTGATCGGGCGCCAGAACGGATGAGCCAATATCGTAAGGATTAGAAAAATCTGTGTAAGTCAAATAGAAAATATCGGCGCCACTTCCACCGCGATAGGTATCCCGTCCCCAATCACCTTCCAGGAAATCATCACCTGCACCACCGAAAATACTGTCATTGCCGGCACCGCCCGCGAGTAAGTCTATTCCGTCTCCGCCATCAAGAATATCATTGCCGCCGCCTGCAATGATCAAGTCAAGTCCATGGCCGCCCAAAAGTGTTGCGTTGCCGGCGAAACGGTCAGTAAAGAGCCAGTCATCGCCATTGCCGCCGATCAGGCTATCTGATCCGGTGCCCCCATAAAGATCATCATCGCCATCAAGGCCCAAGATGGTATCGTTACCGGCATAGCCGTATAAGACATCATTCAACGCGGTCCCTGTAATGAAATCATTACCTGAGGTTCCCGACATTGCGCTGCTCCCGACGCTAAAAAATGCAAGGTTAAAATTTAAAGGAGAACGTAAATCTTACGCCACGGAAAATCAAATTCTCCGAAGGCTGGTGCCGCTGGGCGTGCCCCAGCGCGGCGCACAACAAGCCTGTCATTCAAAAACACACTTCATTGTCAGAAAAACCTGGAGCGGGCGGGGGGAATCGAACCCCCGACATTCAGCTTGGGAAGCTGACGTTCTACCTCTGAACTACGCCCGCGCCGCGGGGCAGATATACCCGCCAGCGCGGGGTTAGGGCAAGCTCAACCCTGCGAAGCGGCATCCCGCGCCGCAGTCGCCAGCGCATCGGCGCGTTCATTCATCGGGTCCCCGGCATGGCCGCGTACCCAGCGCCACTCAATCTCATGCGGTTTGGCGGCGGCCAGAATGGCCTGCCACAAATCCAGGTTCTTCACCGGCTCCTTCGCCGCATTGCGCCAATTGGCGCGCACCCAGCCATGGATCCAGCGGCTGATGCCGTTGCGCAGATATTCGCTATCCGTATGCAGCGCCACGCGGCAGGGTTTTTTAAGTGCCTCAAGTGCCTTCAGCGCGGCGGTCAATTCCATGCGGTTATTGGTGGTCTCGGCCTCGCCGCCCGAAAGCTCGCGTTCATGCTCTCCAAAGCGCAGAATGGCGGCCCAGCCGCCGGGGCCGGGGTTGGGCTTGCAGCCGCCATCGGTCCAAATCTCGACCAAGGGGCGCGGGTCCACGCTCTGCGTCACAGGCCGAAGGCCGCAAGCGTCTCGGCGCCGCTGAAAAAGCGCAGCTTGCGGAGGTATTCCACCGGGTCCTTCCGCGTCACCAAGGCGCCTTCCGGTGTGTGGGTCCAGTCATAAAGCCGGGTCAGCAGAAAGCGCAGCGCCGCACCGCGGCAGAGCACGGGCAGGGCAGCCAATTCAGCCTCGGTCATCGGGCGCATGGCGCGATAGGCGCCAAGCATGGCGCGAGCGCGCGTCACGTTGAAGGAATAATCCGCCTCAAAGCACCAGGCATTCAGGCAGACGGCGATGTCATAGGCGAAAAGATCCGTGCAGGCGAAATAGAAATCAATCACGCCGGAAACCCGCGGCTGCCCATCCGTGCCCGGCAGGAAGAAGGCGTTATCGGGGAAAAGATCGGCATGGATTTGCCCTGCTGGCAGCACGCCTTCCGCCGGCCAGGCGGCCAGAATGCCGGTAAGTGCGGCATCAAGCTCGGCAATCAGGCCGGGCTGCACCTCATCACCGCGGGCGCGGCAGCCATCCAACAAGGGCGCCCAGCCCTTGGGGCCAAGCGCGTTGGGTCGAGCCATGGCAAAGCCCGCCCCGGCCAGATGCATCTCGGCCAGCGCTTTCCCCAAAGGCGCGCAATGTTCCGCCCGCACCCGGCGGGGCCAGACGCCCGGCAGGAAGGTGACAATCGCCGCCGGCCGCCCCGCCAATGCGCGCAAGGCCGCGCCATCCCGCCCATGCACGGGCGTTGGGCAGGCCATGCCGCGCGCGGCCAAATGTTCCATCAGGCCCAGGAAATAGGGTAATTCCGCCGGGTCCACGCGCTTTTCGTAAAGTGTCAGGATGAAATCGCCGGCTTCGGTTTTCAGCGCGTAATTGGAATTCTCCACCCCTTCCGCGATGCCGCGAAAGGCGAGCAATTCACCCAGCGCGTAATCAGCGAGGAAGGCGCGGAGCGCCTCATCCGAAACTTCAGTATAGACAGCCATTATTCAGCGGCGAGCCCGCGTGGCAGGCGGAAGGTGATTTGTTCCACCGCGACCACCACTTCCTCGATCTCAAGCGCATAGGCTTCGCTGAGGCGGGTGATCACTTCTTCCACCAGCACTTCGGGCGCGCTGGCGCCGGCGGTGACGCCCACAGTCTTGCAGCCCTGCACCAGGGCAAGATCAAGATCAGCACCGCGTTGCACCATCACGGCGCGTTGCGCGCCGCTGCGTTCGGCCACTTCCCGCAGACGCTGGCTGTTGGATGAATTGGGCGCGCCCACCACCACCACCAGATCGGACCGCGCGGCAATGGCCTTCACCGCTGCCTGGCGATTCGTGGTGGCGTAGCAAATATCTTCCTTTGCGGGGCCACGAATATCCGGGAAGCGCCTTTGCAGGATGCTGATGATTTCAGCCGTATCATCCACGGAAAGCGTGGTCTGGGTTGTATAGGCAAGGGTCGCGCCTTCGGGCGAGACAACGCTTTCCGCATCCGCCGCATCCTGCACCAGGGTCACCGCACCTTCGGGCAATTGGCCCATGGTGCCGATCACCTCCGGATGGCCGGCATGGCCAATCAGGAAAAGATGGCGGCCATGTTCGTGATGGCGTTCCGCTTCCCGGTGCACCTTGCTCACCAGCGGGCAGGTGGCATCAAGGGCGAACATCATGCGCTTGGCGGCCTCGGCGGGCACGGATTTCGGCACGCCATGGGCGGAAAACACCACGGGCTGACCATCATCGGGGATTTCATCGAGTTCCTCGACAAAGACCGCGCCCTGCTTTTCCAGGCTTTCGACAACGAAGCGGTTATGGACAATCTCATGGCGCACATAAACCGGGGCGCCGTGGCGCTTCAGCGCTTCTTCGACAATCTTGATGGCGCGATCCACGCCGGCGCAAAAGCCGCGCGGTCCGGCGAGCAGCAGCTGAAGGGTCGGCTTGGCAGAGGCCATGGGCGCAAGGGTCCATCCAATGGGGCCGACCACGGGTTGCGGCGCGGCGCGAAGAATGGTGAGAGTAGCCCGCAGCCCGTTCGGGTCAAAGGGGGTTTCGGCATGTGGCGCTTTGGGGTTCTGATTCTGGCGGGGCTGGTCGCGGCTTGCGGGACTGGTTCCTCATCGCGGGAGCCGGCACTGGCACCTTGCCCCAGGGTGACGATCCTGGCGGATGGCGCAGATATAACGCGCTACCGGCCCGGCGCGCCGACTGATCTGGCCGCGATGGTGGTGGATGGCCGGATGGCCGGGGTCAGCTTCACCTGCGATTACGTCCGGGGCGGCGGGGTTGAGGTTAAAATTGCTGCCATCATGGATGTGGAACGCGGGCCGGCTTCACGCGGGAATCGGGCGGAATTGCCGTGGTTCCTGGCGGTCACCAGCGGGGATGACAGCCAATTGGTTGAGCGTAAGGATGCCACGCTTTTGGTTAATTTTGAAGGCAATCAGACCCGCGCGCGGGTGACTTCAGCGCCCATCGCTATATCGTTCCAGGCGGGGCGCAGCCCGGCCGATTATCGCGTGCGGCTGTCCTTCGCGCTGACCGCCGAGGAGCTTGACCGCAACCGCCGCCGCGGGCCACGTTAACCCATCTTTTTGCGGATCATCGGGCTGGGGCATCTTGTCTCACCCGGCGCCGTTACATACATCGAAATATCAGCCTCACCCAGTCCGGGCAGGGCTTGTTCAAACCCCATCCGCGATGGCGCTTGGCCATCGTACAGCACAGGGGGTCGCCGTGGTGCCATTCCGGGCCGCCGCGATCCGCCGCAGAGGAGACTACGGATGAGTAAGGTCATTGGCATAGACCTCGGCACCACCAATTCCTGCGTCGCCATTCTTGAAGGCAAGGATGTGCGCGTGATTGAAAACGCCGAAGGCGCGCGCACCACGCCTTCCATGATCGCGTTTGCGAAGAATGGCGAAAGGCTGGTCGGGCAATCGGCGAAGCGCCAGGCCGTCACCAACCCCACCGGCACGCTTTATGCGGTGAAGCGCCTGATTGGGCGGCGCTTTGATGACCCGATGGTGCAAAAGGATATCGGGCTTGCCCCCTTCAAGATCACCAAGGCACCGAATGGCGATGCCTGGGTTGAAGTGGATGGCAAGACCTACGCACCGCAGCAGATCAGCGCCATGGTGCTGACCAAGATGAAGGAAACCGCCGAAGCGCATCTCGGTGAAAAGGTTTCCCAGGCGGTCATTACCGTTCCCGCGTATTTCAATGACGCCCAGCGCCAAGCCACCAAGGAAGCCGGCACGGTTGCCGGGCTTGACGTGCTGCGCATCATCAATGAACCGACCGCCGCCGCGCTCGCTTACGGTATGGAACAAAAGAAGGGCGGCACCATCGCGGTCTATGACCTTGGTGGCGGCACTTTCGACGTTTCCGTACTGGAAATCGGCGATGGCGTCTTTGAAGTGAAATCCACCAACGGCGATACCTTCCTGGGCGGTGAGGATTTCGACCAGCGCGTGATTGACTATCTGGCCGATGAATTCCGCAAGGAACAGGGCATTGATCTCCGTGGCGACAAGCTGGCGCTGCAACGCCTGAAGGAAGCGGCGGAAAAGGCGAAGATCGAGCTTTCCTCCTCCAAGGAAACCGAAATCAACCTGCCCTTCATCACCGCTGATGCCTCTGGCCCCAAGCATCTGGTCATGAAGCTGACGCGCGCCAAGCTGGAAGCTTTGGTGGATGATCTGATCAGCCGCACCATGGAGCCCTGCCGTCAGGCGCTGAAGGATGCCGGCCTCGCCGCCAATGAAGTGGATGAGGTGATCCTGGTCGGCGGCATGACACGCATGCCGAAGGTTGTGGATGCGGTGCGCCAATTCTTCGGCAAGGAACCCGCGCGCAACGTGAACCCCGATGAAGTCGTCGCCATTGGCGCGGCCATTCAGGGCGGCGTGCTGAAGGGCGATGTCAAGGATGTGCTGCTGCTGGATGTCACGCCACTCAGCCTTGGCATTGAAACGCTCGGCGGCGTGTTCACGCGCCTGATTGATCGCAACACGACGATCCCGACGAAGAAAAGCCAAACCTTCTCCACCGCGGATGACAATCAAACCGCGGTCACCATCAAGGTCTATCAGGGCGAACGTGAAATGGCTGCCGACAATAAGCAGCTAGGCACTTTTGACCTGACCGGCATTCCCCCCGCGCCGCGTGGCGTGCCGCAGGTGGAAGTGACCTTCGATATTGACGCGAACGGCATTGTCAGCGTCAGCGCGAAGGACAAGGCGACCGGCAAGGAACAGCAAATCCGCATCCAGGCGAAGTCGGGTCTTTCGGATGCCGATATCGAACGCATGGTGAAGGATGCCGAAGCCAATGCCGAAGCGGACCGGAAGCGGCGTGAGGCGGTGGAGGCCCGCAACGGGCTTGATGCGCTGGTGCATTCCACCGACAAGACGCTGACGGAAAGCGGCGATAAGGTGCCCCCGGCTGAAAAGCTGGAGGTGGAATCGGCGCTGGCCGCCGCCCGCACCGCCATGGAAGGCCAGGATGCCGATGCCATCCGTGAGGCTTCTGAAAAACTGTCCCAGGCCGCGATGAAAATGGGTGAGGCGCTCTATAAGGCCGAACAGGCCGCGCCGAAGCCAGAAGAAGGCGCGGCAGGTGCGGATGCGGCTGGCGGTTCCAAGGACAAGGTGGTTGACGCCGAGTTCGAGGAAGTGGACCCGAACAAGAAGAAGCCTTCCTGATCCCTTCGGGGTGGTAGCTCCCTTGACCAAGAACATCCCCTGGTGCCTTTCGGTGCCAGGGGTCGTCTTGTGTCGGAAACGGTAGCCCAATCATGGCAAAACGCGATTATTACGAGGTTCTCGGCGTCGCGCGCGATGCGGGCGAGGATGATCTCAAGAAAGCCTATCGCAAGCTCGCGATGCAATGGCACCCTGATCGCAATCAGGGCAATACAGAGGCCGAAGCCAAGTTCAAGGAATTGAATGAGGCTTATGATGTGCTGAAGGATGCCGAAAAGCGCGCCGCCTATGACCGCTTTGGTCATGCTGCCTTTGAACAGGGCGGGCCTGGTGGCGGTGGCGGCTTTGGCGGCGGCGGCCCCTTCGGTGGCGGCGGCTTTGAGGATATTTTTGAGGAAATGTTCGGCCGCTTCGGCGGTGGCGCGCGCGGGCAGCGCGCGGCATCAGGGCGCGGGTCTGATTTACGCACGCAGGTGGAGGTTTCTCTGGAAGAAGCCTTTGCGGGGGCGAAGAAGACCATCCGGTTTGCCACCAGCGTTTCCTGTGAGGCCTGCAAGGGTGTTGGCGCGGAAGGAGGTGCCGCTTCCGGCGTGCAGAATTGCGGCACCTGCCAGGGCAGCGGCAAGGTCAGGGCGCAGCAGGGGTTTTTCCTGGTGGAGCGCACCTGCCCAACCTGCGGCGGTGCGGGACGAACCATCAAGAACCCGTGCAAGATTTGCCGTGGTTCCGGGCGCGTGCAGCGCGAACGCAGCCTGAATGTGTCAGTCCCTGCGGGCGTTGATGATGGCACGCGCATCCGCCTGAGTGGGGAGGGTGAGGCCGGGCAGCGCGGCGCGCCGGCGGGTGATCTTTACGTGGATATCGCCGTCAGGCCACATCCGATCTTTCAGCGCGATGGCGCAAATATTCTGGTGCGCGTGCCGCTGCGCATGACCCAGGCCGCACTCGGCGGGCATGTGGAAGTGCCCAGCATTGATGGCGGGCGTTCAAAAGTGACGATCCCCGCCGGCACGCAGACCGGCGATCAATTCCGCCTGCGCGGCAAGGGTTTTTCCGTCCTGCGGTCAGCCGCGCGCGGCGATATGTATGTCCAGGTCATGGTGGAAACGCCGCAAAACCTTTCACCGAAGCAGCGCGAATTGCTGGAGCAATTCGAAGCCGAGGCCGAAAAGGGTGGCCGCACCAGCCCGGAAAGCGAGGGCTTCTTCGCCAAGGTGAAGGAGTTTTGGGACGGGTTGGGCAGGTAAGGCCCAACGCATCCTGAATAAGTCGCCGGAGCGGTCAGGCTTCGCGCCAGACCGGGAATGGATCAGGTAGGCGCGCCCAGGCGCGCGGGCCGGCGCGCCATTCCTCATCGGTCAAAAGCGTTTTCTGCAATGCCGCGCGCAGCGCTGCCTCATCCATGCCAATGCCGATAAAAACGATTTCCTGCCGCCGATCACCATGCGGTTCCTGCCAATTCGCTTCGATGGTGGCGCGCCAGGCGGGATCATCCGGCCAACGAGAAGCCGGCTGTGCGGCCCACCAAAATCCAGCGGCTTCATGGCGGCCAACGGAACCCGCCAATTGCCATTCTCCTGCCCAGGGCATGCGCGTCGCCAGCCAGAAAAACCCCTTGGCGCGCACCACGCCCGGCAGATCACCTTCAATGAAACGCTTGAAGCGTTCCGGATGCACCGGGCGGCGCGCACGCCACACAAAATTTGTGATGCCGAATTCAACGCTTTCGGGCAGGTGTTCCCCTGAAAGCGCCTTGATCCAGCCTGCGGAACGGCGCGCCGCGTCAAAATCAAAGCGCCCGGTATGCAGGATATCGCCAAGCGGCACCGCCCCCTTGGTGCAGCCAAGGATTTCCGCATTGGGGTTGAAGGTGGCGAGCAGCGCGGCCAGTCGGCGCAATTCTGCCTCGCTCACCAAATCCTGCTTGTTGACGATGATGACATCGGCAAATTCAATCTGTTCAATCAGCAAATCCACCAGCAGGCGGGTATCTTCCGGCCCCGCGCTTTCGCCCCGTGCGGCAAGGCGGTCTGCACTGCCGTAATCGCGCAGGAAGCTTTGCGCATCCACCACCGTCACCATGGTATCAAGCCGCGCCACATCACCAAGACTGAAGCCATCCTCAGTGCGGAAATCAAAGGTTGCCGCCACGGGCATGGGTTCGCTGATGCCGGTGCTTTCGATCAGCAGGGCATCAAAGCGACCTTCGGCGGCAAGCTTGGTCACTTCCTGCATCAAATCCTCTCGCAAGGTGCAGCAGATGCAGCCATTGGACATTTCAACCAGTTTTTCTTCGGTGCGGGAAAGCGTGCCCGCATTGCCGACAAGGGCCGCGTCTATATTCACCTCGCTCATGTCATTCACAATGACCGCGACACGCTTGCCTTCACGATTGGCCAGCACATGATTGAGCAGCGTGGTCTTGCCTGCACCAAGGAAGCCGGAAAGCACGGTCACGGGCAGTCTTTTGTCCATGGCATTCATGGCAGGAACCCCGGTTCATCAATGCAGAAAAGCAAGCGCCCGCGCCGGCTTTCCGGCAAATGTGAAACGGGCGGGGAACGATGCAGGCAGGCATCGCCCAGCGTGGATGGATGGGCGCGCCCCTTTATCAAGGCCACGGCGCAAGAGGGTATCTGGTGCGGCGCGCGGCATTGCGGGCCGCACATGGTGAATTGCGTGCCCGGTCCATGATAGGTGCATAGCAACCGAAGCCTGACGGCATCGCAATGAAAGCGCCGGCAGGAATCATCATTCACGCCGGAAAGGCTGGCGCGGATTTCCGATTGTTGCGTGAGGGTTGCGAAAAACCGCCCAAGCAGCAGTATATCCGACAGCAAGGCGGCGGAAGCCGGGGCAGGCAATTCCTGCACGATCTGATCCACCACATCTTCCGGGCTGCCGCGACCAATGGCAGAAAACGGCAAATGCTGCAGAAGCGTTCCTATTTCCGCCTTCCACCGGTTTGGTTGCGGACGCAGCCAAACAGCCAAGGCCACATCGGGGCGGAAAATCTCAAAAAGAACATTCTCGTCACGGCTGCTGATGGCGCTTGGGCAGACCGGGCTTAGTGCATCAGCTTCGGGCGGGAAGACCTCACAGACAAAGCTCATGATCTGGCTTTCCTCAAAACCCGCCACGCCAGGAAAGGCACGCTAATACGGCATGGGTTGTGCCAAGCTGGCCGGATTCTTCGATCAATTGCCGACCATACTGGTAACCGACATCAAGCCCGAAGCCATGGCCGATATCGCGCCCGATGGAAGCTTCCAGATAGTTTTCGGTGGGCAGCGTATCCACGCTTCTTTTGCGCTGATCGCGCTGCCAGGCCAGCGTGCCGCGCCAGTCATTGATGCGATGCTGCGCGCCAAAGGTGGTGAAGTTGCGCCGCTCAGCAATGGTGGTCTCGTCGCCCGTATCCGTTTCAAAACGAGGGCGGCCATCGGCATTGCGGAATTGCACAGCCTCGGCGAAGAACAGCGTACGGTGTTCAGCGGACCAACGTTGCTCATAGCGCAAAGCGCCTGAATAGCCCCATTCGCGCGCGGTGCCATCTTCCTTGCCTGCGGCGCGGGAGACCAGCGAAAGCTGATAGGAAAGCCCTGGCGCGAAATCGAATTTATCGCCATCCAGCGACAGGGCGAAACTATCCATCTGCCCGTTATTGGAAGGCCCGCCCTGCTGTTCGGTGTTGCGATTGTAGCGCTCATAACGTTCATCGCAGCAGCGCCGGCGTGTGAGCCAGGTTGAAGACAAAAAGGTCCGATCCAGCGCGAAGGCGGCAGCCGAGATGTCATGTTCACCAAGGCGCGGGTCAGCGAGGAAATTCCAGGTGCCACCCACGCCCATGGCATCGCCGATCATCTGCACCTCATGGGCGCGAATGCGCGTCAGTATGCCAGGGAAATCATGATGGCCGCGGCTGAAGGGCGCGACAAAGCGCCCGCCATAAAGCGTGAGTGCATCATCAGGTTTCCATTCGGCGAAAAACGCTTCCAGGAAGGCGGATTGTCGCCGGAAGCCGATCACGCCATCCATCGGGAAACCGCCCAAGGCATCGCCTTCGCCAATTGGTTCAAAAGCCACCACGGTTTGCAGCGAAAGCCCAGGCGCGACGTGAAAGCCGGTGGCGACTTCGCCGAACAGATAAAGGCTGGTGCCGCGCCGCGCGGAATCCTTGGCGTTGAAGGTGGAAACGCCATAAAGCCCAAGATCAGCTTCGCCGGAGACATGGGGCGTGAAGCCTTGCGCCTGGGCGCCGCCGGCAAAAAGGCTGGCGATGGCGCCAAGGACAAGATGGCGAAGACCGAAGGATGTCATGCTGCATCTCCCCGCATCGCCGGCACCATCAGGGATACATTGTGCCCGAACATCGCTTCATAGCTTGGTGCCGGGCCGCCTTCAGCAGATAGCGCATCGGCATAAAGCCGCCCGCGTACCCGCACGCCCGCTTCCTGCGCGATGCGCTGCAAGGTCGCGGGATTGGTCATGTTTTCCATGAAAAGCGCGGTGATGTTTTCCGCCCGGATCAGGCGGATCAGGCGCCCGACTTCGGCCGCCGAGGGCTCGGCCTCAGTGGAAACGCCCTGAGGGGCCAGGAAGCGCACGCCATAGGCCTCCCCGAAATAGCCGAAGGCATCATGGCTGGTGACAAGCTTGCGCCGCGCTTCCGGGACCTTGCCGATTTCCGCGCGCACCCATTGGTCCAGCGCGGTCAGCCTTGCAGCATAGGCTTCCGCATTGCGGCGATAGGTGGCCTCGCCAGCCGAATCAGCGGCGATCAGCCCGGCGGTGATGTTGCGGATGTAATCCTGTGCCAGGCCCAAATCCTGCCAGGCATGCGGGTCCGGCACCTGGCGCGGCCCAACGGAATGATTGTGCCGCCGCCCAGCCCCGCCATGGTCATGGCCGTGGTGGTGATGCGCCTGCATCATGTGGGGCGTAATGCCCTCGGTCGTGGTCACCAGCCGCCCCTTGAAGCCGGAAGACCGGATCATGCGATCAAGCCAGCCTTCAAAACCAAGCCCATTGCGAATCACCAGCACCGCATTGGTCAGCGCCGCGGCATCGGATGGCTTGGGCTGAAAGCCATGCGCATCCTGATCCGGCCCGGCAATGGCACGGATCGCGATACGCTCCCCACCGATCTGGCGCGTCATATCCGCAAGGATTGAAAAGGAGGCGACAACCGCAAGCCTTTGCTGTGCACGGGCAGGCTTGGTGAGCAGCAGCGCAGGGGAGCAAAGCAGGACGCGACGAAGCATGTGCAAGGACTTTCAAGACACCAATGAAATGTTATAATATAACATAATAAGCGTCTGTCAAGCGGCCATGGCCCTGGCCCCAGCAAAGGGCTAGAAAGGGAGCATGAGCGACGTCCTGAGCCCTTCCCGAGACGCGGATGATGCGGCGCGGCTTGCCGAAAATGCCGCGCAGGCGGCGCGGCTGCTGCGGGCGCTGGCCAATGAAAGAAGGCTTTTTGTGCTGTGTGACCTGCTCTCGGCTGGCGAGAAGTCGGTCAATGACCTCGCCGCCAATGTCGGGCTGTCGCAATCGGCGCTGTCGCAGCATTTGGCGCTGATGCGCGATGAGGGGCTGGTCGCTACGCGCCGCGCCGGCACCATGATCTATTATCGCTTGGCCGACCCAAAGGCCGAGGCAGTGCTGCATACGCTGCACCGCCTGTTTTGCGAAGCGCCGGATCAGTCCGGCGGGGTTTCCTCCGGCGGGTAATTCAGCTCCACCGCGACGCCGTTTGGATCATGCAGGAAGATTTGCGTCTGCCGGTCACGCGGAATGACGCGCGCCGTATAGGTTACCTGGTGCTTGTCCAGATGCGCCCGCATGGCGGCAAGCCCGGTGCAGGAAAAGGCGATGTGATCCACAAGACCCGTGTGTCCAACCTTGCGTTCGGGTAGCCCTTCCTCACCCTGGCGATCACCGATCAAATGCACGGTCGGGTTGTCGCCACAATAAAGCCAATAGCCGGGAAAGGTCAGCGGCGGGCGATAGCCCAATTCAAGCCCGAGGATTTTCTCATAAAAATCCTTGGTGGCTTCCAGATCCACCGGGCGCAGCGTGTAATGGTTCAGACCTTGCAGGCCCATCTTTGTTTCCTCCGTTTACGCTTTTGAATTAAAGGAAGCGCGCATGCGGCGTCTGCCCAAGCAGATGCTGACCCACCGCTTCGAAATGCGCGCTGCGGCCCTGCACCTGTTGGCTGACCGCATGCATGTCGCGGAAGCGCCGTTCAAAGGGATTATCTTCAAAAATCGCGGTGGAGCCTGCTTCCTGATAGATCAATTCAACGACCTCGCGCGATGTCTGAATGGCGAAGGTGGAAGCAAGGCGGATGGATACGCGTTCATCATTCGTCATCTCAAGCCCCGCTTCCGCGCGCGGCCAGCATTCGCGTAGCGTCTCAAGCAACAGGCTGCGCGCGGAACGCCAGCGCGCCTCACAGCGCGCGACCAGGCTTTGAATCACATGGCTGTCGCGCATGGGGCGCGTTGTGGCTGCCGGGGTCTTGTCAGCCGCCAGCTTGATGAATTCATCCAACATGCCGCGGCAAATCCCAAGCGCCACGCCAGCGAAACCCGCTGCATAGGCATGGGTGCTGGTGAAGTGATAAAGCGTCCCGGCGGTTTGGCGATTGACCGGCAGGTCACGCTGCACGGTGTAATCATCCGGCACGAAAAGATCCGTCACCTCATAGGTATCGCTGCCCGTGCCGCGCAGGCCCATCACGCGCCAATTATCGGTGATCTTGGGCACGTCGCGCTTGAAGAGCATGGTACGCTCGGTTGGGTTGCCTTCACTATCGGCGCGCAGCGACCCATCGCGTTCCACCACCTTGCAATGGCCGCCCAGCCAGGTGCAGTGCCGGCTGCCGCTGGCGAAATGCCATTTGCCGGTGACCCTATAGCCGCCATCCACCACATAGGCGCGCGATGCCGGCCCCATCCCCCAGGCGAGCACAGCGCGGGGATCAGCGCCCCACATCTCATAAGCGATTTCCGGCTTCAAATAGGCCGCCGCCATGGAACAGCCGGAAGCCTGGCCGACACACCAGGCGGTGCTGGCATCGGCGGCGGCGATCACGATCTGCATTTGCACGAAATCCTGCAAAGGCACTTCCTCACCCCGGAAGGCGCGGGGCAGCAGGGTGCGGAACAGCGCCGCGCCATGCAGCGCATCCAGCAATTCCTTCGGCAAGGCGCGGTCGCGTTCGATCTGGCTGGCATGGGCGGCGATGATGGGGGCGATGCGCTTGGCCCGTTCCGCCGGGGCCTCGCCGCCGACATAGCGGGATTGGGTGATTTCCTGCGCTGCGCTCATGTCACGGATTCCTCCCGCTTTCGGGCCGGAAGCCGCCATTGGATCAATGCGCTGTTCCGGCCCTATATAAATCAGTCGCTTGACCAAATACCGCGCAGGCTGATTTTCGTCAATTCAGCGGTTCTCAGTTGCTGTATCCGCGAATCGGCCTAGATTGCCCATATCGGTCGCCTGACCAAAGCCCGGAGCCCATGACCAGCCTGCTTGCCCCGATTGATCCTTCAGCCAGTGTTCGTGACCGCATCCTGGATGTGGCGCAGATGCTGTTTGCCGATCATGGCTATACCGGCGCCTCCACCCGCGCCATTGCGCTCGCTGCCGGGGTCAATCTGGCGCAGCTTCATTATTACTTTGGGTCCAAGCGGGATTTGTTTCGCGCCGCCTATATGCGCGGGGCTGAGCAGGTCACGGCGGCGCGGCGCAAGGCCCTGGAAGGCGCCAAGGCGACCTGGCCCGATGGGCGCATCCCGGTTGAGGTGCTAGTGCGGGCCTTCGTGACACCCTTCATGCTGAATGGCAAAACCCCTGAAGGCCGGGCCACCATGCGCATGCATGCCCGGCTGAATACGGAACCCGATGATATTTCTCGGGAAGTTCTCAGCACGGTCTATGACGACACGACCCTGGCGTATGTAGAAGCCTTCCGCCGCGTACTGCCCCATTTGCCGCCCGAGGTTCTGTATTGGCGGCTCTATTTCATGATGGGGGCCTATCGCTACACGCTGCTGCGGTCTGGCCGGTTGGAGATGATGTCCGGCGGGGTTTGCGATTCGGGCGATTTTGACAAGGCGGTGGAACAGATCCTGCCCTTTCTCTGCGCCGGGCTTTCCGCCCCGGCGCCGGCTGAACCTGCCCCGCCAATTCCGGCAAAACCCTGATCTTACTGGACGCTTATTTTCGAAACCCGGATCACTTCCCGCCAGATCGGCACTTCGCGGGCAACGCGGGCGCGGAGTTCCTCAGGCCCGCCGCCAATCACCGGGGCGCCGGCTTCGCGGTATCGTTGCTGCACTTCGGGGCGTTGCAAGGCTTTCACCACTTCGCGGGCGAGCAGTTCCTGGATCGGCGCCGGAGTCGCGGCGGGGGCGAAAAGCGCCAGGAAGGTTTCGGAATTCGCGTCCTTGATGCCAAGTTCTTCCTGGGTTGGCACATCGGGCAGGTCCGCCACGCGGCTTGGCCCAGTTTGCACAATGGCGCGCAATTCGCCTGAGCGAAGCTGCGCCATGACCGAGCCTTGCGCCGCGCTGATCACCTGGGTGGTGCCGGCGAGCGCCGCCTGGGTCGCCGGGCCGGCGCCGCTGAAGGGGACGTGCTGCATCTCGAACCCGGCGCGGAGTTTCAGCAATTCCCCCGCCAGATGCGGCGTGGTGCCGATCCCGGGGCTGGCATAGTTGAACTTGTCCGGGCTGGCCTTGGCCTGGGCAATCAAATCCTGGAGCGAGGCAATGCCGCTATTCGGGCGCACCGCCAGCACATTGGGCGAGGCGCCGAGCGTTGAAATCGGCGCGAAATCCCGGAAGGGATCAT
>JBIKXA010000155.1:0-8686 GCA_044356015.1 Roseomonas sp.
CGCGCAAAGCGAGCAGGGCTGACCATTCCGATACGGGGGCGGCGGGTTCCATCGGCGCCTAAATGCCTGAGTGGTGCGCGGCGCGCCAGGGTGAAACCCCTCAAGGCGCCGCCAAATTGATCGCAAAAAACGGCAGCAGCGCCTGCATGATCAAGCCCGCCAGCACGGGCAGGAAAAAGGACGACGCGAGCCGCAACGCCACAAAGCGCCAGCCCAGCACCGGGTATTCCCAGGTCAGGATGCGGTGCATCGCATAGACCGACCAGGCCGTGAGCAGCGCCGTCATTTGCGCCACCCCCGCGCCCGCCTTGCTGAAAGTGATCACCAGCGGAAAGGTCACGAAAGGTCCGCCCGGCATCACCCCGCCGGCGAGGGACGCGATCAATATGCCCGAAAGCCCCGAATCATCGCCAAGCCATTCGGTTGCGATATCCGCCGGCACCAGTTCCGACAAAAACGCCGCCATGGGCAGCGCCACGCAAAACATCGGCAGGATGCGCCAAAAGCCGCGATTGGTTTCCACCACCGCGCGCTTGGCCTGAGGGACGCCTCGGCGCAGGCAAAGCGCCATCACGGCGAGCGCAATCACCCACAGAATGATCTGCGGCGCGGTCATTTCGGTGCTTCCCAGGTGATCGGGATGCGCCGCGCCAGCCAGCCAGCAAGCATCGGCATGGGGAAGGTGATCAGCGTGCGCAGCAGCGCGAAATCGAGGCCCAGCAAAGGCGCCTCATAGACCAACAGCTTCTGAAAGCCATTGAGCGACCAGGCCAGGATGAAGGCGACCAGCGCCCCCTTATCCGCCCCCGAACCCGCCAGCACCAGCACCAGGGGAAAGGCCGCCATGGGGCCTCCGGGGGAGAGCGTGCCGACCAGCGTTGCGATGAACAGCCCGAAAATCCCGCTTTCCGCCCCCATCCAGCGCGCCAGCGCATCCGGGGACAGCAATTGCCGAAGCGCTGAGGCCAAGAGCAACCCCGCCACCAGGGAAGGCACGATGAACAGAAACAAGTCCCAGGCATGCCAAAGCGCGGCCATGAAGGCGCCAGCGCCGCGAAGTTGCAAGGTGGCAAGCCCGGCGGTGACGGCAATCAGGAAGATGACCACAAGGGAAGCGTGGCGGCGGAGCGCGTTCAACACGGGGGCAACCTGCAAGAGAGGGGCGCGGCGCGCAAGAGAGGACGGGGGAAGGGCAGCCCTTCCCCCGAACTCCACGGGTTGGCGCGGCAAAATGGGGATCCGACCGCGCCCAACAGGAACATAACAAGAACTATCACCATGCGGCCCGTTGTGCAACCCCTTATGGTATCCGGCCCAGGCGGCGCTATAAGCGGCGCAACATGAATGATACCTCGACCCGCGGGCTGACGCTTCGGCTTTGGCATTCCTATGTTCGTCAGCATGGCAGGGGCATCCTGCTTGCGCTGCTTTGCACGCTTGGCGTCTCTGGCGCCACCGCGCTTTACCCCATTGTCATCCAGCAGGCCTTTGATCTGTTCACTTCGGGCGATCAGCGTGTGGTCTGGCTGATCCCGATTGTGATTGTGGCTGTCACTTCCTTCAAGGCGCTGGCGCAATTCGGCCAGGCAGTTTCCATTCAATCCGTCGTGCTGCGCGTGGTGGAAAACCTTCAGCGCGATTTGTTCACAGCGCTGACGCGCGCTGATCTGGCGACCGTGGCCCGGGATGCGCCGGCGCGCCATGCCGCGCGCTTCACCACCGATGCCGGGCTGATCCGCGAAGCGCTGCAGAAATCCATCAATGCCATCGCCGATGTGCTGACGCTGATTGGCCTGGTGGGTTCCATGCTTTGGCTTGATTGGCAAATGTCCTTGATCGCAGCATTGCTTTATCCCATCGCGATTGTGCCCATCCTGAAGCTTGGCAAGCGCATTCGCCGCGCCTCGGGCGGCATGCAGGATCGTGTGGGGGATGCGGCAACCAGGCTCACGGAAAGCTTTGGCGCGGCGCGGGTGGTGCGCAGCTATCGTCTGGAAGCCGCCGAAGAAGCGCGCGCCAATACGCTGTTCACGCGGCTAAGAGAGGCGATTTTCGCGATCCAACGCACGCGCGCATCGCTTGATCCCATGCTGGAAGTGCTGGGCGGGATCGCGGTGGCCGCGGTGCTTGCCGTGGTGGGCTTTCGGGTTTCAAGCGGGCAGGGAACGATTGGTGAATTCACTGGCTTTGTCGCCGCGGTGCTGATCGCGGCCCGCCCGGTGCGCGCGCTTGGGTCTTTGAACTCTGCCTTGCAGGAAGGGCTTGCCGGCCTCGCGCGTGTCTTTGGCGTGATTGACACGCCGCGCCAAATCACCAGCCCCGCAAGCCCCATAGCGCTGCCGGCGGGCGGTGGGCGCATCGCCTTTGATGCGGTGGGCTTTCGCTATGAAGGCGTGCCGGATGCCGCACTTGCCGGCCTGAGCTTCGCTGCCGAACCAGGCCAGACAGTCGCGCTTGTTGGCCCCTCCGGCGCGGGGAAATCCACGGCACTTGCCCTGGTGCCGCGGCTTTATGATGTGACCAAAGGGCAGGTGCTGCTGGATGGCGTGGATATCCGCACCATCAGCCTTGAAAGCTTGCGCGATTCGCTCGCCTATGTCGGCCAGGATGCAGTGATTTTTGAAGACACGGCCTTTGCCAATATCGCCTGCGGGCGGCCTGGCGCGACCATGGAACAGGTTGAAGCGGCAGCGCGCGCCGCCGCAGCGCATGATTTCATCAGCGCCTTGCCGGCGGGCTATCAGACAGAACTCGGCCCCGGCGGCAATCGGCTATCGGGTGGGCAGCGTCAGCGCCTGGCGCTTGCGCGCGCGTTGCTGCGTGATCCGCGCGTGCTGTTGTTGGATGAAGCGACCAGCGCCTTGGATGCGGAGAATGAGGCTTTGGTGCAGGAAGCCCTCGCAAGGCTTCGCCAGGGCCGCACCACGCTGGTGATCGCGCATCGCCTGGCAACCGTGCGCGATGCGGACCGGATTGTGGTGATGGAAGCCGGACGCGCGGTGGAACAGGGCAATCATCAGGAATTGATGGAAGCCGATGGGCTTTATGCGCGGCTGGTGCGCACCCAGGCTTTCGCGGGATAAATCCCTTCACGCATCCAGCGCTTCAGCGGCGATGCGCCCGGCATTTTCCTGAATGAAGCGGAAGCGCAATTCCGGGCGCCTTCCCATCAATTCTTCCACTCTTTCGCTGGTAAAGGACCGATCCTCCGGCGCCAGCATGACGCGGAGCAAGGTGCGCTTCTTCGGGTCCATGGTGGTTTCCTTGAGTGCGGCGGGCGGCATTTCACCAAGCCCCTTGAAGCGGCTGACTTCCACCTTCTGGTTCGATTTGAAACGCGCCTTCAGCACACGTTCGCGGTCCGCATCATCCATCGCATAAACCGAAACACCGCCGGCTTGCAGGCGATAAAGCGGTGGCTGCGCCAGAAACACGCGGCCTTCGCGCACCAATTCCGGCAATTCGCGGTAGAAGAAAGTCAGCAGCAGGGCCGCGATATGCGCGCCATCCACATCCGCATCCGTCATGATGACAATGCGGCCATAGCGCAGCCGTGCAATATCAAACCGATCGCCAACGCCACAACCAAGGGCTTCAATCAGATCCTTCAATTCCTGGTTCTGGCGCAGCTTTTCCACACTGGCACTCGCGACATTCAGGATTTTGCCACGCAGCGGCAAGACGGCCTGGGTTTCGCGGTCCCGCGCCTGTTTCGCGGAACCGCCGGCGGAATCGCCCTCCACCAGAAACAACTCCGTGCCATCGGCGCTTTCGCGCGCGCAATCGGAAAGCTTGCCGGGCAGACGCAGCTTGCGTGTTGCCGTCTTGCGCGGCGTGTCCTTCTCGGCACGGCGCCGCAGCCTTTCCTCGGCGCGTTCAATGGCGAAGGCGAGCAGATTATCGGCGGTGGCCGGATCGCCCGCCAGCCAGTGATCAAAATGATCGCGCAGCGCCGCTTCCACCAGCCGCGCCGCTTCCGGGCTGGTCAGCTTATCCTTGGTCTGGCCCTGGAATTGCGGTTCGCGGATAAAGACCGAAAGCATACCCGCAATGGGGCCGAGCAAATCTTCCGCCGTCACATTGGCCGCGCGCTTTTCCTTCTTGAGCTCACCATAGGCGCGAAGCCCCTTCACCAAAGCAGTGCGAAACCCCGCTTCATGCGTGCCGCCCTGTGGCGTTGGGATGGTATTGGCATAGGTGTTCAAAAACCCATCGCCGCGTTCCACCCAGCTTGCCGCCCATTCAACGCGCCCGGCACCTTCGGGAAATTCCGCCTCGCCCGACCAGGCGGCGGGCACCACAGTGGGGCGGCCTTCCAAAGCGGCGGCCAGAAAGTCAGAAAGCCCGCCCGGAAAATGCAGCACAGCCTGCGGCGGCGTTTCATCCTTGATCAGCGCGGGATCACAGGCCCAGCGTATTTCAACGCCGCGATAGAGATACGCCTTGGATCGGCAGAAGCGATACAGCCGTTCCGGGCGGAAGGTGTGCTTGCCGAAAATCTCCGGATCGGGCTTGAAGCGAATGTTGGTGCCGCGCCGATTCTGCACCGCGCCGGCATCCTTCAACTTCGTGATCGCCTTGCCGCGCGAATAGACCTGGGTGAACAGGGTGCGATCACGCGCGACCTCAACCTCCATCCGCTCAGACAGCGCATTCACCACCGATGAACCGACGCCATGCAACCCGCCCGAGGTGTCATAGGCCTTGCCGGAAAATTTGCCCCCCGAATGCAGCGTGGTCAGAATCACTTCCAGCGCGCTCAGCTTCGGGAATTTCGGGTGCGGGTCCACCGGAATGCCGCGACCATTATCGCGCACCACCAGCCAATTATCGGCCTCAAGCGTCACTTCAATCCGGTCGGCATGGCCGGCCACGGCTTCATCCATGGCGTTATCAATGATTTCGGACGCCAGATGATGCAGCGCGTTTTCATCCGTGCCGCCGATATACATGCCGGGGCGGCGGCGGACGGGCTCCAGCCCCTCCAGCACCTCAATATCCTTGGCGGAATAGCCTTCCTGCTGTCCGCCACCCCCCTTCCGAGGGCCGCCGCGACCGAAAAGATCGTTCATGTCTTGTTCCTTGATTCGCGGCGAAGATAACGGGGCGCGCGCCCGGAAACAACGCGGCTTTCGAGTCGCGCCCCGATGGTTTGGTCAAAGCGCGCGACGGGTGATAGAAAAAGCAGCCAAGCGTCTCGCCATTCAGGGAAGTGATCCGCCGCATGCGGCAAAAGCCTCGCCCGGCCAAACCGGCCCCCTCTCCGCTCCCGCCCGCCGATCAGGCGCGGCTGGAAGAAACCCTGCGCGCGCGGCTCAAGGAACAGCCCAGCAATGGCGCCGCCTGGCAGCAATTGGCGGCGCTTTTGTCCGGCAAGGGGCGATATGCGGAAGCGGCTGAGGCCTTCGCCAAGGCATTGGCCCATGGCGTCCCGGTGGCGGCGATTTGCACCCCCTATGCCCTGGCCTTGTCATCCGCCGGGCGACATGCAGAAGCGGTGGAGCTTGTGGCCCCGCTGCAAGCGCGCAAGCCCAAGGATTTCGCGCTGACCAATCTGCTTGGTGTCATGTTCAAGCGCGCCGGGCGTATTGATGAAGCCGTTGCCACGCTCAAGGCCGCGCAGAAGCTTGAACCGAAAAACGCCTCGCCCTTGTTGAATATGGGCAATGCGGAAGAAGCGCGCGGCAATTACGCCGCTGCCGCCGAAGCCTTTCAGGGTGCAGTCCGGCTGGACCCGCGCAATGGCGAGTTATGGCGCCTGCTCGGGCGCATGCAGCGCGCCTTGAATGACCAAGCGGCGGCGCGTGCCAGCTTCCTGAAAGCCTTCGAATTTCAGCCCAAGGATCAGAATACGCTGAATGATCTGATGGGGCTGTTGATTGACGCCGGCGATATCGAAGCCGCCATCCCCGTTGTCGCCCGCGCGCGGCAATTCCGCCAGGGTGATCGCGGGCTTGATGTGATGCATGCGCGCATGTTGCTGCGCATGGGCAGGCGCGAGGAATCCCGCGCCGTGATTGACGGCATCCTGGCGCAGGACCCGGGCGACGCTCAGGCCAATCTTTTTCTTTCGCGCATGGCCGGCGATGGTGATCGGCGCTTGGCGAATGAGGCGCTGAAGCGCGCCCATGAAGCGAACCCGAATGCGGCGGATGTGCAGTCTTCCTATATCGAAAGCCTCTCTCGCGCGCGCTATGATGATGAAGCCGCGCATCTGGAGGAATCCTATCGGCTTTCGATAGATTTCATGAAGCGTCACCCGGATAAGGTGGCACGCAATTCACGCGCGCTCCGCACCGTATTCCAGCGCGTGATGGATTTGGAACAATTGGAAGCGACCGGCGCCATTCCCGATCTTTTGCCGCATTGGCAGGCGGAAGGGCGACATTCTTCCGTGCATTATGAATTGGGCCAGGTGCATAGCCTGGAAGAACGCATCGGTATTGTGGAATGGCACCGCAATTGGGGCCGCGGCGTGCAAAAGCGCATCAAGCCGCTACCGCCCGCCCCGGCGCTGCACATGCCCCGCAAATGGCGCATCGGCTTCCTGTCCAGCGATTTGCGCAACCACCCTGTCACCTATTTCTGCATGCCGCTGCTTGAACAATATGATCGTGATCGGTTCGAGGTTTTCTGCTATTCCTTCTATGAAGGCGAACGCGATGTGATCCAGGCGGAGCTTGAAAAATCCACGAATTTCCGCTGGTGGCCCTATCGCCCGGATGACCAGGTGGCCGCCGATATCGCCAAGGATAATCTTGACATGCTGTTTGAATTGGGCGGCAGCACGGCGATGAACAAGCTGGAAGTCATGGCCTATCGCCCGGCGCGGCTTGGCGGCAGTTGGCTTGGCTATCCGCATTCTGCGGGGCTTGAGACGATAGATTACATTCTTGTGGACCCGTATATCAAACCGGAAGACCCCCGCCTGCTGATCGAAAAGCCTTTCGAATTGCCGGAAACCTGGGTGACGGTGGGCGGGCGGCTTGGCTTCTATGAAGTGCCGATTGATCTGGAAATCCCGCAAGATCGGCGCGGCTATGTCACCTTCGGCACTGCGAATAACCCCTATAAATACACCAGGCTTTGCATTGATACCTGGGCCGCGGTGCTGCGCCGTGTGCCCAATTCGCGCTTCATCTTCATCCGCCCCGAAGCGGGTGGGCCATCCTTCCTGGAAAATACCCGCGCTGCCTTCGCCGCGCGTGATGTGGACCCGGACCGGATCGAATTTGTTGGCATTCGCGGCAAGCATTTGCCGCATTACAACAAGATGGACATCTCGCTGGATACGCTGCCGCATGTGGGCGGCACCACCACCTGCGAAAGCATCTGGATGGGCGTGCCCTGCATTTCGCTGGTCGGGCCAGGCTTTGCCGAGCGGCTTTCCTATTCCAACCTGTCCAATGCGGGGCTTGGCGATTTGGCCACCTTCAGCGTTGAAGCCTATATCGAAAAAGCCGCCGAATTGGCCGCCGATGCACCGCGCCGGCGTGTGCTGCGCCATGGGCTCCGCGACATGATCCGCGCCATGCCGCTTGGCCAGCCCGCGCGCTTCGGCAAGGCGTTTTACGACAAGGCGGCCGAGGTCTGCGCCTTGTGATTTTCCACGAAACCGCCATCCCCGGCATTATCAGCATTGAAGCCAGCCCCGCGCGCGATGATCGTGGCGCTTTCATGCGCAGCTGGTGCCGCGAAAGTTTCGCTGATGCAGGCATTGATTTCACTCCAATCCAGGCGAGCCTTTCGGAAAACACGCTGAAGCACACCCTGCGCGGCATGCATTTTCAGATCGCACCCGCGGAAGAACAGAAGCTGATCCGCTGCGTGCGGGGCGCGGTATTTGATGTGCTGTTGGATTTGCGCGCCGATCAGCCAAGCCATTTGCGCCATGTCGCCATCACGCTGGACAGCCGCGCGGCCAATGCGGTGTTCGTGCCACGCGGCATCGCCCATGGTTTTCTCAGCCTGACGGATGATGCGGTAGTGGAATATTTGATTGACACCCCCTATGCGCCCGATCTTGCGCGCGGGGTGCGCTGGAATGATCCCGCCTTCGGCATTGCCTGGCCGGCAGAACCAAAAGTAATTTCCGCGCGCGACAATGCCTGGCCCTTGATCCATGGCTGAACGCGTTCTGGTCACGGGCGCCACAGGCTTCATCGGGCGACATATTCCGCCCCTGCTGCACGCGCGCGGGCTCGAGACACATATCACGGCGCGCAGCACCGCAAGCGCCCCCCCCGGCATCACCGCGCATGCGGTTGATCTGCTGCGCCAGGATGACGCTCGGCGCCTTATCGCGGAGCTTCGCCCCGACATCATCATCCACACCGCCTGGTATGTCGCGCATGCCCGCTTCTGGACCGCGCCGGAAAACACCGATTGGGTGGAAGCCTCCACCGCACTCGCCGCCTATGCCGCGGAAGCCGGCGCGCGGCGCTTCCTGGGGCTTGGCACCTGCGCCGAATATGCAACGGACGCCGGCGATGACGCCTTCCCCTGGCCCGAAACGCGCCCCATCGCCCCCGCCACAGCTTACGGCGAAGCCAAGGCCACCCTCGCGCGGCGCCTGGCCGAAATGGCGCAAGCCCGCGCGCGTTTCGGCTTTGCCTGGGCGCGGCTGTTTCATCTGTTCGGCCCCGGCGAAAACGCCGCGCGGCTGGTGCCTTCCATCATGCTGGCG
>JBIKXA010000156.1:0-8584 GCA_044356015.1 Roseomonas sp.
TGGAAAAACGCGGACCCGATGGGCGAGACATGACCAGCAGCAATGATATTCGTGCGACCTTCCTGGATTACTTCCGCCGCAATGGCCATGAAGTCGTGGAAAGCAGCCCGCTGGTGCCGCGCAATGACCCCACGCTGATGTTCGCCAATTCCGGCATGGTGCAGTTCAAGAATGTCTTTACCGGCCAGGAAAAGCGCCCCTATTCCCGCGCCACCACGGCGCAGAAATCCGTCCGCGCCGGGGGTAAGCACAATGACCTTGATAATGTTGGCTACACGGCGCGGCATCATACCTTCTTTGAAATGCTCGGCAATTTTTCCTTCGGCGATTACTTCAAGGAACAGGCCATCCCCTATGCCTGGGAATTGCTGACCAAGGATTTCGCACTGCCGAAGGACCGGCTGCTGGTGACGGTCTATTCGGAAGATGAGGACGCTGCCGACATCTGGAAGAAGGTCGCGGGGATTGGCGATGATCGCATCATCCGCATCCCGACCTCCGATAATTTCTGGCGCATGGGCGATACCGGGCCTTGCGGCCCCTGTTCCGAGATTTTCTTCGACCATGGCGACAAGATTTTCGGCGGCCCGCCCGGCAGCGCGGATCAGGATGGGGACCGCTTCATCGAGATTTGGAACCTGGTTTTCATGCAATTCCTGGAAGAACCCGCGGGGGTGCGCAACCCGCTGCCGCGGCCTTCCATTGATACCGGCATGGGGCTGGAACGCTTCGCCGCCATTCTGCAAGGCAAACACGACAATTACGACACGGACACTTTGCGCGCGATCATCCTGGCGAGTGCGGAGGCGACCAGCCAAGACCCGGATGGGCCGTTCCGGTCCAGCCACCGCGTGGTGGCGGATCATTTGCGCGCCGGCGCCTTTTTGATTGCCGATGGCGTGCTGCCTTCCAATGAAGGCCGCGGCTATGTGCTGCGCCGCATCCTGCGCCGCGCCATGCGGCATGCGCATATGGTGGGATCGCGCGAGCCCTTGATGCATCGCATCCTGCCGTCGCTGATCCGGCAAATGGGCACGGCCTATCCGGAATTGGTGCGCGCGGAGGCGCTGATTTCCGAGACGCTGCGGCTTGAGGAAACGCGCTTCCGTTCCCTGCTGGAACGCGGCCTGCATCTTTTGGCCGAGGAAACCGGCAAGCTTGGATCCAACCAGACCCTGCCCGGCGATATCGCCTTCCGCCTTTACGATACTTTCGGCTTTCCGCTGGATTTGACGCAGGATGCGCTGCGTGGCGAAGGCCGTGCCGTGGATGTCGAAGGCTTCAACGCCGCCATGGCCGAACAGAAGCGCCGCGCCCGAGCGGCCTGGGCTGGTAGCGGGGAAGCGGCGACGGAAAGCCTCTGGTTCGATGTGCAGGAGAAGATCGGCGCCAGCGAATTCCTTGGCTATTCCACCGAAGTCGCCGAGGGAGAGATCACCGCGTTGGTGGTGGATGGCAAGGTGGTGGATCATGCCGCGGTGGGCAGCGAAGTGGCGGTGCTGCTGAACCAGACGCCGTTTTATGCCGAAAGCGGTGGCCAGGTTGGCGATACTGGCGTGATTGTCGCGGGCGATGCCTGCCGGATCGAAGTGCGGGATACGCAAAAGAAGCTCGGCAATCTTTTCGTGCATCTGGGCAAGGTCGTGCATGGCGAAGCCAAGCCCGGCATGGCGGTGACTGCCGCGGTGGAGCATGCGCGCCGGTCCAATATCCGCGCGCATCATTCGGCGACGCATTTGCTGCATGAAGCCCTGCGTCGGCGTTTGGGGACGCATGTTGCGCAGAAGGGCAGCTTGAATGCGCCGGATCGGCTGCGTTTTGACGTCTCCCACAACAAGCCTATGGAAGCCGAAGAACTCGCCTGGGTGGAGGCGGAGGTGAATGCCCGCATTCGCGAAAATGCCGAGGTAATCACGCGGTTGATGACACCGGAAGCGGCGGTGGAAGCCGGCGCCATGGCGCTGTTTGGCGAAAAATACGGCGAGGAAGTGCGCGTGGTCGGCATGGGGCATGACCCGGCGGCGACCGAAAAGCATGGCGTCTATTCTTTGGAACTTTGCGGCGGCACGCATGTGCGGCGCACCGGCGATATCGGCCTGTTCAAGATTATTGCTGAGGGCGCCGTCAGCGCCGGTGTGCGGCGTGTGGAGGCGGTGACGGGTGATGCCGCACTCGCCTACATCAATGAAATGGAAGAAAGCCTGACGGCGGCGGCGGCTGTATTGAAGGCGCAGCCCGGCGAATTGGCCGGGCGAATCGCCGCGCTGGTCGAAGAACGGCGCAAGCTGGAACGCGATGTGGCGGAACTCCGCAAGAAGCTCGCGACCGGTAGCGGCGGGGCGGAGATTGAGGAAGTGGCGGGGCTTAAGCTAGCGCTGCGTGATCTTGGTGAGGTGCCGCCGCGCGATTTGAAGGGCCTCGCTGAGGCCATTCTGAAGGGCGGCACAGCAGATGTTGTCGCGCTGATCAGCACGGCGGAAGGCAAGGCGAGCATTGTTGTCGCCGTAGCTGAGGCCGCCAAGGGTCGCGCCGATGCTGTGGCGCTGGTGCGCGCTGCTTCGGCGGCTGTGGGTGGCAAGGGCGGCGGCGGGCGGCCTGATATGGCGCAGGCCGGCGGGCCGGATGCGGCGCAGGCTGCGGAAGCGCTGGCGGCGGTGAAGGCGGCTTTGGCGGGGTAGGTTTGGAGGCTTGGCCTTTCGCGCCACATGGGGCCAAGCTACGTCAAACCATCGAAGGCGCACGCCATGACCGATCTTCGGATAGGGATTGACCTGTCGCAAGCCGAGCGTACGGCCATGGCGATGCGCGAGAGGCTGATCGCGCTCCGCACAAAATATGACCTCAGCGCCTATGAATATTGCAAGGAGGTCTGCATAGCGCCCACGGCGCTTCCTTACAGCCACCCGGTCATCAGGCTGCATACAGCCTTGTTCACTGAGACCGCCTTGCTCGCAACCTATATCCACGAGCAGATGCATTGGTATCTGACGTGGTATTCCCACAAGCATACCGACCAGTGGCGCGCGATGTGGGCCACACTCGAAGGCCGCTATCCTGATCCGCCGATCGGGCGCGGCGAAGGCGCCGATACGCTTTCCTCAACGCATCTGCACCTGATCGTGAATTGGCTGGAAATTGAGGCGCTCGGCAGCGTGATTGGTGCGGAAGCCGCGAAGGAGCATGTCGCGAACCTGCATTACTATCGCTGGATTTATGCAAGCGTCCTACGAGACTGGCAGGCATTAGGGGAGCTTTATGCTTCCCATTATCTGCTGCCAATCCTCCCGGCCCATGAAATGAGCCCGGAGGATCTTGCCCTTGCTGCACGGCTTGATGAAGCCTGAGAAAGGCGAAGCAGCCTCACATCTCACAAAGTGTGAGCGTGCGGCCTTCGATCAGCGGTGAATAGGCATCGCGCACCTTGGCAAGCCGCGGATTCTTGGTGTGCACATCAACCGCCGCGCGATCCTGATAAACCTCACACAGCATGACGCGGCTTTTGTCATGCGCGCCATCCTTGTCGAGCGGTTGCAGCACATCAAAGCGCTCGCAGCCCGGTTCTTCCTGAAGCGTCAGGCGGGCATGTTCGCGGATGATCGCGTCAAAGGCCGCGTGCTGGCCTTCCTTGATCTTGAATTCAACGGCGATGGCGATTTTGGGCACGGGGTATCCTCCTGTTTGTAAAACGCGTGATGGTCAGGGAAGTTTGGCGCCGCCGCGTGCTTGCAGGCGGGCCAGCAAATAATCAATTTCTGTCGTGGTCTCCCGCGAAAGCTTGGGGCCCGGCGCACGCAAGGCCGCATGGGCGATGATGCCGCGCCGCGCCAAAATGTGCTTGCGGATCGCAAGGCCAAGGCCGGGCTGCAATTCGCTGCGGATCAAGGGCAGATGAAGATCAAAGGCATCCTGCGCGGCATCGCGCTTGCCTTCCGCCATCAGCGCAATCACCTCGGCCAGCATTTCCGGGAAGGCATAGCCGGTCATGATGCCATCCGCGCCGCGCCCCAATTCTTCCGGCAGGAATTGACCGCCATTGCCGCCCAGGATGCTGATGCGCGGCATCTTGCCTTCAGCTTCCATGCGACGAATGGCGGAAAGCTTATCAAGCCCAGGATAATCTTCGGCCTTCAGCATGACCAGGCGCGGATCAGCAGCGGCGCGCGCCACCATGGCCGCGCTGATGTGAATGCCGGTCAGTTGCGGGAAATCCTGCAAAACAAAAGGCGCATCGCCCACCGTATCCATGGCCTGCATGATGTAGGACAGCACCGCATCATCGCCCTTAAGGCCCGGTGCTGGCGCCACCATGATGCCCGCCGCCCCCAAATCAAGCGCGCCGCGCGCCACAGCGCGCATGCTGGCAAAACCAGGCGCCGAGGCACCCACCACCACCGGCACGCGCCCCGCCACGCGATTGATCACGCGCTTCACGAAGCTGATGGCTTCTTCCTGATCGAGCTTCGGCGCTTCCCCCATCACGCCAAGCAGCGTGAGGCCACTCGCACCCGCGGCCAGAAAGGCATCGGTCATGCGATCGGCGCTGGCAAGGTCAAGCGCGCCATCGGGCAGGAAGGGGGTGGGCGCAATGACGAAAACGCCCTTGGCATTTCTGGTGAGCATGGAACGGTCCTCAATTGGTTGGGCGAAGCTTAGAACAAGCCGCTGCCTTCGCCCAGGCTTGACGCATGATCCCGTGGCTGATCAGGATTGCGCATTAGGGAGCAAGCCATGTCTCAGCAGCAAGTGCAGCATTACCTTGCCGTCCGAGAGGATTGGCTCGCCGCACGGCAGGAAGACATCCTGGACCCCGCGCAGGTGATCATTGATCCGCATCACCATCTTTGGGATCGGCCCGGCTGGCGCTATTTGCACGATGAATTCCTGGCCGATCTGAAAAGCGGCCATAACGTGAAGGCGACGGTTTATGTCCAAGCGCGGTCCATGCACCGCGCCGCGGGGCCTGAAGCCTTGAAGCCGGTGGGTGAGACTGAATTCGTCACCGGCATCGCCGCCATGTTCGCAAGTGGCATCTATGGCGATATCGCCGCCAATGCCGGCATTGTGGGCTATGCGGATCTGACGCTGGGGGATGCGGTGCAGCCCGTGTTGGAAGCGCATGTTGCGGCTGCCGGCGGTAGGTTTCGCGGCATTCGCCATATCGCAACCTGGGACCCTGAACCCGCCATGCTGAACCCGGCCTATATGCCGGCGGAAGACATGATGGACAGCGCTGCCTTCCGCGCGGGTTTTGCCGCCCTTGGCCGCCACGGGCTTTCGTTTGATGCCTGGATTTATTTCCACCAAATCCCGCGTCTGGCGGCGCTGGCACGCGCCTTCCCCGACATCCCCATCGTGCTGGATCATTGCGGCGGGATTCTTGGCATCGGCCCCTATGCCGGCAAGCGCGATGAGGTTTTCGCTGCCTGGTCGCGCCATATGGCGGAACTGGCGCAATGCCCGAATGTCATGGTGAAGCTTGGCGGGCTTGGCATGCGCCTGCCGGGCTTTGGGCTCGAAGCCGGCGCGATTGCCCCTTCGTCTGAGGAATTGGCCACCCATTGGCGCCCCTGGATGGAACGCTGCATTGAATTGTTCGGCACGCAGCGCTGCATGTTCGAAAGCAATTTCCCGGTGGATAAGGGCGGCTATGGCTATGCCGTCGGCTGGAATGCCTTCAAGCGCATCGCCGCCGGCGCCTCGGCTGAGGAAAAGGCGGATTTGTTCTGGCGCAGTGCTGCGCGCTTCTATCGGCTGACGCAGTTTCTGTGAAAGGCGCCGGGCGGCACCGATCAGAACAGCTTCGGCCAGCGCGCCGTGCGGTTGCGTTCCTGCTCGGCGGTCAATTCATAAGGCCCGTCACGGACATTGCTGTAAGGGGGGGTGGCGACAGGCGGCGTCGTCCAGCAATCCACCTTGCCGAGGCTCCGTGTACAAATCGGCTGGACGGGTGGCGGCGGGTCTGAAGCGCAATAGGTCTGCCCCTTGGCGATCCGGACATAGGAGCAATCCTTGCCGGTGACCAGCGAAACCACATTATCGCCCACCCCGCGCTGCGTGGTGACAAGCGATACCCCTTCTATGGCTGCGGGAATGGCCAGCAAGGGCGCGCCGGGGGCGCCAACGCTTTCGCAGCCGGCAAGCAGCAAAAAAAGGGCGCAGAGAGGTCGAAGCTTACGCATGAGCCCAAAAGACGCCATAGAAGTTAATGAATTGCAAATTTTCTCCTAAAATTGTTACCGGCTGCCCCAAAACTGCAAAATTCCCCGTTTGACCGCCGCCGCGATAGGCCTTAGCCCTGCGCGAGACCTTCATGATGCTTGAGGATCGCCTTGCCCGATATTTTTGACGAGGTTGCGGAAGACCTCCGCGCTGAGCGCGCCCGCCGCCTGTGGAAGCGCTACGGGACCCTGGTTTTGGGTTTGCTGGTCTTTGTGCTGGCCGGCATTGGCGCCCATCAAGGCTGGCGCTGGTATGAAGCGCGGGAAGCTGAGAAAGCGGCCATCGCCTTCATGGCCGCCCATCGCGCTGCCGAGGCCGAGGGGGCGGACCTGCGCGCCATGGCCCAGCGCTTTGAAGAAGCGTCGCGCGGTGCGCCTGCCGGCTATCGTGATCTGGCGCGGCTGCGCGCGGCCGCACTCAAGGCCGAAACCGGGGATTTGGCGGAAGCGCTTCGGCTTTATGATGCCATTGCTGCCGATAGCTCCGCTGATCCGCTTTATCGGGATTTGGCGTCGCTGCTTTGGGTGATCCGGTCGCTGGATCAGGGGGACCCGGCGATGCTGGCGGCGCGTATCACGCCGCTGACGCGCCCCGAATCGGCCTGGAACGCCTCGGCACGGGAAGTGGCCGGCTTGATTGCGCTGCGTGCCGGCAGGCGGGACGAAGCGCGCCAGGCCTTCCAGGCGCTTGCGGCGGATGTCACGGCGCCGCGGGGCGTGCGCGAAAGGGCGCAACGCTTGGCGATGGGGCTTGAAGGATGACGGGGCGGGAGATTTCTCGGCGCGCCTGGCTGCTTGGTTCGGCGGGGCTGCTGGCCGGCTGCGAGACGCTGGATAATATCTTCGGCGAGCGCCGCGTGAAGATTGTGGGTGAACGCAAGCCGGTGATGACACTGCCGGATCGTACCGTGGAAGCGGATGCAGAGGCGCGCGGGCTTACCATCGCGCTGCCGGCGCAGGAACAGCGCAGCCTTTGGCCGCAGCTTGGCGGGGCGGCAAGCCATGCAGGCGGGCATATGGCGCTTGGCGCCAATCTGCGGCAGGCATGGTCCGCAAGCTATGGCACCGGCACGTCCTTCCGTCGCCGCGTTGTCGGCGGGCCTGTTGCCAGCGCGGATCGTGTGTTCATGGGCGATGCGGATGGCTTTGTATCCGCCTTCGATATCGCCAATGGTGCCCGGCGTTGGCGGGTGGATACGCGCCCGGAAAATGAACGTGGCGATGGCGGCGGCGCGGGCGTGATCATTGAAGGCGATACCGTATTTGTTGCGACCGGGCTTTCGGAAGTCTTGGCGCTTTCGGCTGCCGATGGTTCGGTGAAATGGCGCGTGCGCGTGCAGGCGCCGATGCGCGGCGCGCCTTCCTTTGCCAATGGCCGCATTTTCATCACCACCCTGGACAGTAGTTTGGTGGCGCTGTCGGCCGAGGATGGCAAAGTGCTTTGGCGCTACCGTGCCCAGGCTATCCTGACCGTCCCGCTCGGCCTGCCGCCGCCGGCCATTTCGGGGGAAACCGTGGTGGCGGGCTTTCCATCCGGTGAAATCCTGGCCTTCCGCGCCAATGATGGCCGTGTGCTCTGGAGCGACAGCCTGGCCGCCGCTGGCGGCACAAGCCTTGCCGATGTGGGCAGCGTGCGTGCCGCGCCGGTGATTACGCGCAATGATGTCATTGCCCTTGGCATGGGCGGGATCGGGCTTTCGATTGATCTGCGTGCTGGCCGGCGCATCTGGGAACGCGAATTGGGCGGCACGGAAATGCCCTGGGTCGCAGGCGAATGGGTGTTTGGCGCGACCGATACCGGGGAAATGGCAGCGCTGCAGCGCGAAACGGGCTTGGTGCGCTGGGCGGTTTCGCTCCGCCCGCCGGCGCAGGGTAATCGGGCGCAACCACAGGTGCAGCTATCCTCTCCGCTACTGGCCGGCGGGCGGCTTTTTGTCGGCACCAGCCTCGCGGAGCTTGTTTCGCTTGATCCATCGAATGGCGATGTGCTGACGCGCCAACGCCTGCCCGGCGCGCTTTCCTTGCCGATGATGGTGGTGGGCGGGCGGCTGATCCTGGCGACCGATGATGGCAGCCTGATTGCCTTTGCGGGCGAAGGCTGATCAGAAGGGTCTTATGCAGCCTGTCATTGTCATTCTGGGCCGGCCCAATGTCGGCAAATCCACGCTGTTCAATCGGCTGGCGCAGCGCCGCATTGCGCTCGTGCATGACACGCCGGGGGTGACGCGCGACCGCAAGGAAGTCACCGCGCGCATCGCCGGGCGCGATGTGACGCTGGTGGACACTGCCGGGCTTGAGGAAGCGCCCCCCGATACCGTGCCCGGCCGCATGCGCGCGAGTTCCGAGGCCGCTTTGCGCAATGCCTC
>JBIKXA010000157.1:0-8556 GCA_044356015.1 Roseomonas sp.
CAGTTTTTCGATGAAAATATCCTGCGTATCGGCATGCGTGGTGGTGAAGCCCCAGGCGAGGTTTTCATTCCGCCCAATCACAATCCCCGGCACGCCAGGCGCGGTGGCGCCCATCAGCTGGCGCCCTTCGGGCAGGGAAATCCGCGCCAGATACCAGATGATCGGCGCGCTATGGGAAAGATGCGGATCGGCGGCGAGCAGCGGCGCACCAGAGGCACTCCGCCCCCCCGTGATCACCCAGGCATTGGAAGCAATTTCCGGCAAGGGCGCATCTTCCGGAAAGCGCGGCAGATGCTGGGCAAGGGCCGCCAGCGCCGCATCATCCAGGGCCTCACCCTGCAAAGCGCGGCTTGGCTTTGCTTCAGCCTGCAACAGCGGTTCATCGGGCCGACCAGGCGAAGAATCCTCAGGCCAAAGATCGGATAATTGTTCTGGCGAAAGTCGCCCTGCCAGCCGCGCGCGTTCCAATTCCTTGCGCCAATTGCCACCCAGCCATAGCCCCATGATCTTGCCCCAGAGCAGGCTATCCACCGGCTGCCAGGGTTCCGGCGCGCCGAGCGCGATGAATTCCGGCGCGGCGAAGCGCCCGCGCGCTGCGATCCAAGCATTCACGCCGCGCGCATAGGCTTCCAGCATGGCGCGGGTTTCCGCATCCAACGCGGCCAAATCCGCCGTCGCGCGTTCTTCCAGGCGCAGCAGGCGCATAAAGCGATCAAGCCGAAGGGCCGCCGCCCCCGCCACTGCTGCTGTCTGCCCTCGTGCGCCGCGGCGCATCATTTCCATTTGAAACATCCGGTCGCGCGCATGGAGAAACCCCAGCGCGGCCCAGGCATCTTCTTCCGATTGTGCCTGAATATGCGGAATGCCGCGCGTATCAAGCGTGATCGCAACCGGCGCCGCCAGGCCCGCCAATGCCAATTCCGAATGACGCGAAGGCAGGCTCCACCAAACGGCGCCCGCAATGCCGCCAATGATCAGCAAGATCAGCGCGGCAAAGGAAATCCCAAGCCGCTTCGCCCAAAAGCCAAAGCCCCGGCGGCGAGGGCGTCGGCGGATCATGCTGTGGGTGGCAGATTGCCGGTGCGGATCAGAAAGGCGGCACGTTCTGCCGCACCGCGCCAATCCGCATTGCCATCCGGGCAGCGCACCAGGCGGACGGAAGGATACCAGAGCGTATCTTCCCGCCGCTGCTGCCAGCGCCAGTCAGAATTGCGCCCATGCGTCAGCATGAGCGCAGGCCGCCCGAGCGCGCCGGCCAGATGCAAGACAGCGGTGTCCACCGTCACCACCAAATCAAGCGCCATGATGGCGGCGGCAGTATCCAGGAACCAATCCGGGCTGTTATCCATCTCCGGCCCCAGGCGTTCCAGCGCGAAGGGCGCTTCAGCATCCTCACCCGGTCCCTTTTGCAGGGAGAAAAGCCGCGCGCCACGCAAGGCGGCGATGGGCGCGAAGACCGAAAGCGGAACGGAACGATTGCGATCTACCGGCGCCTTGGGGTTGCCCTGCCAGACAATGCCGATGCGATAGCCCTGATTGCCGATGCGCTGCCGCCAATGCGCCACACGCGCGGGTTCTGCCGCCAAATAAGGGATGCGCCCCTGATACTGCTGTGGCCGCAACCCAAGCGCGCGCGGCAGATTGAGCAAGGGCAGCCAGGCCTTCACCCCCTGCACACGCCCCGCTGCCCCACCGGGCCGCACATCAATCCCTTCCAGAACAGGCGCCAATAGCTTGATCACGCGCGGGTCAAGCACCGCATGCACACGCACACCGCGCGCGCGCAGTATCGGCAGGAAGCGCACGAATTGGATGGTATCGCCAAGCCCTTGTTCGCCCATCACCAACAGCGATTCCGGCAGCGCGCCACCACGCCACATTGGCATGGGTTCCGGGCCATTCGGGCCGGGGCGCGTGACCTTGGTGAAAACCTCCGGCAGCAAATCGAAGCGCACTTCGTAAGCATCCCAGGCTTCCTGCCAAAGCCCGGCACCAAACAAGGCGCGCGCGAGTGCTGCCCTTACTTGCAGATTTTCCGGGCGAAGTTGCGAAAGCACCCGCAAGGCGGCTGCGGCTTCCATGCAGCGCCCGGCATCATTCGCATCCTCAAGCAGATTGAGAATGGGGCGAATGTCTGGGGCGTCTGACATGGCCCGGCTGCTAGCGCCTGCCGGAAGCGAAGCGCACCGCTTCTTCCGCCGCGCGGAACAGGGCGCGCGCCTTTTGGCGCGTTTCCTCATATTCCGCCTTGGGATCGCTATCGGCCACCACGCCGGCGCCCGCCTGCACATACATCACGCCATCCTTCACCAGCGCGGTGCGGAGCGCGATGCAGGTATCCATGCCACCATCAGCACCAAAATACCCCACACCACCGGCATAGAGACCCCGGCGGGATGGTTCCAATTCCTCGATGATTTCCATGGCGCGGATTTTCGGCGCACCGGTCAGCGTGCCCGCCGGGAAGCCAGCGCAATAGGCATCCAAGGCATCCAGCCCCGCGCGCAAGCGCCCCTGCACTTCGGAGCCGATATGCATCACCTGCGAATAGCGTTCCACCTGGAATTGCGCGGTGACCTTCACCGACCCAATTTCCGAAACGCGCCCCACATCATTGCGCCCGAGATCGAGCAGCATCAGGTGTTCCGCGCGTTCCTTCGGATCGGCCAGCAATTCAGCTTCCAGCGCGCGATCTTCTTCCGGTGATGCGCCGCGTCGGCGCGTGCCGGCCAGGGGGCGCACCGTCACCACACCATCGCGCGCACGCACCAGGATTTCAGGGCTGGCGCCCACTGCGGCAAAACCGCCGAAATCGCAGAAGAACAGGAAAGGCGCCGGGTTGATCCGCCGCAGCGCGCGATACAGCGCAAAGGGCGGCAAAGCGAAGGGCGCGGAAAACCGTTGCGATGGCACAATCTGAAAGCAATCCCCGGCGCGGATATAGTCCTTCGCGCGCTCCACCGCCGCGATGTAGCTCGCTTCGGTGAAATTGCTGTCAGGCTGGGGCAAGGCCGGCAGATCGGCGGGCGGCGCCGGGCGCGGCACGGGGCGGTCAAGCGCCGCCTCAGCCTCATCCAGGCGCGCATTGGCTGCCTCCCAGGCGGTTTGCGGATCGGCACCGGGCCAAACCGGCGCGCAGAGCAGCAGCGTATCGCGCACATGGTCAAACACGGCCATCAGCGTCGGGCGCGTCATCACCGCATCGGGAATGCCAAGCACATCCGGTTTGGTGGAGGGCAGTTTTTCGATCAACCGCACCAAATCGTAACCCAGATAGCCGAAAAGCCCCGCCGAGATGGGCGGCAAATTCGCGGGCACCACCATGCGGCATTCATTGATGATGGCGCGCAGACTGTCCAAGGCGGGGGTCGTTTCCGGCAGAAAACCATGCGGCGCTGAAAGCGCGTGGCGATTGAGCTCCGCCTTGCCATTACGGCAGCGCCAGATCAGGTCTGGTGCCATGCCAATCGCGGAATAACGCCCGCGCGCCGCACCGCCTTCAATGCTTTCCAGCAAAAACGCATTGGCCTGCGCGCCGCCCGTCAGTTTCAGGAAGGCGCCAACAGGTGTGTCCAAATCCGCGACGCGTTCACGAACCAGGATTTGCCCGCGCCCCGTTTCCAACGCCGCGCGAAATGCCGCGAAACCGCCGCCGCTCATCTTGTCACCTGTTCCAGCACGCGTTCATTGATGCGCACATTGGCCCGCACACGCAATGCCGCCTGGAATTGCTGTTCCAGATCATCGCCAACCGCCTGTTCGATTTCAACGCGCACGCGCCCCATGCCAAGCGGATCGGAAGCCGGATCAAGCCGCAGGATTTCCGCAACCGAAGCAACCGCGAAACCGCCGCGAATTTCCGCCATGGTGGCTTCCCCGCGCCTGGCTTCAAACAAGGGCGGCAGCAATTCCGGCGGCACCGGGCTGCCCTGCGCAGGATCGCGCCCGAAAGGCGCGGTGCGCGTGCTGATCAGGCCCATTTCCTGCGCGGCTTCAACCAGGGTCTTGCCACCGCGCTGCGCCGCCAAAAGCCCTGCCGCGCGGGTTTCGGTAAAGCGCCGGCGCGCATCGGCCACCACGGCGCGGCGGAGTTCCTGCTCAACCTCGGCAAAGGGGCGAAGCTGCGGGGGCGTCACGCCGCTGATTTCAATCGCGACAAAGGCATCGCCGAATTCCTGCAAGCGCGGCGCCGCAGCTTGATCCTGCGTGAAGATCGCGCGCAGCACGGCATTGCGCTGTTCGTCGGGCACTGGCAGTGCCGCGGCTTCATTGGTGGGGGTCCTTCCGCCAGGATCAATCGTTGCATTCACCAGCATCAGCCCAAAGCGCGGCGCGGCTTCGGCCAAAGTCATGCCACCCGCCAAAGCATCTTCCACCTTATTGCCGCGTTCATACGCAAGATCGAGTGCGCGGTCCTTCGCGACATCGCGGCGCAATTGATCACGCAATTGATCAAGCGTGAAAACCTGCGCGGGTTCCACCGCTTCAACACCAATCACATGCCAGCCAAAGGGGCTTTGCACCGGATCGGTCACGCTTTGCGGCGCGGCGGCGAAGGCAGCATCGGCCAAGGCGGGAATGGGCAGGCTTGCCTTATCGCCCATGGGCAAAGCCATGGCCTGACCGCCGGCAGCGTTAGCGGCGGCTTCCACCCTTTCCCAATCCGCACCCGCTTGCCAAAGCTGCGCCACTTCCCGCGCGCGGGCTTCATCGGCCAATACAACTTGGCGGATTTGCCGACGCTCAGGCCTGTCATATTGGCCGTGGCGCGCATCAAAAGCCTGTTTGATTTCTTCCTCGGTGACAGCAATTTCAGCGGCCAGGGTTTCCGGCGACAGCACGGCGATGCTGATTTGCCGAAACTCCGGCGTGGAAAAGCGCTGCGGGTTGTTTTCCAAGAAGCGCTGCAATTGCGCTTCGGTGGGCGCTTCCGGTTCCGGCGCGGCGGAGAAAGGCAGCAGCACCACATCAGCGATGCGCCGTTCCGTCTGCCAGACCAGTTGCGGCGCGGTCATGGCATCGGGCGCTGCCGCACCGGAACGCACCGCGCCCAGCAATTGCTGGCGCAGCAAATCGCCCCGGATCAACGCCAGGAATTGTGCTTCGGTCAATTCATTGCTGCGCAGCACCTGCGCCAAAACCTCACGCGAAAAACGCCCATCCGGCCCGGTCAGGCCGGGGATCGCGAAGACCGTGTCGCGCACCAACTCCTCCGGCGCGACCACGCCCATGCGCTGCGCTTCCGCCAGCATGGCGCGTTCGCCGATCAGGTTTTCCAAGGCGCCGGCAGCAACCGCGCGACGGATCGCCTCATTCGGCTCGAACCGATTGCCCAATTGCCGCGCGATTCGCGACATTTCGCGCCGCGCGGCGTTCTGCGCTTCCTCGGCTTCGATCCGCTGATCTCCAACCCGCGCCACCGCCGTATCGCGGCCAAAATTGCGCACCACATCCTCAATCCCCCAGACGGCGAAGGATAGGACAAGCAGGACGAAAAGCGCCTTGGCGACCCAGGTAGAGGCCAGGCGACGCATGAAGGTGATCATGGGAAAGGTGATTACCGCCGCGCGGGCCGGCGCGAAAGGCCCGATGCTTGCCAAGCCCCCGGGTGGCGGCTAGCCAATCACGCAAAGATGAAGCCCCGAAGCCCAGGAGGAACCCCAGCATGACCCCCGGTGTGCGCCCGCTGATCGCCGGCAATTGGAAAATGCATGGGCTGGCAGCCGAGGCCCAGGCTTTGGCCCGGGCCGTTGCCGCCGGGGCGGCGGGGCTGAAGGCGGAGCTGCTGATCTGCCCCCCCGCCACGCTGATTGCCCCTTTGGCACCGGTTTGCGCCGGGGTAGTGGCGCTTGGCGGGCAGGATTGCCATGAGGCCGCCAAGGGTGCCCATACCGGGGATATTGCCGCCGCCATGCTGAAGGATGCCGGCGCCGCTTACGTTATTCTGGGCCATTCGGAACGCCGCATGGCGTATCGGGAAACGAGCCACCGCGTCCGCGCCAAGGCCGAGGCAGCTTTGGCCGCCGGCCTGATCCCGGTGGTCTGCGTGGGCGAGCCCGAGGATGACCGGCTTTTGGGCCGGGCCGAGGAAGTGGTGGCCGAGCAAATGGCGGAAAGCCTGCCGGATGGCTTCGGCGCCGCGGGCGGCGTGGTGGCTTATGAACCCGTCTGGGCGATTGGCACGGGCCGCACGCCGACGGAAGCCGATATCACCGCCATGCATGCCATGATGCGCGCCAAGCTGGTGGCTTCCTTCCCGGCTGAAGGCGCGGGGCTGCGCTTGCTTTATGGCGGTTCGGTCAAGCCCGGCAATGCGGCCGCCATCCTGGCCCTGCCCCATGTGGATGGCGCCCTGGTCGGCGGTGCCAGCCTGGTGGCCGAGGATTTTCTGGCGATTGCCCGCGCGGCGGGTTAGATTGCAAGAGCTTGACTTTTTGTACGAGACGTGATACCATGCACAACAGTCGAGAATGAGCTCGTCGTTTTTTTAGGGAAAGGAGGTAACGTGAGTTTTAAAATTTGCTTCAAAACAAAAATTTTTAAATTTCTATTGATCTGGCGCTAATTTTTAGCAAATTACCATAAATTGCCGAAAATTTTACCAGAAAACTCTGGCGGGGTGGCTTTCCTGCCCCGTCAGCCTCTACTGGGGCTCGTGAAGTTAAGCGTACTCGGAAGCTTGTCGCGGCGCCCCGTGGCGCCTAACTTCCGCTTTCCCAATTCCAGGAGGATGCCAGCATGTTCAAGGGTTCCATGGTTGCGCTGATCACGCCCATGCGCGCGGATAGGTCCGTGGACGAAAAGGCCTTCCAGGAATTGGTGCAGTGGCAGATTGCCGAGGGCACCGAAGGCCTGATCCCGGTTGGCACCACCGGCGAAAGCCCCACGCTTTCGCATGAGGAACACAAGCGCGTGGTGGAAATGTGCGTGGAAGCCGCTGCCGGGCGCGTGCCCGTGATTGCCGGCACTGGCAGCAACAGCACGGCGGAGGCGATTGACTTCACCCGCCACGCCAAACAGGCCGGCGCCGATGCCTGCCTGGTGGTCACGCCATATTACAACAAGCCGACTCAGGAAGGCCTGTATCTGCATTTCAAGGCGATTGCCGATGCGGTGGATTTGCCCATGGTGATGTATAACATTCCTGGCCGCAGCGTGATTGACATGAGTGTCGAGACCATGGCGCGGCTTGCCAAGCATCCGAACATCATCGGCGTGAAGGATGCCACCGCGAATTTGGTGCGGCCTTTGCATACGCGCCGCGCCTGCGGGCCGGATTTCGCGCAGCTTTCCGGCGAAGACCATACCGTGATTTCCTTCATGGCCGCCGGCGGGCATGGCTGCATCAGCGTCACGGCCAATGTCGCGCCCCGGCTTTGCGCGGAAATGCACAAGGCCTGGCGCATGGGCCGGGTGGATGAGGCGATGGAAATCCAGGACCGCCTGGTGCCTTTGCATGATGCGCTGTTTGCCGAGACCTCTCCCGGCCCGGTGAAATATGCCGCGAGCCTTTTGGCGAAAAGCACCGATCATTGCCGCCTGCCTTTGGCGCCCTGTGGTGAAGCGACGCGCGCGCGCGTGCGCGATGCCATGGTTTCGGTTGGCCTGTTGAACTGAAAGGGATGCGCCCGTGCGGTGGGCGCGTAAGAGATGGCTGAACCGCGCAAGAAGGGCATGATCTCCCACGGCATTGCCGCGCAGAACCGCAAGGCGCGCTTTGACTATAAGATCAATGAGACCATTGAAGCAGGGCTTGCGCTGGTGGGGCCTGAGGTGAAGTCCTTGCGCGCCGGGCGGGCCACGCTGAGCGAAGCCTGGGCCGGCGAACGCGATGGGGAGATGTGGCTGTTCAACGCCCATATCCCGGAATGGCAGGCGGGTTCCTTCATGGCGCGGTTTGAACCTCGGCGCCCGCGGAAGCTATTGCTGCATCGGAAGCAGGCGCGCGAATTGATTGGTGCAATCACGCGCGAAGGGGCGACGCTTGTGCCGCTGGATATTCACTTCAATGAACGCGGGCGGGCGAAGGTGCTGCTGGGGTTGGCTGAGGGGAAGAAGAAGCATGACAAGCGCGCGGCGATTGCGGCGCGGGATTGGCAGCGGGATAAGGCGAGGGTGATGCGGGATAGGGGGTAGCCATGAACTCGTTTTGGCAGCGGTGAAGACGGCAAGCACACCCGCCCCACTTCGGGATGCTCCACCCAATGCAGCATGCCGCGTTCATGCATGCCGGCGTCATTGATCACCTCATCCAGATCATATACGGGCGGCTGCAACCATCTGCCGTCCATGGATGAAGCCATAGGTCGGGAAATGCGTGGCCCCGAAATCATCCGCCGGCGGATACCACACCCGCACCAGGGACCAATCCCCGCGCGGCGAGACATCCCGCACCGGCTGATCCCGCGCGATCTGTCCGCGCGCCCGGCCGCTGGACCAATTCGCGTGATCCACCCGGATTTCGCGGGCGGAGACAACCCGCGACACCACCGCGACATGCCCCTGCGGGTTGCGGCTGGTGCGCTGAAACACCAGCACGCTGCCAGGCTGGGGCCG
>JBIKXA010000027.1:0-26877 GCA_044356015.1 Roseomonas sp.
GAGGGGTTTCGCATCGAAGCCATGCCCATGGCGCGCAGCATGAACCCGCTGGCGCAATGGAAAGCCTATTGTGCTGTCAGAGATTTTTTGCGGCGCGAGAAATGCGACCTGGTGCATGCGCATATGCCAATCAGTGGCTTGATCGGGCGCGCGGCGGCCCGGGCGGCGGGTGTGCCGCGCATTGCCTATACCTGCCATGGGTTTCTGTTCAATCAGCCCGGCCCCTGGTGGCGTCGCGCCCTGGCGCTTCAGCTTGAACGCGCTGCCGGGCGCATCACGGATGTCTATCTGACCGTCAGCGCGGAAGAGGCGGAAGATGCGCGAAGGCTTGGCATTCACCGCAACGCCATCGCCGTCTTGAATGGGCGCGACCCGGCAGCTTTCCATCCTGATCCCGAAGCCCGCCTGGCGCTGCGTGCCGAATTGGGTGCCGCTGAAGATGATTGTGTGATCATCGCGGTGTCTCGCCTGGTGCGCCACAAGGGCTACCCCGAATTGCTGCGCGCCATGGAAGCAGCGCCCGAAAATGCACGGCTTTGGGTGGTGGGCGAACGGCTCGCCTCCGACCATGGCGAGGATATGGAACCGCATTTCGCCCGCGCTGCCGCAGCGCTTGGCCCAAGGCTGCAACGGCTTGGCTATCGGCATGATGTGGCGCGGCTGCTGGCGGCGGCGGATGTTTTCTGCCTGCCCTCGCATTTTGAGGGCCTGCCGATGAGCGTGATTGAGGCGATGCTGACCGGCCTACCCGTGGTGGCCACCGATATTCGCGGCCCGCGCGAACAGGTGGTGGCAGGGGAGACAGGCTTGTTGGTCCCGCCCGCCACCGTGGCGCCTTTGGCCGAGGCTCTATCCAGGCTTGCTCGCGATGGGGCGCTTCGCGCCCGCATGGGTGAGTCAGGGCGCGCCCGCGCGCTGGAACGCTTTCATGAAGCGAAGATCATCGGGCGCACCCTGGATTTATTGGGGCTATAGGCGCTTCAATCCGCCGTGGCGCCGGCATCCCTGACAATCTCAGCCCAGATCGGCATTTCCGCCTGCACGAAACGGCCAAATTCTTCCGGGCTTTCGCTGGGCAGCGCTTGCAGCCCTTCCTGTGCGAAGCGCGCCTGCACCGCTTGCTGCGCCAATACGGCGCGAAAGGCGCTGAACAGCCGATCACGGATCGGGTTAGGCAGGCGCGCCGCCGTCCACACACCCCACCAGCCGGTGATATCAAGCGCCGGCAGCCCTGCCGCTTCGCTGCCGGGCACATCGGGAATGACGGGCGATGGCAAACGCGTGCTGAGTGACAACGCCTTCAGCGTACCGGCGCGGATTTGCGGCAAGGCAACGGGCGGCGTGCCGACCAGGATTTGCACATCGCCAGCCAGCACGGCTTGAAGCGAAGGCGCGCCGCCTCGGAAGGGCACATGGGTAATGTCCTGCCCCGTCACTTTCGCCAGCTTGGCACCAACCAAATGGCTTGGCGTGCCAATGCCAGGGGTGGCGTAATTCCAACGCCCCGGTTGCGCGCGCATCCGGGCGGCAAGATCCGCAAGGTTATTGATACCCGCATCGGCACGCACGGCGATGATCAACGGCAGGTCACTCACGCGCGTGATTGGCGTGAAATCATTGATGGGATCAAAGGGCAGGCGGCGATACATGGCGGGGTTCACCGCATGGGTGAAATTGCCGCCAAGCAAAATGGTGTAGCCATCCGGCTCGCTCCGCGCGACATGTTCGGCGGCGATATTGGAACCGGCACCGGGGCGATTATCCACGATGATGGTGGCACCGCCCAATGCGCGCGCCAGAGGATCACTCAGGGTGCGCGCGAGAAAATCGCCGGAACCACCGGGCGGGAAACCAACCACAAGCCTGATGGGTCTACCCATGGGCCAAGGAGCACCGGATTGCGCGGCGGCTTGATGGGATGCGGTGAGTGCGAAAGGCGCGGCGAGAAGGGTTCGGCGGTGGATCATGGTTTCTCCCGGTTGCGGCGCTGCGCTGATTGGCGCCGCTTGCCGGAAGCTTTGCAGGCAGCAGCCCAGCACGCAACCTGAAGATGCGCGCCTACCCCGTTCCCAAGCGCTTCCAAACCCCATCCGCATGGGCGATCAGCTTATCGCCTGCGGTCAGCCGACCGCGCACAAACACGATGGAACGCGTCACGCGCATCACCTCGCCTTCCGCGACCAGAAAATCCCCCTGCCTGGCGCCGGAGATGAAATGCACATTCAGTTGCACGGTGACATTCGGCCCGCGATCAGCGGCTTCCCAAACGGTATGGCCAAGGGTTTGATCCAGGAAGGTGGAAATCATGCCGCCATGGACAATGCCATGGATGTTGCTGTGCTTTTCTTCCACCAGCAGCCCATGCAGGCGGCGCCCATCCACGGTTTTTTGCCAAAAGGGGCCAACCAAAGCGGGGAAGCCATCCTCATGCCAGACGAAATCGGTCCAGCCATCGGCGGCGGGGTCGTATCGGGTCTTCGCGTTCATGGGGCCGGGTGTAACGCAAAGCGGGTTGGGGTGAAATGCCGGGCCGCGCGGGCGCAGGCTGAATTGCCCAGTTTGTAAGGAAATTGGTTGGGGCGCCAGGATTCGAACCTGGGAATGGCGGTACCAAAAACCGCTGCCTTACCGCTTGGCGACGCCCCAATGCCGGAGCATTTTTCAAGCCAAGTGGCGACACTTGGCGGTTCGGAAAATGCGACCAAACAAAATGGTTGTCGCGCTTTCGCGCGATGACGGTCGCGTAATAGCCCTCAAAAGGTCGCGCCGTGAAGCCCCCCTCCCCAACACCACCAGGCAGGCGGCAGGGCCGCCGCTGCTGAAGCCGCCGAAGCCGCATTTGGGAATACCCCAAAGCAGGTGGCGCCAGACCCGCTCATGCGCGCCAAAAGGCAGCCGGGGCTGGCCGAGATTGCCGCCAAAACCTCGGCAATCGCGGGGCAGAGGCTGATCGCAGGTGCCTCCAGATCATTCCCCAAACGCGCCAAATCCGCGGCCATGGCAGCCGCACTTCCCCAGGCTTCCGGCAATTCAGCCCGCGCCGAAAACCCGCCCTGACGGGCGCGGAACACTGCCGGCGTGGCCAAGCCCTGGCGCGGATTCGCGAGCAAAAGCCCAAAACGCGGCAGGCTTGGCGCAGCGCTCAATACCTCCCCCACCCCTTCCATCCGGGCGGGTCGAGACCCCACACAAACCGGCACATCCGCGCCAAGCTTGGCCCCCAAGGCCGCCAAACGCGCTTCCGGCCAGCCCAGGCCCCAAAGCTGGTTCAGTGCGCGCAGGCTGGCCGCCGCATCGGCGCTGCCGCCGCCAATCCCGCTGGCAACCGGCAGGCGCTTCAGCAAATGCAGCAGCGCATGGCCTTCAAACCCGGCCGCCTCCGCCAGGGCCCGCGCGGCGCGCAGCACCAGATTATCGGGCTCAGCGTCTAGTGCCGCGCCTTCTGCGCCCTCAATCGCAAGCGACAGGATCTCCCCCGAACAGGCGCTGACCGCATCGCCAATGTCCGCGAAGACAACCAGGCTATCCAGCAGATGATACCCATCCGCCCGGCGCCCCGTGACATGCAGGAAAAGATTGACCTTGGCCGGAGCCGCTTCCGAGACTTTCAGCGCCGCGTCTCCGCCGCCGGCTGAGGCGCCAAGCCGTTTGCGATCTTGGCTTCGATCTTCGGCCCCTCATCACCCTCAGGCCCCAGGATCAGGGCGCGGCGCCATTGAAACAGCGCTTCGCGCCGACGGCCCTGCGCCCAATAGGCATCGCCCAAATGGTCATTGATGACGCTGCTTTGCGATTCAAGCTCCACCGCCTTTTCCAGCCAGCGCACCGCGCCCGGAATATCGCCGAGCTTATACAGCGCCCAGCCCAGGCTATCGGCGATATTGCCATCATTCGGGCGCAGCGCCACCGCGCGTTCCAGCATGCGGCGCGCCTCCACCAGATTCTGCCCAAGCTCCACCCAGCTATAGGCGAGGTAATTCAACACCAAAGGCTGTTCAGGGCTGAGGCTGAGCGCGCGCTGAAAATCCGCTTCCGCCTCTGGCCAGCGCTTGGCGCGTTCCAAAGCAATGCCGCGCGCATAGAAAAGCGGCCAATGCGTGACTGCGGGGACGCCAAGCCGCGCGATCGCCGCATCATAGGCGGTGATGGCCGGCGACCAATCCTGCCGCCCGCGATACATATCGCCAAGCCGCGCCATGGGCTGAAAGGCGCGCGGGAACTGCGCCGAAAGCCGGCGGAGTTCTGCCTCGGCCTCCGGCAATTTGTCCAAGCGGTCAAGCAAACCCGCGCGGCGCAGCGCCAGCACAGGCGCGAAGGGATCAGCCGGATCGGCGCGTTCCAGCAGCCTAAGCGCCGCCGCATATTCACCCTCATCACTCAGCGCCTCTGCCCCCGCGAGCAGCGCCGGGCCGTAGCGCGGGCGGAGTTGCAGGGAAAGCCGCACCATGGCCAGCGAAAACTCACCAGATTGCGGTCCGCGGAGCGCAGTGGCGAGGCCAAGATAGGCTTCCGCCATGCCCTCAGTCGCTGAAGCCACCACGCGCCGTGTCGCCAAGGCCTCCCGCCCGCCGGTATCGGCGAAAAGCCCGGCATCATCCTGGCCGCGGCCCAGCCGATCCAAAAGCCGTTCGGCTTCCGCCTGCTGGCCGGCGCGCAACAATATGCCGGCCATGGTGCGCGCCAGCGGCAGGCTCGGCGCCGGGCCATCGGCCAGCGCAAGCCGCACCAGGCGTTCCGCTTCCCGCGGGCGTGCGGCGATATCGGCAATCATGGCGGCATGCAGCGCGTAAATGCCGCGCTGGCGGCCCGCTTCCGTCAATGGGCGCAGCGTGGCGAGTGCCGCATCCGTCTGGCCCCTGCCTTGCTGCGCCCAGGCGATCAGCAGGGGCTTCAATAGGCTGGACAAGCCCTGGTTCGGCAGGGCGCGAAAGCGCTGTTCCGCCCTTTCATACCGCCCGGCCAGCGCATCCTGCCCGGCCAGATACATGGCAGCGAGGGGTTCATTCGGAATAACCCGCGCAAGCCTGGCGGCTTCAGAACGGCCATCCAGCAGGCTTGCGATGAAGGCGCGCTGAATGACCTCCGGCTCATTAGGATCGCGCCTGAGCGCTTGGATCAGGCTATCAGCGGCGAATTTCGTATCGGCTTCATTGGTGGCGAAGCGCCCGGCCAGATAGGACCCGAAGGCGCCGGTCACTTCCGGCGCGGCACCGCGCAGCGCGGGCCGTTCCGCATTATCGCCGGCCGCACAGGCTGAAAGCAGCGCGGCGGCAAGCAGCCAAAGGCGGCGGGGTGGGGATGAAGGTGCCATCAGCACAGCCTAAACCTTGATCTCCGCTAAACCAAGGCCCGGATCGGCTAATCTGTTGTGATGCCGGCGGCGCGGATCACCGGACCCAGTTCCTCCACTTCACGCGGCGCAACCGCATCGAATTCGACCAGCGTCACTGCCTTCGTTGCGGCGCCGCCTGGCTGCGCCCTTTAGTGCATGGCAGGCTCGCTTTGGGTCCATGCGTGTCGCGCTGATATTTGGGCACGCAGCTGATCCGCGTCTGAGAAGTTGTTGCGATCTGCACTGACAAAGTCTTTCGGTTTGGGGATTCTTCTCAACGTGATTGGCAAGGCCACACTCGCTTTGCCTAGCCGAATATCGCCAGCGCATGCGCTGCATTGGCGTCCGGATTGGCGCCCAGCCCGGGGCAAAGGCGTTGACAAGCAAAGTGGAAGCACCTTATCCCCTCAAGAAACTCGACAGCAAAAGCCTGAAACGCACCTCACAAAAAATTCAGGGCGTCTCAGCCCTGAAACCATAAACATCACTTCGGGGAGATCGAAAACATGATGCAAAGAATGACGCGGCGTGGTCTTGCGGCCATGGCCTTGGGTGCTGCAGGCGCAGCGGAAGTGCAAGCGCAGGCGCAATGGAGCCCTTCCCGCCCTGTAAACATCGTTGTCCCCTTCCCGCCAGGGGGTTCAACCGATGTGACGGCAAGGCTTGTGGCTGATCGGATCGCACCATTGCTCGGTCAGAATGTCGTGATCGACAATCGTCCAGGCGCGCAGACCGTTATCGGCGCCGAAGCCGTCGCCCGCGCGGCACCGGATGGGCATACGATGCTCATGTCTTCCGGCACCACCCTCACCATCAATCCGGTGATTGGCCGAAATCTGCCATACAAGCCTCAGGATTTCGCGCCCATCATTCACGTCGCCACGTTGCCCTTCTGCATCGCGGTCAAGCCCGGCATACCCGATACGCTGGAAGGCTTTATCGCACATGTCCGCGCCAATCCCGGCAAGGTAAGCTGGGGCCACAATGGGCGCGGGTCCTTCAACCACATTGCGGGAGAACTTATTCGGGATCGACTGCAATTGGATTGGAACGATGTCGGTTATCGCGGTGATGCGCATCAGATGAATGACCTTATGGCAGGAACTCTTGATTCCATCCTGGTGGGCGGCGCAACCGGCCTGCAGGTGGCGCGCTCAGGCCGGGCCAAAATCATTGGCTGGACCGGGGAGACAAGGTTGCCCAACCTGCCCGATCAGCCGACCTTTCATGAAACTTGGCCTGGGCTTGTGGCGGTCACTTGGTTTGGTCTGCTCGCCCCCGCACGCACGCCGGCCGCCGCCATATCGCGGCTGAATGCGGCAGCCGCCATCGCGGTGGCCGATGCAAGCCTGCGCAACAGCCTTTTGGATCAAGGTATCCTGACGGCTGGCGGTTCACCCGCTGATTTCCAGGCTTTTCTCACGCGCGAACAGGAAAGGTGGACACCGATATTGCAGCGCCTCAAAATCGAGTTATAGCGCCTGGACACTTCAGATTTGCCCGTGACATGTTCATGCAGCGGGCAGTCGAATGTTTTGTCTGGCACATAGGCTGAAGGCCGCAAGCCCGCTCTACCTCGCCCGATCAGGTTTAGAAATTGGTAGAGCGTAAGCGCCCTTGATTTGTCGCTTACGCTGCCTCAGTCCAGAGTAATACCAGCGGCGCGGATCACCGCGCCCAATTCTTCCACCTCGCGCCGCGCCAGCGTGTCCAATTCTGCCAAGTTCATGGCCTTGGTTGTGGCACCGCCCGCCTGCGCCCTTTCGCGAATGGCGGCTTGCTGGGATGCCGCGCTGATCACCGCATTCAGCCTTTCCTGAATGGGCTTTGGGGTCGCTGCCGGCACGGCAAAGCCGAACCAGGCATCAAGCGTGAAGCCGGGCAGGCCGGCTTCCGCCGTGGTGGGTACATCAGGCAGGCCAGCGGCGCGCTGAGCACTCGCAATCGCAAGCGCCTTCACGCGCCCGCCCTGCACCAGGGCAATGGCGGAAGATGGCGTGGTGATGAAAAGCTCCACCCGCCCGCCTGCCACATCCTGTAGCGCGGGGGCGGCGCCGCGATAGGAAACATGCACCATCTCAGCCCCGATGGCGCGGCTGAACAGCACGCCACCCACATGCTGGATGGAACCATTGCCGGAAGATGCGTAATTCAGCTTGCCCGGATTGGCGCGCGCATGGGCGATGAATTCCTGCAAATTATTGGCGGGAACATTGGGCGCGACAATGATCGCATGCGGCGCCATGGTCGCCATGCCCACCAGCGCCAGGTCCTTGATGGGGTCCCAGGTCAGGTTCTTCATCATGGCCGGATTGCCGGCGTGATAGCCATTATATTGCAGTAGGATCGTATGCCCATCAGGCGCTGACCGCGCCACGGCATTGATCGCCAAATTGCCATTGGCGCCGGGGCGGTTTTCCACCACCACGGGCTGGCCGAGGCCTTGGCTCATGGCCTCCTGAAACAGCCTTGCGGCAAAATCCGTCCCGCCCCCCGGCGGGTTCGGCACCACCACGGTAATCGGCCGGTTCGGGAAGGCGGGCTGCGCGCGCAGGCTGGCGGGGGCGGCGAGCATGGCGCCAGAAGCGAGGATGGTGCGGCGCGAAAAGCGCATGAGGTTTCTCCCGGAAAATTGATGCTTGGTGCCTTTCTAGCACCCCTGCCCGCCCCGTCCATCTGGCCCCGCGCGCCAAGGCCGATTAGGGTGGCGCTTCGAAGCAACAAACCGCCGGAAGGAAGCCCGCATGACCTACCCCAATGTCCAATTGCACGTGAATGGCGCATGGCGCGCCGCACGCAGTGGCAAGACCATCAATGTGCTGAACCCGGCCAATGAGGAAGTGATCGGCACCGTCGCCCATGCCGAGAAAGCCGATTTGGATGAAGCGCTTGCCGCTGCCGAGAAAGGCTTTGCCGTCTGGAAGAAGGTCTCGGCCTATGAACGCGCAAAACTGATGCGCAAGGCCGCCGATCTGGTGCGCGCGCGTGTTGATGAGATTGCGCGGCTGATGACTTTGGAACAGGGCAAGCCGCTTGGTGAATCCAAGATGGAAATCATGGCCGCCGCCGACATCATTGATTGGTTCGCCGAAGAAGCCCGCCGCGCCTATGGCCGCGTGGTGCCCGCGCGCGCCGAGGGGATTTATCAGCTTGTGGTCAAGGAACCGGTCGGCCCCGTTGCCGCCTTCACGCCCTGGAATTTCCCGATCAACCAGGTGGTGCGGAAACTCTCCGCCGCCGTTGCCACGGGCTGTTCCATTATTGTGAAGGCGCCGGAAGAAACGCCCGCTTCGCCCGCCGAATTGATCCGCGCCTTCATTGATGCCGGCTTGCCGCCGGGTGTCGCCAATCTGGTCTATGGCGTGCCGGCGGAGATTTCATCCTATCTGATCGCGCATCCGATCATCCGCAAAGTGACCTTCACGGGCTCCACCCCGGTCGGCAAGCAATTGGCCGCCCTTGCGGGCCAGCACATGAAGCGCGTGACGATGGAATTGGGCGGCCATGCGCCGGCGATTGTCTTCAACGACGCCGATCTTGATCTGGCGGCCAAGACGCTGGCCTTCGCCAAATTCCGCAATGCCGGGCAGGTTTGCGTCAGCCCCACGCGCTTCCTGGTGCAGGAAGAACTGTATGATGGCTTCGTCGAAAAATTCGTCGCCCACGCCAAAACCTTGAAGGTGGGCGATGGCTTGGCGGCGGATACCACCATGGGGCCATTGGCGCATGACCGCCGCGTGCCTTGGGTTGAGATGATGGTGCAGGATGCGCAATCCAAGGGCGGCAAGGTGCATACGGGTGGCAAGCGCATCGGCAATAAGGGCTATTTCTATGAGCCGACGGTGATGACCGATGTGCCCAAGGATGCCCGCGCCATGAACGAAGAACCCTTCGGCCCCATGGCGATGATTTCCCGCTTCAAGGATTTGGATGAGGTGGTGGAAGAAGCCAATCGCCTGCCTTATGGCCTAGCTTCCTATGCCTTCACCCGTTCCGCCAAAACCGCCAATGCGGTGGCCGCGCGCGTTGAAAGCGGCATGATGACGATCAATCATCTGGGCCTTGCGCTTCCCGAAGTGCCCTTCGGCGGCATCAAGGATTCCGGCTATGGATCGGAAGGCGGGCTTGAAGCGATTGAGGCCTATCTCAACACCAAATTCGTCTCCCAGGCGGGTTTGTGACTTTGCTGGCCGGTCGGGTTTTCCCTGACCGGCCCTGCATCATGCGTGAGGCGCCGTGGCGCTGACCGAAACCCATTGGCGAAGCCTGTTTCAGGAGCGAGACTTCCGTCGGCTCTGGATGGTGGGGTTTTCGATTTTTGTGGTGCGCTGGCTGGAAATGCTGGCGGTAGGTGTTTTCGCCTATAACGCCACGGGTTCCGCCTTCATTGTCGCCATGCTGACCATGCTGCGGCTTTTGCCCATGGGCCTATTCGGTGCCTTTTTGGGCGCGGCGGCGGAGGCGATGGATCTGCGCCGCGCGCAAATCCTGATCCTGGTCATGCAAATCCTGGCGTCTGCGGTCGTTGCGCTGCTCGCCTTGCTGGGCGTTATTGCGGTTTGGCATTTGGCGGTGGCGGCCTTCATCAATGGTGTGGGCTGGGCTGCGGATAATCCCGTCCGCCGCGCCATGATTGGCGCTGTGGTCGGGCCTTCCCGCATGGCGGCCGCCATGTCCATTGATGTCGGCACCAGCAATGCCAGCCGCATGTTGGGGCCAACCCTGGGCGGGGTGCTGCTGGCATTTCTTGGCCTTGATGGGACTTTCGTGCTGGCGACGCTGCTTTATTTGCCGGCGCTGATCGCGGCCCTGCTGCTGCCGCCAACGGCCCGCAGCATCGCAAGCCGCCCTGAACCCGTATTGACGCGCATCGCGGAAGGGCTTGCCGCCGTGCGCGCCGATAAGCGCTTGAGCGGCACGCTGGTGATCACACTGATCTTCAACCTGTTCGGCTGGCCCTTCACCAGCATGATCCCGGTGATCGGCAAGGATCAATTGGCCTTGGGGCCTGAAGGGGTTGGAGTGCTCGCCAGCATGGATGGCGTGGGCGCGCTGGTGGGGGCGGTGCTGATCACGCTTTTCATCGGCCCTGCGCTTTACCGGCGCTGCTATATTGGTGGCCTTTCCATGTATCTTTGCATGGCGATCGCCTTCGCACTGATTCCCAATCCATGGATGGCAGGCATCGCGCTGATTCTGGTGGGCATTGGCGGTTCAGGTTTCGGCATCATGCAGCCCACGCTGATCTATCTGGCAACGCCGGTTGCCTTGCGGAGCCGCGTCTTGGGCCTGCTTTCGGTTTGCATCGGCATGGGGCCGATTGGCTTTATCGGCCTTGGCATCGCCGCGGAGTTTCTGGGCGCACCCATCGCCACCGCGCTGATGGCGGGCTGCGGCCTGCTGGCGCTGGCGGTGACGCATCGCTATTGGAAACATATCTCCGGCGGGTGAAGGAAATTCAGCATGGAAGCCTTGCATGTTTCAGCGGCGGCCCTTGCGGCGTGCTTGAAAGCCAGGCGCCAACGCATTGCGGTGGCGGAATCCTCAACCGGCGGGCTGATCGCGGCGGCCCTGCTCGCTGAACCCGGCGCATCCGCCTATTTCCTCGGCGGTGGCGTGATCTATACCGCGCACGCGCGTGAGGCGCTGCTTGGCATCACCGCGCAAGACATGGCCGGCATGCGATCCGCAAGTGAAGCCTATGCCCTTTTGCTGGCGCGCCGCGTGCGCGAAAAACATGGTGCTGACTGGGGATTGGCGGAAACCGGCGCCGCCGGCCCCACCGGCAATCGCTATGGCGATGCGGCAGGGCATAGCTGCATTGCCGTGGTGGGGCCTGGCGTTGAGCGCGTGATTACGCTTGAGACCGGCAGCGCCGATCGTCGCGCCAATATGCGCCGCTTCGCGCAAGGCGCCTTTGGGCTGGCGAATAAGACTATCGGCTGACGCGCGGGTTACTGGCTCGCCCAAACAATCCGATGCACCCAGGCAATTTCCGGCAATTCGAAACTATAGCTGGGATGCGCGGGATTGAGGCTTGCCACATCAATCCGCTTCGCCGAATGGCGGCGCAATTCCTTGGCCATCACCTCACCCCGGCGCGTGCGCACGACAACACGATCCCCACGGCGCACCGGCGCGGCGGGGGAGACGATCACCACATCCCCATCGCGGAATACCGGTTCCATGGAATCGCCCGAAATCTCCAAAGCATAGGCATTTGGATCGCCAATTTCCGGCAAGGAGATTTCATCCCAACTGCCGCCCACCGGATAGCCCCCATCATCGAAATACCCCTCACCCCCCGCCTGCGCCAGGCCGATCAGGGGAATGCGGCGATTGACCACGCCGCGGCCACTCCGGGAAATCGCGGTGGCGCCGGTGACCAGCGCCGCGAAATCATCCATGCGCGCGCCAAGCGCATCCAAAACCTTGGCGATGCTTTCAGTGGAAGGCCACCGCGCCCGGCCATCCGCGCCCACGCGCTTTGATGGGTTGAAGGCTGTCGGATCAAGCCCGGCCTTTTTCGCGAGCCCCGAAGCCGAGAGCCCGTATTCCGCCGCGAGCGCATCCAGCGCGCGCCAAATATCCTCATGCCGCATGGGCTACTTCCTCATATGCCCGCGATGCTGCGGGGGTCCCGATTCCAGATATGGTTCTGGTTTCTGTGCAATATATCCTAGGTCTTGTGTCAAAATTCAATAGGTCAGTTTTCCTTTTTTCTCTTGCTCCTGGCAATTTATGCGGTTATTCTCCCTTTGTTCCACAACCATAAGGCGAGATTTCCCCCAATGATCGCAGCACAAAAGACCCATTACAGCCCCCGCTTTGCCTCCCTCAGCCAGGCCGAGCCCTTTCATTCCGCCGAGGAAGCCTGGTTCTGGACCATGGCCGCCCTTATGGCGCGGCGCGATGGTGCCCGCATTGTCGCGGGCAAAGGCGATAAGCAGCGCCCTTGTGAGCCGGATGATGTGGTGAAGTGCCTTGATCGGCTTTATCGCCACCGTCGCATTGATCTGACCCATGCGCGCATTCTCCGCATCTGGGGCGAAAGGGCTGCCGCGCCCGACCCGCGCTACCCGTCCGAAAAACATGATTGGCGGCTATGGCGGGAAGCGCTGGACCGGCTGGAATGGCCGCTCCGCGTCAAGGGCATCGTCGCATGAAGCCACGTATTTCCCATACATATACTGAAGAATCTCCCCAAACCATCTGGCTGTTCTTCGGTGGCCGCGCGGATCAGCCCTGGCTTTACCCCTTGAAGCGTGGCTTTCGCCATTGCTTCGCCGCCATCCATGATGCGCAAGGCTGGACCGTGCTGGACCCGCTTTCGGGCCGGCTGATCGTGGCGCATCTGCCGCTTGACCCGGGCTTCGATCTGCCTGGCTTTTACCGTCGCGCGGGCTTTCATCTGCGCGGGCCCTTCACCCCCAGCCCCGCCGCACCGCGCCTGCTGCCGCCGATCTTTGGGCTGAGCTGCGTGGCGCTTTGCCGTGCCCTTCTGGGCGCCGATGCGCCACGCGCTTTGACGCCTTTCGGGCTCTATCGCAGGTTGCAAAATCGCCCCGAAAAGTTTTTAGGAAAAATGTCTTGACGCGCGCTTGGCTTTAGGCTATCAAACTCACGCCAACGGGCGAAGTGCGCCTGAAGGTCTTCCTCTCTCGCTCCTCCCGAAACTTCCATGGGCCCGGCCTCTTCCACAAGAAGGCGCCGGGCTCATGGCTTTTTGGCGGGGCCCAACCCTTTTACGGAGAAGCGCGCGCATGGGCGGCCTGTTCAAACCACCAACGCCTAGGGTCACTGTCCAGCCCGTGGCGCCTGCCCCATCGCCGGAAGCCGAGGCCTCGGCTTCCCGCATTCAAAGTCGCGACCGCGCAACGCTCGGATTGCCTGGCACCATTGCAACCTCCGCCCGTGGCCTGCTTGGCAGCATGCCGGATTTCATTACCACGCGCCGTTCCTTGCTGGGGGAATGATGCCAATGACCCCACATGACATCATCGCGCGCTATGAAGCCGCACTCGCGGCACGCCAACGCCATGAAGGCATTTGGCGCGATTGCTACAATCATGTGCTGCCCCCAATCGGCAGCGGTGCGACACTGTTTGACGCGACCGCCGCCGACGCCGCGGAACAGCTTTCCGCTTCGTTGCTGGCGGAACTCACGCCGCCCTGGTCGCGCTGGTTCGGCCTGGCCCCCGGTCGCCCCGCGCAGAATAGCGATGAAGAAAACGCTGCCAGCGCCCTGGAAGAAGCGGCCGAGGTGCTGCAAACCCATTTTGATCGTTCCAATTTCGCGCTTGAAATGCACCAGGCCTTTCTTGATCTGGTGATCACCGGCACTGGCCTGATGCTGGTGGAAGAAGCCGCACCGGGCGAAGCCTCGGCACTTCGTTTCACTGCCATTCCCATGCAGGATGCGGTGCTGGAAGAAGGGCCTTCTGGCCGGCTGGATACGGTATTCCGCGCGCTTAGCATGAATGAAGCCGCGCTGATGGCGCGCTTTCCCGGCTGCCTGCCGCCGCGCCGCAAGGGCGATACGGCCGATGAAACACCGCACCGCATCATTGAAGCCATTTGGCCGGACCGCGCCGGCTATCGCTTCGCCGCCATCGCCGCCGATGGCGATGCGCCGACCATGCTGGCCGAGGGCAGCTTTGCGGAAAATCCCTTCATCGCCTTTCGTTGGCTGAAGGCGCCTGGCGAAAGCTATGGCCGCGGCCCGGTGGCGAAGGCTTTGCCCGATATTCGCACCGCGAATAAGGTGGTGGAACTTGTGCTGGCCAATGCCTCCATTGCCGTCACCGGCATCTGGCAGGCGGAAGATGATGGCGTGCTGAACCCCGCCACCGTGCGCCTGGTGCCCGGCGCCATCATCCCGAAAGCGCCGGGATCTTCCGGCCTCACACCGCTGGCTGCACCTGGCAGCTTTGATGTCTCGCAACTTGTGCTGAATGATTTGCGCGCGCGCATCCGCACGGCCTTGCTGGCCGACAGGCTTGGCCCGCAGCGCGACCAGCGCATGACCGCGACCGAAGTGCTGGAACGCGCCGCCGAAACATCGCGGCTTCTGGGCGCCACTTACGGGCGGCTGCAGGCGGAATTGCTGACACCGCTGATTGCACGTTGCCTTTCCATCCTGCGCCGGCGCGGCGATATCGCGCCGCTGCTATTGGATGGGCGCGAAGCAGTGCTGCGTTATCGCAGCCCACTCGCGCAAGTGCAGGGCCGCGCGGATGCGGCGAATGCGCTGCTGTTCCTGGAAGCGCTGCGCGGTCTTGGCCCGCAAGCGGTTGCCGAAATCAATATCCCAGCCACCACGCGCTGGCTTTCCCGCACCCTCGGCACGCCCGCCGAAATGCTCTCATCCCCCCATCAGGAGTAAGCCCCATGCCCGAGGATCTGCTGGCCAATGCGCTTGGCGAACAGCCCAATTCATCCACGCGTCCCGAAGATGTGCCAGAGAAATTCTGGGATTCAGAAGCGGGCCAGCTGCGCGTGGATGCGCTGCTGAAATCCTACCGCGAATTGGAACGCCGCCTGTCACAACGCATCGCCCCACCTGGCGCTGATGCGCCGGCTGAAGAACTGCAGCGCTTTCGCCGCAGCCTTGGCATTCCCGATAGCCCCGCTGACTATCAAATCACGCCCAAGCATGATCTCTGCTGCGCGGATGAGGATGTGAACCAGCGCCTGCATGAAGCAGGCTTCACACCGGCCCAGGCGCAGCTTGTCTATGATCTGGCCGCGGAACGCCTATTGCCGATGATTGCCGAAGCCGCCGCGCAATTCGAAGCGGATCGCCAGGTCGAAAAACTGCGTGAGCATTTCGGCGGCGAGGAACGCTTCCGCCGCATTGCGCAGCAAATCTCCGCCTGGGGCCGCGCCAATCTGCCGGATGCGGTGTTTGAAGCGCTCTCCACCACCTCAGAAGGGGTCATGGCGCTTTACCGCATGATGGAAAAGGGTGAACCCGCCGTCACGCGCAAGGCTGATGCAGCACCGGTGGCGGATGAAACCGCGCTGCGTGAGATGATGCGCGACCCGCGTTACTGGCGCACGCGTGAACCCGAATTCGTCAAGCGCGTTACGGATGGCTTCCGTCGCATGGTTGGCGGCTGATCCAGCATCCGGCGGGGCTTGAGCCATGGATTGCTCGCCCTGACCGAAGGGGGCGGGTGCGGTTAACCCCTGAAACTGCGCCCGCCCCACCCCTTTGCCGCCGCACAACCCGAAAGGGCGTGGCGTGCCTTCGCCTTACCCCGGCCCATGGCGTCAACCGGCACGGCGATTTCCCCCAACCCCAAATGAAAGACAGGCAAACGCATGTCCGGAACCATTGAACAAGCCTTCGTCAAGCAGTTCGAAGCCGAAGTCGCTGAAGCCTATCAGCGCCAGGGCAGCAAGCTGCGCCCCACCGTGCGGAGCAAGACCGGTGTAAAGGGCGCTTCCACCATCTTCCCGCGCGTTGGCAAGGGTACTGCTGCGGCCAAGGCGCGCAACGGCGCCGTGCCGGTGATGAACCTTACCTACAGCAATGCGGAATGCTTCCTGCAGGATTATTACGCCGGCGAATGGATTGACAAGCTGGATGAGATCAAGACCAATATCGACGAACGCGGCGTCATCGCCAATGCGGGTGCCTATGCGCTTGGCCGCAAGACCGATGAGCTGATTGTCGCGGCCCTTGATACCGCGACGCAGGAAGCCCTTGGCACGGGTGTGGGCCTTGCCGATACGGATGGCCTGACCAAGCAGAAAGTGCTGATGGCGTTCGAAATGCTGGGCGCGGCTGATGTGCCGGATGATGGCCAGCGTTTCGCCGTTGTTGGTTGGAAGCAATGGTCCGAATTGCTGCAAATCCAGGAATTCGCCAGCACCGAATATGTCGGTGATGACGCGCTGCCCTGGAAGGGTACGCAGGCGAAGCGCTGGCTTGGTGCGCTTTGGATGCCGCATTCCGGCCTGACCAAAACCGGCTCGCTGCGCTATTGTTATTTCTACCATAAGACCGCGATTGGTCATGCGGTAGCGAGCGAAGTGATGACCGATATCACCTGGCATGGCGACCGCGCCGCGCATTTTGTGAACAACATGATGTCCCAGGGCGCGGTCATGATTGACCCGACCGGAGTCGTTCGGATGCGCGCCAAGGAATAGGCGCAAGCCCTGGCGCGGGTGGATCTTCCGCCCGCGCCCCCTTCCCCCAACATCGGAGAGCATCCCATGGCGCTGACCGCCATCACGCTTTGCGCAAGCGCATTGATCAAGATTGGCGCGCAACCCATCGCCTCGTTCGAGGATGGCACCGCCGAAGGGGAAGTCGCGAAAAGCCTTTATCCTGGCGCGCGCGATGCCCTGCTTGCGTCACACCCCTGGTCCTTCGCGACCACGCAAGCCGCCCTGCCGCGCCTTGCACAAAGCCCAAGCGCAGAATTTCGCTACGCCTTCCAATTGCCGCCCGATTTTTTGCGCGCCATTTCCGCCGGCACGGCGGGGCGTGCCACGGGCCTGCTCTATCGCATCCAGGGAAGCAAGCTGCTGACCGATGTGGAAAGCGTGGCACTCACGCATATTTTCCGCCCGGATGAGAGCAGCTTTCCGCCCTTCTTCGCCTCGGCATTATTGGCGCGCCTGGCTGCGGAGTTTTGCCTGCCACTCACGGAAAACACCTCGCGCGCAGATCTGCTCTCACGCCTGGCCGAGGCGGAATTGCGCAGCGCGCGGCGCGCCGATAGCCAGCAGGCCAGCGCCACCGCGCTTGGATCATTCCCGCTGATTTCAGTCAGGGGCTGAGCCATGCCCACCATCAAACGCACCAAGACAAGCTTCACCGCCGGCGAATTGGCGCCTGAATTGCTGGGCCGCGCCGATCTGCGCGCCTATGAAAATGGTGCAAGGCGCCTGCGCAATGTTGTGATCCAACCAACCGGCGGTGTGACGCGCCGGCCGGGGCTGCGCCATGTTGCGATGCTGCCTGGAACCGCGCGGCTGCTGCCCTTCGAATTCAATACCGAACAGACCTATCTGATGGTGCTGACGGACGGAAAGCTTGCCGTCTATGCCGCCGACCTGAAAATTGCCGAGCTGATCGCGCCCTGGACCGAAACCATGCTGCCGCAAATCGGCTTCACGCAAAACGCCGATACGCTTTTGCTGACGCATCCTGATATGCACCCACAGAAGGTCCAGCGCAGCAATTCGGGCTGGTCCATCACGCCATGGTCCTTCACGCAGGATGCCTATTTCCGCTTTGCAGCACCCGAAATCACGCTAACGCCAAGCGCGCTCAATGGCACCATCACCATCAGCGCCAGCGCCCCGGTTTTCGCGGTGGAACACATCGGCGTGCGGCTTCGCATTGGTGGCAAGCGCGTGATGGTCTCGGCTATGAATTCGCCAAGCACCATTGTCGCCACTGTCGAACAGCCACTCACCAGCACCACGGCGACCAAGGATTGGGATGAGCCCGCCTTCAGCACCGCGCGCGGCTGGCCCACCACCTGCGCCTTTCACCAGGACCGGCTGGTGATTGGCGGGTCACGCGATCTGCCCAATCGTCTTTGGCTTTCGCGCACTGGCGATCTGTTCAATTTCGATCCCGGCACGGGCCTGGATGATGAGGCGATTGCCTTCAGCCTGCTCTCTGATCAGGTCAATGCCATTCGTGGTGTTTTCTCTGGCCAGCATTTGCAGCTTTTCACCTCTGGCGCGGAATGGATGGTGACAGGGGATCCGCTGACGCCCGCCAATATTCAGATCAACCGCCAGACGCGCGTCGGCTCACCAGTGGATCGGCTCGTGCCGCCGGTGGATGTGGATGGGTCAACCATCTTCGTCTCACGCGGTGGGCAGGGCGTTTATGAATTCGCCTATACGCAGGTGCAACAATCCTATCAGGCAAATGATCTTGCCATATTGGGTCGCCACTTGATCAAATCGCCGCGTGCAATGGCCTATGACCAGCGCGCACGGTTGTTGCATTTGGTGATGGAAGATGGCGCGCTTGCGACCCTCACGCTTTATCGCGCCGAGCAGGTCACCGCCTGGACGCGCCAGGAAACAAGCGGCAGCTTTCTTGCCATTGCGGAGGTAGAGGGCACGCTTTGGTGCGTGGTGGAACGTGCGGGCGGCCTGTCACTCGAACGTTTCGAAGATGGCTTGATGCAGGATGCCGCGCTGACCGGCACCTCCATCACCCCGAAATCCACCTGGACCGGTCTTGCGCATCTGAATGGAAGACAGGTCGCTGTTCTGGCCAATGGAGCTGTTCGCGCCAGCGCGATTGTATCGGGTGGCGCTGTGACCCTGGCTGCGCCGGCAACGCAGGTCGCGATCGGTCTTGCCTTCACGCATGAAATCGAACCCCTACCCGCCGATCTGATTACGCCTAATGGTAGCGCCACCGGCCCTTCGCGCCTTGTCGCGGTGACGTTCCGCCTACTGGACACACCTGCGTTAGACGTGGATCTCGGCAAGGGGCCGAAAGCCTTGGCGCTGCGCCGCTTCAATATTGATCACTTCGATTCGCCGCCATCCCCTTTCACCGGCGACGCAATACTGCGTGGCATGGGTTGGCGGCGAGATCGCCTCGCGCCCTTATGGCGCATCACCGGCGCGGCACCGCTGCCGCTGACGCTGCTTTCCGTCACAACCGAAATCAGGATGAATGACTGATGGCTCAAATCGCGACTGTCGCCAGCCTCGCTCTTGCAGGCGCTTCACTGCAAGACCAGGTGAAGAAGCGCAAGGTGGAAGCGCGCGCGCGTGACGCGCAGCAGCAATATATCGCAAGCCAACAGGCCGCACAGCAACGTGCGCGGCAGGATGTGCTGGCCCGCAGTATCGCTGCCACGCGCGCACGCTTTGCCGCAAGCGGTGTCTCCCCGGATGAAGGTTCTGCTGCCGCACTTGTTGCCGGCATGCGAGCCGATGCCGCCCAGGCAGAGTCGGAAAGCGCCGATCTGCTGCGCCAGCGCTTGGCCGCGGGCCGTGCCTCCCTGCTCAACTCGAATGGTGACTTCCAGGCCTTTGTGCGCGCCGCGCAATCATTCGGCGCCATTGCGCGCAATCTGCTCGACTGATCCCGGCCCGCACAGCCCCTCCAATCGCAAGGAACTGCAATGTCCGAACACATCACCATCGGCGATGTGTCGCCACGCGCGCTTTATATCGCCAATGGCACGCAGCGCGTCTTCACCTTCGCTTTTCCCATCTTCAATGATCGCGATCTGGACATCCGCATTGATGGTCTGGCCCAGGCGACAGGCTTTGCCATCACCGGCGCCGGTGAATCCGCCGGCGGCATCGTCACCTTCGTCGAAGCGCCGCCCAATGGCGCGCGCATCATGCTCCGCCGCCGTGTGACACTCGCGCGCATGACGGATTTTCAGGAAAACAGCCTGCTTCGTGCCAGCGCGCTCAATGATGAGCTCGATTTCCAAATGGCTGCGCTGCAACAAGTGGCGAGTGACCTGAGCCAAGCCATCCGCACCGATCCCGCCGATGATGGCAATATGCTGCTGCCCTTGCGCGCCGCGCGCGGCAATCGGCTGCTTGGTTTCGACTCACTCGGCGATATAGCGATTTTTGATCGCGATGGGCCGGAAATTACGCTCCCCTATCCGGGTGCCATTCCGCGCTCCGTCGAAGACAAGCTGAATGAACGGCTTTCCGTGCGTGATTTCGGTGCGCTCGGTGATGGCGTCGCCGATGATGGTCCCGCGCTGCAGGCTGCGATGAATGCCGCTGTGGTTTCTGGCCGCTTTCTTGAAATTGGTGAGGGTACCTATCGCACCGGGCAACCCTTGCTATTGGGTGGCGGTGCCGCGGGCCTGATCATGCGCGGCAGCCTGCTCTATGCTGGTCCCTCTGGTCAGACAGCGCTCACCATTGGTGATGGCGGCACAACGCGCAACGCCACCAAGCTTTACATGGGCATTCGCCTCATTCGCGCCAGTATTTCGGATTGGGAGAATGAGGCCGATATCGGCCTTGTCCTGCGTAATTTCGATTCATGTCAGGTCGAAATCCGCCAGGTGGAAGGCTTCACCATCGGCATCCGAACGCTGGGTGAAGAACGCGGCTTTGAGGATACCACGCTGACCCTTGGGCGCATTGTCAACAACCGCATCGGGCTTGATGTGCATACCGCAAGCGCTGCCGGCTGGAATACGTCTGTGCGTTATTATGGCGGGCACTTCGCCATCGCATCCAGCCTGCATACCACCAAGGATCGCTTCGGTGTGCGGTTTTCCGCCGCACCTGGTGCTTATGTCGCGCATAATCGCCATGTCTTTGATGCGCCCGGCTTTGAATTGCAGGCGCGGAACCGCCCGATCAGCGGCATTCCCTTTTTGTGTGAAGTGAATAGCCGCGCAATCTGGGCGCGGGCGATGCGCATGGAAGGCTGCAGCCCTTATGTCGCACGCCATACCGCCGGCGCGCAGGATCATCTTTATGAAGTGGCCTGGGCCAGCCAGGCCTATCTTGTGGATGTGGATTACACGCCAAGCGCCACGCGCATCGGTGCCACGGTGCGGCGCTTTCACCAGGCCGCTGCCTTTCGTGATGCCTCGCGTGAGGTTGCTTCCGTGCCCAATCTCCGCGCCGCGCGCTTTCGCTGGTCCGTTGCCGAATGGGGTTTCGAAAAACTTGCCTGTCTTTCCAGCAATGTTTCCTTCTCACCCACGCGGCTTGAGGATTTCGCTTTTCCAGGCCTTGATGATTTTGTTTTCTCCGATCGCGGCGTGCTGCTGACCGGTGGGCGCGGGCTTGGCTTTGTGGTGGATAGCCGCAATTGCCGAGAATTTGCCCTGGCCGCCGATGCCGATGGCGCACGGCTTGTTGTGATGTGCTTCGATCAGGATCGTTACCTGATCAGCGAAGGCAGCACTCCAGTGGTGCGCGCTTCGGGCCAAACGCTGATGTGGAACGCCACAGGCCGCTGGTGGCAAAGCTCCGCCGATATGGATGATGAAACCTTCACCCGGCCGCAGGTGATTCGCCTGGCCGATCAGGTGGCCTATGCCATCATCGGTGTGGCGCGCATCGCGCGGGATTATGAGGTGCGGGCGCTGCGCCTTTCCTGCGATCCGCTTTTCGCACCGCCCTTGCTCTATGGCTTGCCTGATCTGCCGCATGGCGCGCGCGAATTGGCCGCCGAATTGCCGTGGGATCCGGGCTCCATCGCACCGGGCGCTTCAGCGCAAATCAATGTGCCGCTGCAAGGCGCTCGTCCAGGTGATTTCGCAACGGCCGCCTTCAGCCTTGCCACATCCGGCATTGTCATGCTGGCGCAGGTGGGGGCCACCAATATCGTGACGGTCACCGCCTGGAATCGCAGCAACATCGCGATCAACCTTGCCGCCGGCATCGTCCGCGCGCGGGTTACCAAGGCATGAGGCGCCGGAAGAACAGCATTGATCTCGGGCTTGATCTGCGCGATGCGATCAAGCGCGTGAGTGCCAGCTATGAGGCTGTACTGAGCCTCGACCCTCTCTCGGAAGATGAGGCGCTGATGCGCGCCCATCGCAACCATATCCAACTTTGCCGTGCAGCACTCGGCCATTTGGAAGCGCTGCTGCGCCTGGCGCGTGCCACGCATCAGGCCGATCAGCGTGAAGTAACCGAAGCCGAACGCCTGCTGGCCGAAGCGCGCCAGGCCTTGGCCGCCGCACCCTTGCCCGATGATTTCCCGCATGAGGAATGATCCGGATTTTCTGGAATTCCTCTGGCTTTGGAATCAACGCAGCGCGCAGGAAACCCCCGCCATTCATCGGCGCATTGCGCGCTGGTTGATGGCGCGGCGCGACGCCGGAGATCGGCGCCTGCTGCTGATGGCGTTTCGTGGCTGCGGCAAGTCAACCCTGATCGGGCTTTGGTGCGCCTGGCTTTTGCTCCGTAATCCCTCCACGCGCATTCTGGTCGTGGCGGCTGATGCACCGCTTGCCACACGCATGGTCGCCACCGTCCGGCGCATTCTGGAAACCCATCCGCTTTGCGCCGAATTGCTGCCCGATGTGCCGGAAAACTGGGCCGCCGACCGTTTCACCGTAGCGCGCCCCGGAGCGCTGCGCGATCCTTCCATGCTGGCGCAGGGCATATCAGGCAATATCACCGGCGCCCGCGCTGATGTCATCATTTGCGATGATGTCGAAGTTGCCGGCAATTGCGACACACCTGGCAAGCGTGAAGCCCTGCGTGAACGCCTGGCGGAGTTGGAATTCATCCTCACACCCGGCGGCACCATTCTGTTTGTCGGCACACCGCATTGTGAGGAAAGCCTCTACCGTGACCCGAAGCATGAAGATGCCTTCCTGCGATCCTACCGGCGCCTCACGCTGCCGATCATGAATGCGGCGGGTGCGAGCGCCTGGCCGGAACGTTTCCCGAAGGAAGCGATTGCAATGCTCCGCCAACGTGTCGGTGCGCTGCATTTCGAACGGCAAATGATGCTGAAGGCGCTGCCGGCGGAAGCTGCGCGGCTCGATCCCGCGGCCCTTATTCGTTATTCCGATGAACCGGAATACCGCGAAGCGGCCGGGCGGGCGGAACTCAGCCTGCTCGGGCGGCGCCTGGTTTCCGGTGGCGGCTATTGGGACCCTGCCTATGGCCGGCCTGGCCGCGGTGATTCCTCCGTATTGGCGGCCTGTTATGCGGATCAGGAAGGCAATCACTTCCTGCATCGGCTGCGCTATCTGACGCATGACCCGGATGCGGCGGAAGATCCCGCCACACAGCAATGCCGGCAGGTCGCCGATATTGCACGCGATTTGCTGCTGCCGGTCATTCGTGTGGAAACCAATGGCATTGGGCGCTTTCTGCCTGCGCTGTTGCGCCGAGAATTGGCCAAGGCGGGGGCCGCCTGCACTGTGGTGGAACAGAACAACCACCGCGCCAAGGCGGATCGTATTCTTGGTGCCTTGGAACCCACGCTCGCCGCACGGCGCTTGCACGCGCATGAAAGCGTCTTCCGCACCCGTTTCCTATCCGAAATGGCGGAATGGGCACCGGGTGTCGCGGGCGCGCGGGATGATGCGCTGGATGCGCTGGCGGGATGCCTGCTCGCGGAACCGGTGCGGCTTGCGCGTGCCGGCCCGCCACCGCGCGCGGCCTATTGGCGCGGCAGTTAAGCGCTCGCTGTTTTCAGGATTTCCAGGGCATGCCGCGCACGGCCTGCATCGGTAATCTCGAACCGTCCATCCGGGCGTTGCTGCGCCAATGCCATGCCCGAAAGGCGCAGCAGGCATGGGCCATCCTTCAGCCCTTCGGGCCGCCCATGGGGGCCCACCAGCGTCAGCCGATGCAGCGCTGAACGGCAGCAGGTTTCCAGATAAGGCTCATTCCACATGGGCCCGGCTTTCCTTTCCGGCGTCACGCCGCCCCTGTTCTGGGGTGGCAGCGCCTGTTCTTCAAGCTTTCAGCACAAGGCCAAGCAGCATGTCCATGCAGATTGACCCCCAATGGTGGTTCACCGCCATCGAAGCGCCGGTGGTCGCCGCGCTATTTTGGATGATCCACGGCCTCCGGCGTGAATTGCACGCGCGCATCGAACGCGGCGATGAACGGGATTCGGATGCGCTGACCCGCACGCGCGAAGATTTGGCGCAATTCAAGCTGGAAGTGGCGCGCACCTATGTGCCGCTTTCGCTCATTCGCGACCTGGACCGAAGAATCTCGGACCATTTGGTGCGGATCGAGGAAAAACTGGAAGACGTCTCACGCACCGGCATTGCCGCGGCCCAGGCCGTGCGCCGGATGGAGGAACGCGAATGACCAAGCTGCCCCCGCCACGCGCGATTGATATCGAAATCCTGGCCATGACGCTTTGGGCCGAAGCTGCCGAAAAACCCGTGCGCGCCATTGAAGCCCTGGCCGCCATGGTGATGAACCGCCTGAAAGCCGGACGTGATCCCAATGCGCGTCATATCGCGGCGATTTGTCGCGCGCCCTTCCTGTTTTCCTGCTGGAACAGAAGGGACCCGCGCCATGCCGCGCTGCGCGCCATCCCACCCGGCGATGCCGCCTTCGCGATCTGTCGGCGCATCGCGCAACGCGCTGCGTCTGGCCTGCTGCCGGATGCCACCAGCGGCGCAACACTTTGGCATGATGCCGCGCATCTGCCCGCCTGGGCGGTTGGACAGGCGAGCATTACGGAAATCGGTGGGCTCTGCTTCTATCGTGCTGAGGAGATCACCGCGCCGCCACCACGCGCCGCGCGCCCGGCGCTGGTTTTGGCAGAGGCCAGCTAGAAACTATCCAACGCGCACCAGCTCTCTCCGTGTCGGAACCGATGCGCCGTCATTCAACCGATGCCAGGCGCCGCTCATCAGAATTTCACTCGGCCGGAAGCGCGCCTTATAGGCCATTTTGCGGCTTTCCGGCACCCAATAGCCCAGATAGACATAAGGCAGGCCAAGCGAACGGGCGCGGCCAATCAGCCACAACACGGCGAAGGTGCCGAGTGATCGCCTGTCCTGATCCGTATCGAAAAAGGAATAAACTGCGGAAAGGCCATCCGCCAGCCAATCCGTGAGGCACGCGCCCAAAAGCCGGTCCTGCGCATCGCGAAATTCCAGAAGGCCGGTGCTGATCGGCGTATCCTCGATCATGGCGCGATAATCATAATAGCCCATGGCCGCCATATCGCCATCGGCATGGCGGTTTTTCTGATAGCGCTGGAACAGGGTGAATTGTTCCGCCGTGGCGCGCGCCGGCATTTCGGAAACGGTCAAATCCGCATTGGCGCGCAGGATGCGCCGCTGGGTGCGGTCCGGCGCGAAATCCTCGCTCACCACGCGGATCGGCACGCAGGCCTGACAGCCGGGGCAGACCGGCGCATAGGCAATGTTATGGCTACGGCGAAACCCAGCGCGCGATAGGCGTTCATGCAAGGCTTCCGCTTCGGTGCCGGATAATTCGGTCACGATCTTACGCTCCGTCCGGCCCGGCAAATAGGGGCAGGGCAGCGGCGCGGTCGTATAGAAAAATTGCGGTCGGCGAGGCGGGCGTTGCAGCATGCAGAGGTATTTTCGCCTCAGAGCGTTTTGGAATCAACCACCTTGATGCAGGGGCTTCACGGCGCCGGGTTCAGGCGGATGCGCCCGGTCACGTCCCGCGCCGCCGCCAGCGGCAAAAGCGCGCCATCGCGCCACAGCGGCAGCATATCGCCCCAATGCCGGCTGAAGGGGTGGCCGGATTGGCCGGTCGCGATCACGGCATAGGCGCCATCGGGTGCGGCCAAATCCATCACGCCACGAAACCCGGCGCCATGCACTGCGGCAAAACTGCCGCCGCGAAAGGCCGCGCGCGCCACGGTTTCCCCATCCCCGCCCGGTGCGGCAGCAAGCCCCAACCAATCCCGCACATAGGGGATGAAGCGCAGCATGGCGTGATCAAAGCGCGCGATATGCGCCGCCCCCCAGCGCCATTGCCGCGGATCGGCGCCATGTTGCGCGGCCAAAGCGGCCACGGCCTCCGTCAGCGCCGCTGCCAGCAGGGGTATGCAGCCATCATCCCCGCACCAGCGCGCCGCCGCATCGCTGCCATGCAGCAGCGGGCGCAGAAATTCCGGAGATGGTGCAAAACCATCCGGCGGGATGGCAGCGCGCTTCAGCACCGCCTGACCAAAGCCGCGCATGGTCGCGTGGAAGATCAAAGGTTCTGGCCGCGCCGCCGCCATTTCCCCATCCCAGGCTTGCAACAAGTCCAGCGCCACGCCCGCAGCGCCTTCCATGGGCGGCAGGGCGCGAAACGCGGTCAAAGCCTCGGCGGCGAAAAGACTGGTGCGGTCCATCTGCAGACCAGCGAAATCCGCGGGTGAGTGCTGTGCCTGCGCGGCCAGCGCCGCACCAATGCGCCGAAAGCGCCAATCGCCATACCAATCGCGGCTCAGAAATACAGGATCACCGGGCGGGGTGACGCGATTATTCGCATTCACAATCACCCCGCTTGGCGGGTTTTCGATATGCGGCTTGGCGCCAAACGGCAGAAACCCATCCCAACCCGCCGCGCCATCCCAAGCCGGGCGCGGCAGCGCGCCATCACCTGAACGCCGCTGCGGTACACGCCCCACAATGAACATGGCAAAGCCGCCCGCGCGATCCGCCAGCATGAGATTTTGTACCGGGCTGGTAATATCCTCGGCAGCGCTGCGCGCTTCCGCGACACTCCCCGCGCGATTGAGCCGCAATAGCCCGCGCGCGGAGGTCTCACCCGCCGCAAGGCTCGCCATGGCCAAGGCGAGCACCGTTCCCGCCTCGCTTTGAAAGCTTGGATCAAGATCGGAAATCACCGGCCCATGGCGCGTTTCGCGAAAGCGGAAAGGCACGGGTGCTGCGCCGCGCACGGCAATTTCCGTTTCATGCCACGTAAAGTCGCGCGCGCCCTCAGGCGTTTCATAACGCCCATCATCGGCCAGTTTTTCGATGAAAATATCCTGCGTATCGGCATGCGTGGTGGTGAAGCCCCAGGCGAGGTTTTCATTCCGCCCAATCACAATCCCCGGCACGCCAGGCGCGGTGGCGCCCATCAGCTGGCGCCCT
>JBIKXA010000158.1:0-8405 GCA_044356015.1 Roseomonas sp.
GCTCTTCCGCGTCTTCAATCGCCTCATCGCCTTCGATATCGCCCACTTCGATATCATCGGTTTCGGCCTCCGCCGTGCCGGGCGCCTTCTTCACCCGCTCATCCAGCGGATTTTGGCCATTGCGGCGGAGCCGCGGCTGTTCTGCCGGCTGTTCCGTGCCGCATTTCGGGCAGACCGCCGGCGCGCGGGTCAGGTCGTAGAATTTTGCGCCGCAAGCGACGCAAGTCCGCTTCAGGCCGAGTTCTGGCTTCGCCATGCAAACGCCTCATGAATTCCGCTGGGCGCGGTTCTGCAAAAAATCATCCCGGCATGACCAAGGCGGCCCCGGAACATCAAGGACGGGCGCATTGCCACGCCCTGCCCTGCCATGTCAAACCGCCCCCATGTCGAACGCCCCGCCCCGCCCCTTCCGTTCCAGCAAACCCACCGCCCCGCTTGCAGGTCAGGCCGGGGTGGCCGGCGATAAATCCATCAGCCACCGCGCGCTCATGTTCGGGGCGCTCGCAGTCGGTACCACCGATATCGCCGGGCTTTTGGAAGGTGAGGATGTGCTGCGTACCGCCGCCGCGATGCGCGCATTGGGTGCCGAGGTGGAAAAACTCGGCCCCGGCCAGTGGCGCGTCTCGGGCCGCGGTGTTGGCGGCCTGACCGAGCCCGCGGATGTGCTGGATATGGGCAATTCCGGCACGGCGGCCAGGCTGCTGCTTGGCCTGCTTTCCGGCCACCCCTTGTTTGCGGTGATGACCGGGGATGCGTCACTTCGCCGCCGGCCCATGAAGCGCGTCACCGACCCGCTTTCCGCCACCGGCGCCCAATTCTGGACGCGTGAGGGCGGGCGCCTGCCGCTTGCGGTGCGCGGCGCGGCAGACCCGTTGCCCTTGGATTACCGGCTGCCCGTCGCCTCCGCCCAGGTGAAAAGCGCCTGCCTGCTGGCCGGGTTATGCGCGCCCGGCATCACCCGCGTGGTGGAACCGGAACCAACGCGTGACCATACGGAAAACATGCTGCGCCATTTCGGCGCCATGGTGGCGGTGGAAGACACTGAAGAAGGCCGCGTGGTGCGCCTGGATGGCCAGCCGGAATTGAAGGCGGCGCCCATCAGCGTGCCGGGCGACCCATCTTCGGCTTCCTTTCCGCTGGTGGCGGCGCTTCTGGTGCCTGGGTCGCGCATCAGCCTGACGCAGATCGGGCTCAATCCTTTGCGCACCGGGCTTTTCACCACGCTCCGTGAAATGGGCGCCGCGCTCAAGATCGAAAACGCCCGGATTGAGGGCGGTGAGGCGGTGGGCGATATCATCGGTGAATATACTGAACTGAAGGCCGTGGATGTGCCACCGGGCCGCGCCCCTTCCATGATTGACGAATACCCCGTCCTGGCCGTGGCCGCTGCCTTCGCCCGCGGCACCACGCGCATGCGCGGCCTCGCGGAACTCCGCGTGAAGGAAAGCGACCGTCTGGCCGCCACCGCCGCGCTGCTGGAAGCCAATGGCGCCAAGGTCAGCATCGAAGGGGATGATCTGCTGGTGCATGGGACCGGCGCGCCACCCGCCGGCGGCGGCCTTGTCACCACCCATATGGATCACCGCATCGCCATGTCTGCCCTGGTGATGGGCCTTGCCTCGCAAAACCCTGTCTCGGTGGATGATGCCAGCTTCATTGACACCTCCTTCCCCGGCTTCGCCGCGCTGATGAACCGGCTGGCGGGGCAGGATGCGATCCGCGCCGCATGAGGCTGCCCGCTGGCACCGTCATCGCGGTTGATGGCCCTGCGGCGGCGGGTAAGGGCACGCTCGCCCGGCGCCTCGCGGCTGAGCTTGGCCTGCCTTACCTCGATACCGGCCTGCTTTATCGCGCCGTTGGCCGGCGCGTTTTGGATCGCGGCATAGACCCGCAGGATGCCCGCATCGCCGAAGCCGAAGCCCGTGCGCTGACGCCCGAAGACCTGGCGCGCAGTGATTTGCGCGGTTCCTTGGCCGATATGGCCGCCAGCAAGGTCGCCGCCATCCCCGCCGTGCGCGCTGCCCTGCTGGATTTCCAGCGCCACTTTGGCGCGACGCAAGGCGCGGTGCTGGACGGGCGGGATATCGGCACCGTGGTCTTCCCCGATGCGCGGGTGAAGCTTTTCATCACCGCGAGTGTGACCGAACGCGCCCGCCGGCGCTTCCTGGAACTCGCCGCCCGCGGTGTCGCCGCCGACCCCGCCCAGGTGGAAGCCGAAATCCGAGACCGCGACGCGCAGGACGCCAATCGCCCCGTGGCCCCCCTGAAACCCGCCCCGGATGCCATCGAAATAGACACAACCGCGTTGAATGCCGACCAAGCCTTCAATGCCGCCCTGGCCTTGATCCACAAAAGGCTTGAATCTGCTTGACGCGCCAAGCTGTCAGGCTCTAAGGACCCGCATCTGTTCCGATGCAAATCGGCGCAGCGCCCGTCATTGGGCCGGCAAAGGGCGGACCGTTATCCCGCCCGCCATATCCGGGCCAGCCAGCGCCAAGCGCCGGGGCCAAGCCGTGCTTCCCCCAAGGGTGGAAGGGCGCAGACCACATGGCCGCAGCTGCGGCCCACATAGGACACATAGATTTCATGGCTACTGCCACCAGCCTCGCCAATGCCGGCGAGGAGGATTTTGCTGCACTTCTCGATGCCACGCTTGGCCCGGATACGGGTTTTGCCGGCTCTGTCGTCACCGGGCGCGTTTTGCGCATTGATGGTGATTTCGCGGTTCTGGATGTCGGCCTGAAAAGCGAAGGCCGCGTCCCGCTCAAGGAATTCGCCGCCCCAGGCCAGAAGCCCGAAGTGAAGGCCGGCGATGTCTATGAGCTTTTTGTCGAGCGTTATGAAGATCGCGATGGTTCCATCGTGCTGTCGCGCGAAAAGGCGCGGCGCGAGGAAGCCTGGACAACCCTCGAAAAATCCCACCAGGCCGGCGTGCGCGTGAATGGCGTGATCTTTGGCCGCGTGAAGGGTGGCTTCACCGTTGATCTCGGTGGCGCTGTCGCCTTCCTTCCCGGCTCTCAGGTGGATATTCGCCCGGTGCGTGATGTGATGCCGCTGATGGGCAATGCGCAGCCCTTCCAGATCCTGAAAATGGATCGCGCGCGGGGCAATATCGTTGTCTCCCGCCGCGCCGTTCTGGAAGAAACCCGCGCCGAACAGCGGAGCGAACTGATCCAGGGCCTCAAGGAAGGCATGATACTGGATGGTGTCGTGAAAAACATCACCGATTACGGCGCCTTCGTGGACCTCGGCGGCGTGGATGGCCTGCTGCATGTGACCGACATCGCCTGGCGGCGCATCAATCATCCTTCCGAAGCACTCACCATTGGTATGCCCGTGAAGGTGCAGGTGATCCGCTTCAACCAGGATACGCAGCGCATCAGCCTTGGCATGAAGCAGCTGATGTCCGATCCGTGGGATGGCGTCGCGCTGAAGTATCCGGTCGGCGCGAAATTCTCTGGCCGCGTCACCAACATCACCGATTACGGCGCCTTTGTGGAGCTGGAAGCCGGTGTTGAAGGCCTGGTCCATGTCTCTGAAATGTCCTGGACCAAGAAGAACGCGCATCCCGGCAAGATTGTTTCTACCTCGGAACAGGTGGATGTGATCATCCTGGATGTGGATGAACCGAAGCGCCGCATTTCCCTGGGCCTCAAGCAGGCGCAGGGCAATCCGTGGGAGTTGTTCGTGGAAGCGCATCCGGTGGGTTCCACCATCGAAGGCGAAATTCGCAACATCACCGAATTCGGCCTGTTCATCGGCGTTGGCGCGGAAATCGACGGCATGGTGCATATGTCCGACATTTCCTGGGACGAAGCCGGCGAAGCGGCCATGCAGAACTACAGCAAGGGCCAGATGGTCAAGGCGAAGGTTCTGGATGTGGATGTGGAAAAGGAACGCATTTCCCTTGGCATCAAGCAGCTTCAAGCCGACCCGGCCGCCGAAGTGCTTGACCGCGTGCGCAAGGGTGATGTTGTCACCTGCGTCGTCACCAAGGTTGAGCAGAACGGCATTGAAGTGAAGGTGGATGAAGTGCTGACCGGCTTCATCCGTCGCGCTGAATTGGCCCGCGACCGTGGCGACCAGCGCCCCGACAAATTCGCCATTGGCGAAAAGGTGGACGCGAAGGTCACTGCGGTGGACCGTGCGGCGCGCCGCCTGACGCTCACCATCAAGGGCAAGGAAGTGGAAGAAGAACGCGAAGCCATGCGCGAATATGGCTCCGCCGACTCGGGCGCCTCGCTCGGCGATATCCTGGGCGCGGCCATCCGCCGCCGCCGGGAAATGACCGGGGAAGAATAATTCCTGGGTCACTTTTGGAAGCCTACCGACCCCGGGGTGGTGACGCCCCGGGGGTTTTTGTTTCCACCCCTTGCCGCGCCGCGCCGCCCGCGCCACAAACAGTCCATGTCGCTTGAAGCCGACCTCCTCGCCGAACGGCGCCGCCTATCGCGGCGCGTCAGCTTTTGGCGCGCGCTTGCCGTGCTTGGCGTGATCGCCGCCTTGGCGGTGATTTTTGGCCGGGGCCATATGGGTGGGCTTGCCTCGGGCGAGCATGTGCTCAGGCTCCGCATCGAAGGCGTCATCATGGAAGATCGCCGCCTTCTGGAAGCGATCGAAGAAGCCGGCCGCGATGCCTCCGCCCGCGCCATGCTGCTGGTGATAGACAGCCCTGGTGGGAGCATGGCGGGCGGTGAGGCCTTGCACGGCGCGCTGAAGCGCTTTGCCGAGAAAAAACCCCTGGTCGCGCTGATGGGCGGCACCGCTGCCTCAGCCGGCTATATGATCGCCATGCCGGCGCATCATGTGTTGGCGCGGGAAGCCACCGTCACGGGTTCCATCGGCGTGCTGCTGCAAAGCTTCGATGTCTCGGAATTGATGGCCCGGCTTGGCGTGCGCCCCGATATCCTGGCGACCGGCCCCTTCAAGGCGCAGCCAAACCCTTTCCAACCGCTCACCGATCAAGGCCGGGCCGAGATGATGCGCGTTTTGGAAGATTTGCACAGCCAATTCATCGGCATCGTGGCCCGGGGCCGGCGCATGGATGAAGCGCGCGTGCGCCCGCTGGCTGATGGGCGGGTCTTTACCGGGCGCCAGGCGCTGCCCCTTGGCCTGATTGACGCCATTGGCGGAGAGGCCGAGGCCCGCGCCTGGCTCGCCGCCCAAAAGAATGTGCCGGAAGCGCTGCCGGTGCGGGAACTGGAACCACGCGACCGGGTGGAGAAATTCCTCAACCGCTTTGCCGGTAGCCTTATCCGGACGCTGATGACGGAATGGCTGGGCGTTGACGCCCCGCGGGCAGTCTGGCAGCGTTAACATGGGCGGGTTTCGTTTAGCGCAGTCATATCACGCGGCTTTGCGGGCTTTGTTCCGGCAGGAGAGGTTATCGGCGCCCCCTAATTCGGACGCCGGATAAAAAGGCGCTTTGGGAGAAAACCCAGCATGACGAGATCGGAACTGATCGCGCAACTCGCGGCAAGCAATCCGCATTTGCGCCAGGGCGATGTGGAGGCGATTGTGGCGACGATTTTTGGCGAAATCACCGCGGCCTTGGCGCGTGGTGATCGCGTGGAATTGCGCGGCTTTGGCGCCTTCTCAACAAAATCGCGCGAAGGCCGCACCGGGCGCAATCCGCGCACCGGGGAAAGCGTGCCGGTTGAGGCGAAATCCGTACCCTATTTCAAACCAGGCAAGGAATTGCGGGAACGTATCAATACGAAGAAGGCGCCCGCCCCTGCCAAACGCGCCGCGGCGCGCAAGGCGTGATGGGCTCACTTCGCTTCCTGTTTTTCGTCAACCCTATGTTGAAAGCGCTTTCCGATCACCTTGGTTAACAGGGATCGGGTCTAAGGCCTTGTTTTTTCGTATCCTCCGAGCTGCCAGGTGATCCCATTTGACTTGAAAATGCTCAATGCCCCTCACTCTGGCCAAAAGATTCTACGCTGAACCTTAAGACGCGCATCTCGCTTGACCAATGATCCGGCGCCAACCCCGCCTTGCGTTTCAGCGCGCGGACAAACACGCGCGGATCAGGAATGCCGCCCCAGACATGCGGCAGGAATAGCGCCTGGTGGCGCCCATCGCGCAAAATCAGCCCATCCCTGTCAGGATCAAGCGCGTTGATCAGTTCCGCCTCATTACTCACGGCAATGGGGCGGGCCTGGCTCAGGACGGAAACATCCACCTTTATCGCAGCAAGTTCCTCAGCAGTCAGCGGCTTGAAGCGTGGGTCGCCAAAAGCAGCCTTCCAGGCGCTATCGGCAATATCCTCATGCAGGGCGCGATGCGGCACCACGCTGCCGATGCAGCCGCGCAAAGCGCCATTCAGTGTCAGTGTCACGAAACTCGCGCGCTGCGCCTTCATGGAAGGCGAAAGCGCGCCCCAGCCGATCTTCGGCCGGCGGCCTTTTTCCACCCCAAAGCGCACCATGAATTGCGCCAGGTCGAAGACCAGCTTGCGGTCGGACTCCGTGAGCCGCGCTGCCTGCGCATATTCAAACGCGACCGAGGCGTAACCCACAACGCGCGTCTTATCGCCATGGGTATCGCCGGAATTGCGGTAATCAAGGCAGGTTGCGCGCATATCCAGCGCGCGGGCGCGTTCCAGCAAACCATAAAGCGCGTGCCGCCCGCAGGCCTCAGCCGCGCCAATGGGTTCACGCTGCAAGCGTTCAATGGCAGCGACGGTGCCGATATCCTTGGCGCGGGCTTCATCATAGCCAAGGTAATGCGACAGGTCTGAGGAAATGATGATGGCGGTCTCCGGCCCGCCCCAAACCGCTTCCAGCGCCTGCGCCACCTGTTGCGGCATGGCCTGCCCGACCAGCATGGGGATGATGGCGACTTCGCCCAAGGCGCGTTGGATGAAGGGCAGATGCACTTCTATGCCGTGTTCGCGCGTGAAGGGGGCTGGGTTTTCCGCGACAAAGGGCAGCGCCAGCAGCTTCGCAATCGCAGCCCGGTCCACCGGCAACACGTCCAGCGGCGTCGCCCAATGTGTTGCCGGATGCACCGCCAGCCCCTGCACCGCCATGCGATGCGGCGGGCTCAGGATCACCACGCGGCTGATGGTTCCTCGCTGAGCGGCCAACAACCGATAGGCGCTACCCGCAATGGCGCCAGAAAATACATGCCCCGCATGGGGCGCCACCACGGCCTTGGGGCTGAGCGCCCAGGGGCTTGCCGCGGCGATATGGCGATCCACCCCAGCGGCCAGGCTCGCGGGATCGGCGGGATAAAAGGCGCCCTGCACTTCCGGGGCTTTTGTCGCGGCATCCATCGCCCCATTATAGATCAAATGCCTGCCGAAACCATGATCCCCGAAGCCCAGAAGCTCACTGGCGTGCCGACTCGCTGGTGGACCAAGCTATCGGATGGCCGCTTTCGCTGCGATGTCTGCCCGCGCGAATGCAAGATGCGCGATGGCCAGCGAGGGCTGTGCTTCGTGCGCGGCGCCAATGAGGATGGCGTGGTGCTGACCACCTATGGCCGGTCCTCCGGCTTTTGCGTGGACCCGATTGAGAAAAAACCGCTCAATCATTTTCTGCCCGGCACCCCGGTGCTGTCCTTCGGCACCGCCGGCTGCAACCTCGCCTGCGATTTCTGCCAGAATTGGGGCATTTCCAAAAGCCGAGAGATGGATAGTGTCGCATCCTCTGGCCGACCGGAAGTGATCATGCGCGCGGCCAAGCAACTCGGCTGCCGTTCCATCGCCTTCACCTATAACGACCCGGTGGTTTTTCTTGAATATGCCATGGATATCGCGAAGGTCTGCCGCGCCGAGGGCATCAAGACCGTCGCGGTGACCGCCGGCTATATGAACCCTGGCCCGCGCGAGGAATTCTATCGCCACATTGACGCCGCCAATATTGACCTGAAAGCCTTCACCGAGGGCTTCTATCGCGACATCACCAAGGGCCAATTGGAACCCGTCAAGGAAACGCTGATCTATCTGAAGCGTGAAACCAAGGTGTGGTTTGAAATCACCACGCTGCTGATCCCAGGACTGAATGATTCGGATGCTGAAATCATTTCCCTATCGGAGTGGATTCTGGACGCCCTCGGCCCCGATGTGCCGCTGCATTTCAGCGCCTTCAAGCCGGATTTCCGCATGAAGGATCGCCCAGGCACGCCGCCCGAAACCCTGTTCCGCGCGCGGCGCCTGGCCCGTGCCGCGGGGGTGCGGCATGTCTATGTCGGCAATATCCATGCGCCATCCCGCGCCAGCACCTGGTGCCATGCCTGCGGCGGGTCTCTGATCAAGCGCGATTGGTATGACATTCTGGAATGGCGCCTTGGCCCGGATGGCGGATGCCCGGATTGCGGCACGCCCCTTCCCGGCGTGTTTGAGGAAAAGCCGGGGAACTGGGGCCGCAAGCGCCAAAGCGTGCGGCTGGCGCCTTGAA
>JBIKXA010000159.1:0-8372 GCA_044356015.1 Roseomonas sp.
GCCTTGCCGCCGGGGCCTATGAACATGCGCTTGAGCGCGCCCAAACCCGCCGCCAATTTGGCCGCCCGATTGGGGAGTTCCAGGGCCTTGCCTGGATGCTGGCCGATATGTCCATTGAGGTGGAAGCGGCCCGTGCTTTGGTGTGGCGCGCGGCGAAAAGCGCCGGGCCGAATGGCTTTCCGGACCGCTTGGCCGCCGCCCAAGCCAAGGTACTGGCCGGAGAGATGGCGATCCGCGTGACCAACCAGGCTTTGCAGGTTTGGGGCGCGGCGGGCTATTCGCGCGACAATCCGATGGAGCGCTACCTGCGCGATGCCCGCATGTTCGCCATTGCCGGCGGCACGGCGCAGGTGCTGCGCACGCAAGTGGCCGAACAGATCATGGGGCGCAAACTGCCCCAGACGCGTGATGGGTTCTTGCGTATCATGGCAGAGGAACGCCGCGCCGCCGAATAAGGGAAGCGCGATGGGTTGACTTGCCCACGCAGGTTGCTTAGAAGCCGCGCCTTCGAAAGGTTTGACCAATGAAAATCCGTAACTCCCTGAAATCCGCCAAGACCCGTGACAAGAACTGCGTTGTGGTGCGCCGCCGCGGTCGCGTTTACGTGATCAACAAGAAGAACCCGCGGCTCAAGGCTCGTCAGGGCTGAAATTGACCCAGCCTCGGCTTGGATAATGCGCGGTTTTGCAGGGGGCTTCGGCCCCCTTTTCGTGTTTGGGGTGGGGGCTATGGGGTAACGACGCCCCCTGCCTTCAATGCAGCTTCACCTGCGGCTGACCGCGATCCGCGATCATGCCAACCAGGGTGCGCCACAGCACCGGCGCATGCCCATGCAGCGCTGTCTGATGCATCTTATAAAGTGATCGATACATCATCCGCGCGAAATAGCCTTCAATGAACATGCTTCGCCCGACCACAAAGCCCATCAGGCTGCCCACGGTGGAATATTTCCCAAGCGAGACCAGCGACCCGAAATCGCGATAGACAAAGGGTTCCACCTCAAGCCCGCGCAGCTTGCGGTCAATTTGCCGATAAAGATGTGTCGCCTGCTGATGCGCGGCCTGGGCGCGCGGTGGCAGATTGCCCTTGCCATCCGGGCGCGGGCAGGCGGCGCAATCGCCAAGCGCAAAAATGTCAGGATCGCGCGTGGTTTGCAGCGTGGGCAGCACCACAAGCTGGTCATTCGGCGTGGTTTCAAGCCCGCCGATATTGCGCAGCACCGGCGGGCCTTTTACGCCCGCGGCCCAAACCACCAACTCGCCGGGGATGACGGCACCATCGGCCAGCACCACGCCATCGGCGCGCACTTCCGCCACACGGCGGCCCGCCAGCACCTCTACCCCCAGCTTTTCGAGCAACGCGAGCGTGGCCGCCGAAATTCGCTCAGGCAGGGCGGGCAGAATGCGCGGTGCGGCTTCAATCAGGCGGATGCGGACATCCCGTGCCGGGTCAATCCTGTCCAGGCCATAAGCGACCACCGCACGGACCGTGCGGTGCAATTCAGCGGCCAATTCCGTCCCCGTGGCGCCCGCGCCGATAATGGCGACATGCAACTGGCCTGGGCGCACAGGCTCCGCCTGGCTATTGGCGCGCAGGCACGCATTGACCAGGCGGCGATGGAAGCGGCTGGCCTGGGCCACGTTTTCCAGCGGCACGGCGTGTTCGGCTGCCCCTGGCGTCCCGAAATCATTGGTCACACTGCCGATGCAGATCACCAGCGTGTCATAGGGCACGCGGCTTGGGGGCGTGACCTGGCGGCCTTCATCATCAATGGTGGCGCCGACCAGGACTTCGCGGGCTTCACGGTCAATGCCGGTCATGGGCCCGAAGCGATAGGTGAAGTGGTGGTTATGCGCCTGGCGCAGGTAGTGCAGCTCATGCCGGTCCCGATCCAGGCTGCCTGCGGCAACCGCATGGAGCAGCGGCTTCCACAGATGGGTGCGGGCGCGTTCCACCAGCGTGACCTCAGCCTCGCCGCTCCGAGCGTAGCGGTGGCCGAGCCTGGTCACCAGTTCCAGCCCCGCTGCCCCGCCGCCCACCACAACTATGCGATGCGGCGTCTTGGTGCCTTGGGTGGTGGTGTTCATGCTATTGCTCCGATCCAGGTCGCCGATATTGGCGGGACCCGGCGTAACATTGTGACCCCGGCGGGGGATCGAGGGCGGCGCCCCCCTTCGGCAACGCAAGACCCGTGCCTGATGATTTTTTAATTTGCATTACGGGAGGGGAAAATGGTGCCCAGAGCCGGAACCATTTTGCCGTTTTAAGGCGTTTCAAACCAGCCCCGAACCCCATACCAAACACCGAATCTTCCCTTATCCCGAAAGCAAAAAACACATCTTGAACCGCTTAGAGCCGTTTTGATATTGCAAGCCCTGAATGTGGGGAGTATTGTGGGGAGTGAAAAAAGCCCCTTCCTTTCCCCGCACTTTGAGGCCCTGCCATGCCAAGACGAAGGCTAGATAACCTAGACGACGCGACGATTAAAGCCGCCAAGGCGCACGAAAAACCCTACCGGCTTTCCGATGGGGGCGGGTTGTTGCTGCAAGTGGAAACTACGGGCGGGAAATCTTGGCTTGTGCGGTTCACGCATGGCGGGAAACGCCGGGAAGCCGGTTTGGGGGGCTATCCCGCCGTGTCGCTTGCCCAAGCCCGCCGCAAAGCCGAAAAGGCGCTTGATGAAGCCCGCAAGGGCACTGATCCGATAGAAAGCCGCCGCCAAGCCCGCAAGGCCCTGGAAGCCGCCCGCAAGGCCGAGGCAGAGGCCGAGCAACGCATCTTCTCCAAGGTAGCCGAGGCGGTGATTAAGGCCGAGGCGCCCGCATGGAAGAACGCCCGCACGGCGCATATGTGGGAATCGAGCCTGAAACTTCACGCCGCGCCGCTTATGGCAAAGCCGGTGAACGCTATCACGCGGGAAATGGTGCGGGATGCGATCAAGCCGATCTGGCACGAAAAGCCGATCATCGCCGCCAAAACGCTTCGCCGGATTGGAGCCGTTTTGCGCTTCGCCGCCGCGCAAGGATGGGGCGCCGATGCCACCGCCGCCGATGTAAGGACGCTGCGCCACCTTGGCCTGACACAACAAGCCGGGGAGCGAGGCCACCCTTCCCTGACATGGCGACAAGCCCCGGCATTTTTCGAAGCCTTGGACAAGCTGCCCGGCTTGGCGCCGGTGGCGCTGCGCTTCACGGCCCTGAGCGCCCTTCGATCCGGTGAGGCCCGCGCGCTGCGCTGGCATTGGATCAGCTTCGATGGGGGCCAAGCCGTGTTAATCGTGCCGGGCCTGGTGATGAAAGGCCGCAACCTTTCCGAACCGCCGCCCCACCGCGTCCCGCTTTCCACCGCCATGCTGGAAACCCTCGCCACCGCCTATGGGCTGGCCTATGGGGTGAAGGTGGCGCCTGCTGATCTGCCCAAGCTGGCCCGGCTTGCGGGTGATGCGCTGATCTTCCCGAACCTAAGCCGAACCGGCCCTTTCTCAGATATGGCGCTTTCTGCCGTGATCCGCCGCATGAATGAGGGCGAGGATGGGCCAAAATGGGTTGATCCGTCCGGGCGCCCGGTGGTGCCGCATGGCTGGCGCGCAACCTTCCGAACATGGTGCGATGATTGCCACCCTGGGGAACGTGACGCCGCCGAAAAGGCTTTGGCCCATGAAGACGCAAACAAGGTTGCCGGGCGCTATCGCCGGAGCGATTTATTCGAAAGGCGCATAGGCTTGATGGAAGCCTGGGGCCAGCATTGCACCAAGCCCCCCGCCCCGGTGGTGAGCCTGCCCAAAGCCCGCGCGAAGGGGGCGCGGTAATGGCGCGCCAGCCCGCGAAACGCCCGCGCCCCGTCACTAGCCCGCCCGCCATGCCGGGGCGCTTCGCATGGGTGCCGGACGATTTCACGCCCGCAACGGTGGCGGAAATGCTGGACAAGGCGAAGGTGCGGGGCGGGGCGGGATATGCCAATCTTGAAGCCGCCGCTTCGCATTTGAACCAGCTTGTCATTGCCATTTTCAAGCCTCCCCCGCCGCACGATTGGCGTGACGGCCCACCGCGCCCGGAACCGATTGCGGCACGGGCCAAGGAAACCGCCCCGCCGCGCCCCGAAACGATTGCGGCATGGTGCAAGGAAAGCGCCACCGCCGCCGATGCTTTGCTGCGCCGTCTTGGCGCTGATCCGGTGGAAATTGCGCGCGGTGGCGCGGTGATGTCAGCCGAGGCGCGCGATACCCTCGACGACATTCTAGAACAGGCGCTGATGCTGGCCCCGCCTGAAAGCCCGCTGGCAGGGCTGGCGCGTGATCTGGGGGCAATGGCGCCGCATGAACGGGGGAAGGCGCTGGCGCCCGCGCTAGACGGCTTGGCGCTGATGTTTCTGGCGCTGCAAGAGGCCGATGGCTTTTGGCGCGGCCTGGGCAAAGGCGGTGGGCGAAATGAAGCGCATCGCGCCCGGCTTTTGGTGGCGTATGGCGCCACCGCTTTCCGCCACGCCACGGGGCAAGAACCCGGCTTGAGTGAACGAGGCCCGGCGCTGCGATTTCTGAAAATTCTAGCCAAGCGCCTGGGGGTTATTGTCACGCCGGACGGGATACTTGGACACTTGCGGCGGGGGGTTGCCAAAACTAGCGCGAAAAAAGGCGAGAAATAGCAACGTCACCAAGACGATTTAAGGCGTCATAAGGCAAAGCACCACGGCGCATTGAGATATGCGCGATTTTCGAAAGGTGCTGAATATGCCAAAGATTTCCCCGAACCGCCCCGAGCCGAATCCCCGCGCGCTGGCCTTCACGATTAGCCAAGCGGTGCGCCTTGGGCCTTGGAGCCGTTCAACCATCCGCCGCCTTGCTGCCAGTGGCGCGCTTGAAATGAAGAAAATCGGCGGAACGAACGTAATCACGGGCGAAAGCTTCCGCCGCTTGGTAGGGGCCGAGAAATGATCCGCGCCCTTCACGCGGGCGCCTTCATTGGCGCGCCGCTGGCATTGCTGGCCTTCGCCGGGTTGCTGCGCTTCGCCCAAAACTGAAAACCCCGCCGCACTACGGAAGCGCGACGGGGCGGAAAAACTTAGGCTGGCAAAGCATCTTCTAAGTTTTTCCAACGCAAAGCGCAAGCCCGGTGCGGCCCAAAATGGAGCCGATCACCATGGCCCAAGATATTCTCGCCGCCGCGCTGCTGATTTCCGCCCGGTGGCCTGTTTTTGCTTGCGATCAAACCAAGCGCCCGATCACGCCGCGCGGGTTCAAAGACGCGACACGCGACGCCGCCGAAATCCGGCGCCAATTCTCAAAGCCTGGCGCCGATATGATTGGCGTCCCGACTGGCGCTGCTTCCGGGTTCTTTGCGATTGACGTTGACGTGAAGGGCGGGGCGCCCGGCATGGCTTGGTTAAGCGCGAACCGGTGGCGCCTTCTGCCCGAGACACGCTGGCATGAAACGCGATCCGGTGGCCTTCACCTGCTTTTCAAAATGCCGGAAGGCCGCACCATTCGGAACAGCGCGTCCCGCGTGGCGCCCGGAATTGATGTTAGGGCGGATGGCGGATACATCATCGCTCCGCCCTCGCCGGGCTATACGCTGCAACACCGCGCGCCGATCGAACCCGCGCCCGCCTGGTTACTTGATGCGATAGCCCCACCGCCAAAGCCGCTACCAGCCCCACCGCCCCGCACCATGGCGCCATTCACGCGCGCCGGGCAGGGATCACGCTACGCCCTCGCCGCCTTGGACAGTGAAACCCGCGCGATCCTGAGCGCCCCCGATGGCACGAAACACGCCACGATAAACCGCGCGGGCTTTGCGATTGGCGGCCTGGTTGCCGGTGGGGAATTGCCAGAGGGCGAAGCATTCGCCGCGCTGCAATCTGCCCTCGCCGGAATTGCCGCGCGCTGCGCCGATTTCCGAGCCGCCGAAAAGACGCTGGCCCGCGCCTTCGCCGAGGGCAAAGCGAAGCCGCGCAACGCGCAAGGGGGCAGGGCATGAGCGCCGATAGCCTGGCCGATATTCGGATCAATGCGCCGCGTGATTGGCTTGATGCGCCACCGCTTGAAACCGCGCCGGAGCATTGGGGCGCAACGCCGGTTGATGATTGGGGGGCGCCGATCGAACCCGCGCCGCGCCATGATCTGCCGCGCGCAACGCTTCAACCGATTGAAGGCGCGTTGCCTTGCATTGGGCTACAAGACTTACTGAGCCTGGACATACCGCCAAGGCAATACGCGATCACGCCGATCCTGCCCTTGCCCGGCTTGGCGCAGATTTACGCGCCGCGCGGTATGGGCAAGACATTTGTTGCGCTGTCACTAAGCCTTGCCCTGGCAACCGGTGGCGCCTTCATGCGCTGGCGCGCGCCGGAACCGCGGCGCGTGGTGCATGTTGATGGTGAAATGCCCGCCGGTGAATTGAAGCAACGCTTGAAGCAATTGATGCGCGCCATTCCGGCACAGCCCAAACCGGGCTTCCTGCAATTCGCCATTGGTGATCTGACAGAAAGCGGCATTCCGAACATCGCAACCGAGGCCGGAATGGAAATGCTTGCCCGCAGCATGGAAACGGCGGATATCCTGGTTTTGGACAATCTAAGCACACTCGCCGCCGGGATGCGCGAAAATGAAGCCGATGATTGGGGCGGGTTCCAGTCCTTCCTTCTGTCCCTACGCCGCGCCGGAAAGACGGTGATCTTCATTCATCATGCGGGCAAGGGTGGCCAGCAACGCGGGACTAGCCGCCGAGAAGATGCGCTTGATACGGTTATCGCTTTGAGACGGCCTGCCGATTACTCGCCGGAAGAGGGCGCCCGGTTTGAGGTTCATATCGAGAAGGCGCGCGGCGCGATGGGCGGGGATGTTGCACCATTTGAGGCCCGACTATCCGAAACGCCAGAGGGCGGTATGGCGTGGGAACAACGCGCCGTTGACGCGGGACAGCGCGACAAGGCGCTGGCCATGCTGGCAGAGGGCATGAGCCTAAGGGATGTTGCGCGCGAAACCGGCATTCCGAAAAGCACGCTGTCCCGCTGGCAGAAAGACGCCGCCTAGGTGCTGTCCCATTGTCCCACCCCTAGGGAATGGGACAGTGGGACACCCGCCCGCCATGCTATAATGGCAGCATGACACGAAACGCTTCCACCTTCCCGCCTAGCAGGGGCAAAAAGCATGGCGCCCCTGCCAATGGCGCCAGAACCCGCGCGCCCGAACCTTGGCCTAGCCCGATCACGCGCGCCGATCTGGAAACCCTCGTCCCGACGCGCGCCACGCTGGAAGCCCTACGGATCACGCCCGCCGATTTTGGGGCGCTGGCCTTTGATGCGCTGCCAGCCCCCACCCCCCCCTAAATCTCTAGCCTGGGGGCGAACACCGTATTGGGGGCCAAGGGCGCGCATCGCCGCGAATTGGAAAGAAAAAGGTAAGCCCCCCTGTCCTAGTTTCGCGGCGGTGAGCGCGAAGGCCCTTCAATTCGGTGCCGCCCATCCCGCCCGAGATTGAAGGCCCCCCCGCCATGCCCAAGCCCATGAAACCCGCGCGCCTGGGGCGGTGGGAAATGCCTGGCAAAGCTTCGCGGCTATGGGGGCAAATGATACTGTTACGATAAAGCAACGAAAGAATGTGGGGAGTATTGGGGGGAGAAAACCGGCCAAGATTTAGAAATCGTGGTTTTTCAACGCGCTAGGATGAGAAAATGGTGCCCAGAGCCGGAATCGAACCAGCGACACTGCGATTTTCAGTCGCATGCTCTACCAACTGAGCTATCTGGGCCCTGACAAGGGCAAAGCTTGGTCAGAAGCGCCTTCCTAGCGAAGCGGCTTTGCCCTGTCCAGCCTGCTTTTATCCGCTGCGGGGACCAGGTCTTGCCGTGGCGCATTGCCCAGGCGGGCTGCATCCGTCAGAAATCCTGCATTTTCTTGCGCCATTCTGCGGCGGCCAGGCTTTCCTCGATGGCCAGGATTTCGGTGGCGAGCGCGCCGCGCGGGTCACGTTCCAGCCCTTCATCCACGCAGCGTTTCGCCAAAGCCATCGCGGCGGGGGGTGCCTTCAGAATGGTGGTGGTGGCCTCCGCGAGGCAGGCGGCCAGCGCTTCGGGCGCAACCACACGCGAAACGAGCCCCGCTTCGCGCGCTTCCTCAGCGCCAAGCGCGCGGCCTGTGAACATCAAATCCTTCGCGAGCCGCTTGCCGATGATGCGCGGCAGGCGTTGCGTTGCCCCCACCGTGCCCCACAGCGCTTCCGGGGTGCGGAAGGAAGCCGCTGGTGTCGCGATAATGAAATCACAGGCGGCGGCGATTTCGACGCCTGATCCAATGGCAGGCCCCTCAACCACGGCAATGGCGGGCATTGGCAAGCGTTCCAAAGCATCATAGGCCGCAAAAGCCTTCAGGCGTCGCGC
>JBIKXA010000160.1:0-8243 GCA_044356015.1 Roseomonas sp.
GTGATCACCTGCAGCATGGCCGATGATTTCTTGCGCACGGTCAGGCCAAGGCGCTGCACTTCCTGCGGCAATTGCGCCAGCGCCAATTGCGCGCGGTTATTCACATTGGTGGTGTTCTGATCCGGGTTCGATCCCACGCGGAAGGAAACATTGAGAGAATAGGAACCATCATTGCCGCTGGTGGATTGCATATAAATCATGCCATCCACGCCATTGATTTGGCTTTCCAGGGGCTGCGCGACGGTGGCTTCGACAACCTCGGCCGAGGCACCCGGAAAATTCGCCGACACCTGCACCTGCGGCGGCACGATATCGGGGAATTGCGCCACCGGAATGCGCAGCATCGAAATCAGGCCGGCAATCGTCGTCAGAATCGCAATGACAATCGCAAAGCGCGGGCGGTCAACGAATAGTTTTGAGATCATGGCGCGTCAGCCCCGCCTTGGTGCTGAGCCGGGCATGGAACCGCTCGGCACGCTTGGTGCCGGCTGCGGCGCCACCACGGCGCCGGGGCGGGCGCGCTGCGCGCCTTCGGTGATCACCATTTGGCCAATCTCAAGCCCTTCGGTCACCACCATTTGGCCACCAAGCCCGCGCGTTGTCTTCACGCGCTTGACTTCCACCTTGTTCTCGGCCCCCACCACCAAAACAAAGCTGCCGGCCTGGTCTATCTGCAAGGCGGATTGCGGAATGACAATGGCCTGTTCCGGGTCGCCCGCTTCGACCACCACTGTCACCGCCTGGCCATCCACCAGATATTTTTGCGGATTGGGGATCATTGCCTGCACCAGCACGGAATCGGTTGCGCGATTGGTGGTGACATCAATGAAGTCAAAGCGGCCTGTGCTGTCCAGCATCGTGCCATCGGGCAGGCGCACGCGCACCTTGATGCGCTCAGCGCCATCGGTGCCGCCTTCGCGCCGGACTTGCAGCAATTGCCGCTGTGTCACGGGGAAGCTGATGCGGATCGGGTCATCGCGCACAATCGTCACCAGCGTGCCCGCATTCGGGCTCACGACATTGCCGGGGCTGAGCGGCGAACGCCCCGCGCGACCATCAAAGGGCGCGCGGATTTCGGTGTAGCCGTAGTTGATCTCTGCCTGCTGCAATTGCGCTTCAGCAGCGGCGACCTTGGCCTTGGATTCCGCTTCCGCCGTAATGCGGTCATCCAGGGTTGCTTGCGGGATGGCGTTGGTTTTCACCAATTCCCGCCCGCGCGTCACCTGCGTGGTGGCATTGGCCAGATCAGCCCGCGCGCTATCAAGCTGCGCACGGCGTAGCGCCACTTCGGCGGCGAAGGGCGGCTGTTCCAGGGTGAACAGCAATTGCCCGGCCTTCACCGCATCGCCCTCATTGAAATGCCGCGCCTGCAAAAACCCGGTGACGCGGGCCACGATATCCACCCGGTCAATCGCTTCCACCCGGCCAATGAAATCCGCGCCGCGGCTGATGGCTTGGCGTTCCACGCGGCTGACAAAAACTGCCGCAGGCGGGGCGGCGGCCTGCTGGCGGGCGGGGGCGGTTTCCTCCTTGCAACCGGGCAGGAACGCCAGGGTCAAAGCCAATACCACCGGAAGCGCAAGGCGCGCGGCGCCCTTCTGGTCACGCAAGGCCATGGTGGTCATTCTCCCTCAACCATCGGGCGGCACGCCGCCACATCGCAATACCTTGCGGAAAGCCTAACACGGCATGGGCAGGCCTGGGTAGCTTCGCGCCCGGTGGCGTTTCCCGGCCTGCCAATCCGCGCTACAGCAGCCTTGATGACGCGCGAAGCCCATCCCCGATGCTCAAGCGGCTGATCCGCCATCCTACCGCCCAGGCGCTGCTCGCCTGGCTGATCGGGCTGTATTTGCGGCTGATCTGGGCCACCACGCGCTGGCAGTTGGAAGGCGCCGAATACGCCAAGGTGACGCGGGGGGAGCCATTGATCCTCGCCTTCTGGCATGAATGTTTGCCCTTGGCCGCGCAGGGCTGGCGGCTGATGGGCCAGCATATTCCGGCGGCGGCGGGGCTGCGCGCGCAGGCGCTGATTTCGCGGCATCGGGATGGCCGGCTGATCGCCCGTGCCGTGGCGCCCTTTGATGTGGAAGTGGTGCATGCCTCATCTTCAAAAGGTGGGGCGGCGGGGCTGCGCCAGCTTTTGCGGGTTTTGGAAGGCGGCGGGGTTGCGGTGATCACGCCCGATGGACCGCGCGGCCCGGCACGAGAAGCCGCACCGGGGATCGCCCAGCTTGCGGCGCTCGCGGGGCTGCCGGTGCTGGTCTGCGGGGCGGCATCATCGCGCATGCGCCGCGCCCGGTCCTGGGACCGGATGCGCTTTCCGCTGCCCTTCGCGCGCGCCGTGGTGGTAATCGAAGCGCCCATCGCCGTGCCGCGCGAAGACCCTGCCAGCGCCTTGCCGGCCATCACCGCAGCGCTCAACCGCGCAACAGAGCGCGCCGATCAGGCGGTCGCGCGATGACACCGCCCAATCTTTCGGCCCGCATCCCGGCCGGCGCTTGGGCGCTGATGGCGAGCCTTTTGGCGCCCTTGCTGCCCCTATACCTCCGCCGCCGCGCCGCCAAGGGCAAGGAAATCGCCGAACGCCTGCCCGAACGCCGGGGCCAGGGTGCCGCGCGCCCGCCGGGCCGCTTGGTCTGGTGCCACGCGGCAAGCAATGGGGAGACGCTTTCCCTGCTGCCGCTGCTGGAGGCTTTGGCGCGGCAGGACCCGGCTTTGTCCTTTTTGGTCACGACCGGCACGGTGACGTCCGCGCGCTTGCTGGAACAAAGGCTTTCGCCGGAACTGGCACCCCGCACCCAGCATCGCTTCCTGCCCTTGGATGTGCCGCGCTGGGTGGCGCGGTTTCTGGAGGGCTGGCGGCCTGATCTGGCCGTGATTGTGGAATCGGAACTCTGGCCAAATATGCTCGCGGCGGCGGGCAAGCGGGGCATTCCCTTGGCCTTGGTGAATGCGCGCATGTCGGGCCGTTCCGCGCGTGGTTGGGCCTGGGCAAGGGGCTTCGCGCGGGGCTTGCTCGGGCGCTTCGGCCTGATCCTGGCGCAGACCGAGGCTGATGCGGCTCGGTTTTCGGTGCTGGCGGGCCGTGATGTGCCCTGTTGGGGGAACCTGAAATATGCCGCGCCGCCCTTGCCGGCGGATGAGGCTGAACGCGCGCGGCTGAGTGCCGCCTGGGCGGGGCGGCCGGTTTGGATCGCCGCCAGCACCCATCCGGGGGAGGATGAAATCATCCTGAGCGCCCATCGGCTGCTGGCGCCGGCGCATCCTGGCTTGCTGACCGTGATTGTGCCGCGCCACCCGCCGCGTGGGCCGGATATTGCCGCGCTGGCCGGCGATTTGCCCGTGGCGCGGCGGGGCGCAGGGCAGGAAGCCGGGGCAGGGGTAGCAGTTTATGTCGCTGATACGCTTGGCGAATTGGGGCTGTTCTATCGCTTGGCCCGGGTCGCGCTGATTGGCGGTTCCCTGGTGCCGCATGGCGGGCAGAACCCCTTGGAAGCGGCGCGGCTGGGCTGCCCCATCCTGATCGGGCCGCATCACTTCAATTTCAGCGAAATCATCACGCGGCTCCGCGCTGCCCATGCCTTGGTGGAAACCCCGGATGGGCAGGGCGCGGCGGAAGCTTTGGCCGGCAACATCGCGCGCATCCTGGCTGACCCCGCCGCCGGGCAGGTCATGGCGAGGGCTGCGGCGGCGCTCGCCCAGGATCAGGCGGACCTGCCGGGGCGCATCGCGACAAGCCTGTTGCCCTTGATCCGCCCGGCGCGGTAACATGGCCTCCTCCGGGAGGACCAAACCACAATTATCTCAGGGGATCCTACCGCACAGACGGCGAAGCCGCGCGGATCGGGAAGCCCCCTAAAGAAACATCCTTGTCGGGCGCGCCATGATGCGCGTTGCCGACATTGCGGAAGGTTTGAACGGTTTCATCGCATGCGAGCGCCTGGATTCTGGAGCGGTAAGCCTGGTGTGGCGGCAGCTTTGCTCTCGCCCATTGCGGCGCTTTACGCCGCCACAACGGCGCGGCGCATGGCGCAGCCTGGGCGGCATTTGCCCCTGCCCGTGATCTGCTGCGGGAATGCCACGGCGGGCGGGGCGGGCAAGACGACCGTGGCGCTCGATCTCGGCGAAAGGCTGCAAGCGCGTGGCCTGGCGCCGCATTTCCTGCTGCGCGGCTATGGCGGCAAGCTGAAAGGCCCGGCGCAGGTTGACCCCGCCACGCATGATAGCCGCGCCGTGGGGGATGAGGCTTTGCTGCTGGCCGCCATTGCGCCGACCTGGGTTTCGGCGGATCGCGCGGCAGGGGGCGCGGCGGCGGAAGCGGTGGGCGCGCAAGCGATCATCATGGATGATGGGTTGCAGAACCCGACCCTCGAAAAATCGCTCTCGCTGCTGATCATTGATGGGTCCTATGGCTTTGGAAATGGTCGCGTCATCCCTTCTGGACCGTTGCGCGAACCGGTTTTTGCGGCTGCGGCGCGTTGCCAGGCGGCGGTGCTGATCGGGGATGATGAAACTGGCGCGCTGGCACTTCTCCCGCCCGGATTGCCGGTGCTGCGCGCCCGGCTGGTGCCGGGGCCGGAAGCGGCGGCGCTTGCCGGCAAGCCCGTGGTGGCGTTTTGCGGCATTGCCAATCCGCGCAAATTCTTCTCGACCCTTCAGGAAGCCGGGGCGGTGATCGCCGCGCGCCACCCTTTCGCGGATCACTACCCCTTCGATGACCGGGAAATCCGTGACCTGCTGGCCGAGGCGGAAAAGCTCCGCGCCATCCCGGTGACAACGCGCAAGGATATTGTACGCATCCCGCCAGCCTTGCGAACCGGGATTCAGGTGGTGAGCATTGCGCTGGCCTGGGACGACCCGGCGGAGATCGAGGCGCTGCTGGATGGGGTTTTAGCCTCTCAGGCTTGAAAGACCGTCCGGACGGTATAGTTAAGCGGTATGGATACCCACGCCCCCGCAATGGATGCGCCCAGCCGCATTCTGGATGCCGCTGAGAAACTCATTATTGCCCGCGGTGTGGCGGCGCTTACCCTGGAAGCCGCCGCACGTGAGGCCGGGGTTTCCAAGGGCGGTTTGCTGTATCACTTCGCCTCCAAGGAAGCGCTTATCGAAGCCCTGCTCGGCCGGCTTGCTGCCTTCATCGCGCAGGAATTCGCGGCCTGCGTCGCCGCCCAACCGGAAGGGCCGGGGCGCGTGGCGCGGTCCATGCTGGAATGGGGTTTTGGCGAGGGTGAGATGGCCTGCAATGAACGCCATCAGCGGGCCGGGGCGGTGTTTCTGGCGGCCTTCCATCACGACCCCGGGCTTCTGGCGCCGATGCGCGCCGTGATTGCCGAAATGCGCGCCGCCGTTGCCGCGGATGGCCTGCCGCCCGGCCATGGCGCGGCCATCATGGCCGCCGGCGATGGGTTGTTCATGGCGCGGTTGTTCAGCCTTTACACGCCAAGTTCTGAAGAATTGGCGGAAATGCGCGCGGCGCTTTCCGGGCTTTTGGAGGTGCGGCCATGACACGGCGCGGCAAGATCATCGCTGTGCTTTTGCTGCTTGGGGTTGGCGGCGCAGCGTTTTGGCAGATGCGGCCCAGCGCGCCGGCCCCCGCAAGCCCCGCGCCTGCCGCTGCCTCTGGCCCGATTGGCGTCGGCGCACTTGGGCGCGTGGAGCCCGCTTCGCGCATCCGCCGGCTCAATCAGCCGGGCGGCATGGCGGTGACGCGGCTTGATCGGCTTTTGGTGACTGAAGGCGCGGAAGTGACTCAAGGCCAATTGCTGGCGGAATTTGCCGATGCCGCCATGAAGGATGCCGCCGCCGCCCAAGGCCAGGCCGCCGTGGCCGAGGCAGAGGCGCAACTTGCCCGGCTGCGCGCCGCTGGACGCCCCTCAGAGATTGAGGCGCAGCGCGCACGCGTTGAAGCCATCACCGCGCAGGAAGAAATTGCGCTGCGCGATGCTGAGCGGGCGGAACGCCTGGTGCCGACCGGGGCGGGCGCCGTGGCGGCCGCGGATCGCAGCCGCGCCATTGCCATCAGGCTCGCCGCCGAAAAGCGTGAAGCCATGGCGGCTTTGGATACGCTGTTGTCTTCCCGGCCTGAGGATATTGCGCTTGCCGAAGCACGGCTTGCCGGTATGCGTGCCGCAGCGGCGAAGGCGCAGGCGGATGCCGAATTGGCGCGTGTGCGCGCGCCGATTGCGGGGACGATTCTGCGTGTTTTTGTTCGTCCCGGTGATCAGGTGGGTGCGGATGGCGTCTTGGAAATCGCCGATCTTTCCAAGCTTGAAATCGTGGCTGATGTCTATGAAACCGATCTTCCCCGCGTGCGGCTTGGTGCGCCGGCTGAGATTGTGGTGCCGGGCGAAGCGCAACGCTTTGCCGCTGAGGTCAGCGCCATTGGCTGGACGGTGCGACGCCAAACCCAGGCGAGCAATGACCCCGTGGCGGCGGTGGATGCCCGCACGGTGGAAGTTCGCCTGACGCTGGACGAGGCAGGGGCGGCCGCCTTGCGGCGCCGATCCAACATGCAGGTTCAGGTGGCGATACGGCCATGAATGCGCTGACCGAAAATTTGCGCGCGCCGCCGGTTGCTTCCGCGCCGGCACCGGGCGACAAGGGGCGGCTTTCACCCTTTGATTGGTTTTTCCTGCCCGCGCGGCTGGCGGCGCGGCAGCTTTTTTTTGAACGCGCGCGGCTGTTTTCCGCCATTGCGGGCGTGATGTTCGCCGCCGTGCTGGTCTTCATGCAGCTTGGCTTTCGCGCTGCCTTGTTTGACAGCGCGACCCGGCTTTACGCCGCCATGGAAGCGGAATTATTCCTGATGAATCCGCTGACCATGGCAAGCTTCCGGCCAGAGACCATGCCACGCATCCGCGCCCATCAGGCGCTCGCCCTGCCGGAAGTGGCGCAGGCCGTGCCGGTCTATTTGACGCAAGCTGCCTGGCGAAGCCCGGAAACCGGCGCCAAGCGCGCCATTCAATTGATTGGCTTCGATGTTGAAGCGGGTGCGATGCGCTTTCCGGGTCTCGACAAAATATCGGATGCCTTGCGGCAGGTGGATGCGGTTGGTTTTGATGTGCGTTCCCGCCCGGAATTTGGTGATATCGCCAAGAAACTCGCCGAAGGTGGCGCTTTTGAGGTGCAGATCGGCAATCGCATGATGCGCCTTGTGGGCCTTGTGGAAATTGGCCCTTCCTTCGGCGCCGATGGCAATCTGGTGATGAGTGAGGTGAATTTCCGCCGCGTAGTGCGTGGGCGCGATCCGGCCAATGTTGATCTGATCGCCATTCGCCTGGTGGCCGGTGCCGATGTAGAGGCCACCAAGGAAAGGCTCAAGGCGCTATTGCCCGGCGATGTAAGGGTGCTGACCCAGCCTGAATTGGTCGCGCATGAACGCCATTACTGGGAAACCGCGACCGCGATCGGCTTTATATTCGGCTTTGGCAGCATCATGGGGCTGATTGTCGGCATGGTGATTGTCTATCAAATCCTGTTCAGCGATATCGCCAATCATTTGCGCGAATACGCAACATTGAAGGCGATTGGCTATTCCAATTTCTATCTGGCGCGGGTGGTCATGGCATCGGCGCTGATTCTGGCCGTGCTTGGCTTTGTGCCGGGGTTTTTGGCCTCCATCTGGATGTATGATTTTGTCGGCACGGCTACCTTCCTGCCATTGGGCATGACGCTTGATCGCGGCGTGACCGTGTTCCTGATGATCTTTGGCATGTGTGCGGTGGCGGGATTGCTTGCCATGCGCAAGCTCCGTGATGCCAATCCAGCCGATATGTTTTCCTGATGCAGGCAGAACCTATTCGGATTGAGGCGCTGAACTACGCCTATGGTGAAGGTGAATTGCGCCGCCCGGTGCTGCGCGATGTCGCCTTGCAGGTGGGGGTGGGGGAAGTGCTGTTGCTGACTGGCCCATCCGGTTCCGGCAAGACCACCTTGCTGACGCTGATCGGCGCCTTGCGCGCCATGCAGGAAGGGTCCTGCACCGTATTGGGGCAGGAATTATTTGGTGCATCGGAAAGGGCGCGCGTATCACTTCGCCAGCGCATCGGCTTCATTTTCCAGAACCATAATCTGCTGGGGGCACTGACCGCGCGGCAGAATGTGGCCATGGCGCTGGAAGTGGCCCCGTGGCTTTCAGAAGCCGGGCGCATGGCGCGCGCCGGAGAGATGCTGGCGGCGGTGGGTTTGGCCGAACAGGCGGATCGCCTGCCGGCCAAGCTTTCCGGCGGGCAGCGCCAGCG
>JBIKXA010000028.1:0-25803 GCA_044356015.1 Roseomonas sp.
CACGCCGGCGATGCGGGTCTCGAACCGCAGCCCAGCGCCTTCCAGCACCGCGCGCCGCGCCTTGGAAGCCGATGCAAGAATAAGGACCGGTGTTGCCGCCTGGATCACTGCCGCGCTTCGGGCCTGAGGCCGAGTGCCGCTTCCTCACCGGCTGCCGCCGCCAGATAGGCGGCATAGGCTTTGGCATCACGCAAATCCTCGGTCATGCCAAGCCGTATCATGACAGCCTTGACGGAAGGGGCGCGCAGCGCCGCGGTGAAGGCGGCTTCCAGCCTTTGGCGTTCGGCTGCCGGCATATTGGGCGGGCCGATCAGCCCGAAAGGCGCGGTTTCCGTCAGCCCATAGCCAAGTTCAACCAGGGTCGGCACATCGGGCCAGCGCGGATTGCGGAGCGGCGACCACAGCGTGAGCCAGCGCGCCTCACCCTGATCCACCGAGACATGCAACCGCGCGCCCCCGGCCATGACATCCAGATCACCCGCCATGAGAGCGTCCACACCATCGGCAGCACTGCGGAAGGGCAGATGCACGGCTTGGATATTTTCCTTCACCATCAGCCGCGCCATGGTGATATGCCCGACCGAGCCATTACCGATGCTGCCAAAGGAAAGCTGGCCAGGCTTCTGCCGCGCCTCGGCGACAAAGTCGCGCCAGCCGCCAGGAAAGCGATCCGTCTTGGCAATGACACCATAAGTACCGCCGGCAAGACACATGATCGGCGTCGCATCGCGCCCCATGGTAAAATCAACGCCGCGCTCCACCAAGGCGCGGAGTGTCACCACGGGGAACAGCATCACCACGGACCCATCCGGCGGCGCGGCCCGCAATTGCGACAAAAGCCTGAGCCCGGTTCGGCTTGGCTTGTTTTCCAGCCGGATTTCCTGGCCCAAAGCCTTGCTCGCGGATTTCGCGAGGGCGCGCATCAATTGATCCGTTGCCCCGCCTTCCGCAAAGGGGACCAGCAGGGTCACGCTGCCCTTCTGTGCCCGCGCCAGGTTTGGCGCCGCCAGCAGCCCGGCGCTTGCCAGAAAAAGCCGCCGCTTCATGGCATTTCGCTGGCGAGGCGGGCCAGCGCCGCACGATAGGTGGTGTCAAACAGCGCATCCAGCCCGGGGTTCACGCCCTTAAGCCCGGCCGCAACACGCCCCGCCCAGCCGACATATTCAATGCGGCGCGCATGGTTCCAATTCGCCGGTGGGCTATCGGCGATGGAGCGCAGATTCGCGATTTTATCAGCAAGTTTCAATTGCTTGGCCGCTTCGCTATGCTTGGGCGCCTGGCTGATCTGCAAGGCCTTCCTGATTTCCTTTGGTTTTTCTTTATCATCGGTCGCTTCCGCCACCAAGCCCGCAATCACCGGGCCGAAAACCGCCACAAGATCAGCATCGGTGGTTTCGGTATCTTCCACTGTGTCATGCAGCAGCCCGGCCAGGATGGCTTCCTCTGGCGCGCCATGTTCGGCGAGGATCGCGGCCACCTCGATCACGTGGTTCACATAGGGTTCGGCGGCCGAGCCTTTGCGCACCTGTCCGGCATGGGCACGGGCGGCGAAAAGCGTGGCGCGCAAAACCTGTGCAGCGAAATTGGCCTCCATGGCGATTTCTCTAGCGCCCCTGGGCAAAACCGGAAAGGGGATGCATGCGCCGCCGAAGTCTGATAAGGCACCGCCATGTCAAAGACCCTTCTCTCCCGCCGCGCCTTGATCGCGGCCAGCCCTTTGCTTGCAGCCCCCGCCTTGGCGCAGGCGCCCTTTCCCAATCGCCCGATTCGCCTGGTGGTGGGCTTCACCCCAGGTGGTGCAACCGATATCTCGGCGCGCGCCTTTGCGCCCAAAATGTCGGAAGTGCTGGGCCAGCCGGTGATTGTGGAAAACCGCCCCGGCGCGGGCAGCAACCTCGCCACGGAAATCGTCGCGCGCAGCCCCGCCGATGGCTATACCATCCTGCTCGCCACCCTCGGCGCCTTGGTGATCAGCCCCATGGTGATGCGCCTGCCGATAGACCCGGCGCGGGATTTGGTGCCGGTTTCCATCGCCGTTGACCTGTTCAATATCCTGACGGTGCCGGCGGATCGCCCCTGGCGCACCGCTGCTGATGTGATCGCGGCGGCCAAGGCGCGGCCCGGCGAACTCTCCTGGGGGCATAGCGGCATTGGCAGCGCGCCCCAATTGGCCGGCTTGCTCTTCGCCAAAATGGCCGGGATTGACACGATCGAGGTCTCCTACCGTGGTGGCAGCCTGGTGGCGACGGATTTGATTTCGGGGCGGCTGGATTACGGTTTCCCGACCTCGCCTTCCGTGAAAACCCATATCGAAGCGGGCCGGCTGCGCGGGCTTGCGGTGCCAACCCTGCAGCGCTCTCGGCTTTTGCCGGATATCCCAACGGTGGCGGAAACCGGCCTGCCGGGCTTCAATGTGCCTTCCTGGTATGCGGTGGTGGCGCCGCGCGGCACGCCGGAACCTGCTGTGGAACGCCTGGCCCAGGCCATGCGCATCGCCTTGGAAGACCCCGATGTGGTCGGCATCCTGAACCGCAATGGGCTGGAGGCCATGCCCTCCACGCCTGGGGAATTCGCCACCGCCTGGGCGGCGGAGCGCACCAAATGGGAACCGATCATTCGCGAAAGCGGCATCAAGATCGAATAGCCGTGCGGGGCTTAATGCGTTTATAAGGCGTCAGAAAGGATTTTCTGCCCGTGAACGCCATGCCCCCCGATCCCGCCAAGGCCCTTGAGGACGCCGCCCGCGCCGCGCGCGCGGCAACCGCCGCGCTGGCCGGAGCGCCAAGCGCGATCAAGGATCAGGCGCTGCTGCTGGCGGCGGCGGCGCTGCGCGAACGCGAAGCCCAGATCATCGCCGCCAATGCGGAGGACATCGCCGCCGCAGCTGGGCTGACCCCGGCCTTCCGCGATCGGCTATTGCTGAACCCGGCGCGGGTGGAAGCCATGGCGAAGGGGCTTGAAGAAGTGGCCGCACTGCCTGACCCGGTGGGGCGTGTGCTGGCGGAATGGCAGCGCCCGAATGGGCTGCGCTTGCAGCGCGTGGCGCAGCCGCTTGGCGTGATCGGCATGATTTTCGAAAGCCGGCCCAATGTCACGGCGGATGCCGCTGCCTTGTGCTTGAAATCCGGCAATGCGGTGATCTTGCGCGGCGGGTCTGAAAGTCTGCGCAGCGCCACCGCCATTCATGCCTGCATGGTGCAAGGGCTGAAGCTGGCCGGCCTGCCGGAAGCGGCGGTGCAGGTGGCGCCGAGTGCAGACCGCGCCTTTGTCGGCGCCATGCTGCGCGCTTCGGGCTTGATTGATTTGATCGTCCCGCGCGGCGGCAAGGGGCTGGTCACGCGCGTTATGGAAGAAGCGCGCGTGCCCGTGCTGGCCCATGCCGAAGGGCTTTGCCATACCTACATCCATGCCGGGGCGGATCATGCCATGGCGCGTGCGGTATTGGCCAATGCCAAGATGCGCCGCACCGGTGTTTGTGGCGCGACGGAAACCCTGCTGATTGATGCCGCCATCGCACCCGCGCTTTTGCCCGCGCTGATGGCGGATTTGCGCGGCCTTGGCTGCGATTTCCGCGCCGATGACGCCGCGCGCGCCATTGTGCCGGACCTCAAACCCGCAACCGATCAGGACTACGCCACCGAATGGCTGGATGCGATCCTGTCGGTGAAGGTGGTTGCGGGTGTTGACGAAGCGCTGGCCCATATCCGCCGTTTCGGCAGTGAGCATACGGAAGCGATCATCACCGAAGATGCCCTGGCCGCACAGCAATTCCTGGATGGCATTTCGTCTGCCGTTGGGCTTTGGAATGCCTCCACGCAATTCTGCGATGGTGGTGAGTTTGGCTTCGGCGCGGAAATCGGTATCGCGACAGGGCGGCTGCATGCGCGGGGTCCTGTCGGGCTCGAACAACTCTGCACCTATCGCTACAAGATTTTCGGCACGGGGCAGGTCAGGCCGTGATGGGGCGGCGCCTTGTCACGGCGCTGCTGGTCAGCTTGGCTTTCATGCCGGGCGCTGAAGCTGCCTGCCCGGATGATGCGGCGATTGCGCGCTTTGCCGGGCAAATCCTGCAACGTCAATCGCCGATACCTTTCGCGTCCCTTTCACCCGCCGATGGGCGCTGCGTGCAGGACAAGCTTGTCGCGATCTTCGCCCAAACATTGGGAGACACTGTCGGCTTCAAACTTGGCCTGACCAACCCCGCCATCCAACAACGCTTCGGGATTGATCACCCGATCCGCGGCAGTATTTTCCACGCCACCTTGCGCGCGACTTCAGGGACTGAGATCGAAGCCCGCTTCGCCGCCGTGCCGGTCTTGGAAGCGGATATGCTGCTGCGTATCGGGATGGGCGGGGTTGAAACGGCGCTGAATGACCATGCCGCGCTGATCCGCCATATTGATCAGGTGATCCCCTTCATTGAATTGCCCGATCTTGTCTATGCGCCGGATCATCGCCCAAGCCTGGGCGATGTGCTTGCCATCAATGTCGGCGCGCGGCTTGGCGTGCAGGGCCGACCCATTGCAGTGACACGCAGCCCCGATTTCATTGCCGCCCTGGGCCGCATGAGTGTTTCGCTGCATCAGGATGGGCGGGAGGTTTCACGCGCGCCGGGCGCTGCCATTCTGGGCCACCCCCTGAATGCGCTTGCCTGGATTGCGCGGGATTTGGCCCGCGATGGGCGGCCCTTGCGCGCGGGGGATATCATCTCCCTCGGGTCGTTTTCGCCGCCGCAGCCGGTCGCACCCGGCCAGGTCTGGACCGCGCGCTATGAGGGGCTGGGTGAAGCGCAGGATGTGGTGGTGCGCTTACGGTGATGGTCATTTCGCCTTGGCGCTGAATCTGCTTATCCTGAATTCATGACGCCTTCCCGTTTCGGCGATGGCCGCCGGCGCCGCATCGGCCTTTTGGGTGGGTCCTTCAACCCGGCTCATGCCGGGCATCGCCATGTCGCGCGCCAGGCGCTGCGCGCGCTTGGGTTGGATCAGGTCTGGCTTCTGGTCTCACCGGGTAATCCGCTGAAGCCCCGCGCGGGGATGGCGCCGCTGCAGGACCGTTTGGCCAGTGCCAGGCGGATCGCCGATGGCAGGCGCGTGATCGCAACCGATATCGAAGGGGCGCTCGGCACGCGCTTCACGGCTGATACGCTGGCAAAACTGCGCCAGCGCTTTCCCCGCGCCGGTTTCGTATTCTTGATTGGCGCGGATAATTTGGTTCAGCTACCGCGTTGGAAATCATGGCGACGCATCGCGCATTCAACCCCGCTTGCTGTGCTGCCCCGTCCGGGCTGGACCCGGCGCGCCCTGCATGGCGCGGCGGCTTCCGTGCTGCGGCGGCACCGTTGCCCCCCCGCTGCGTTGCTTGCCGGCACGAAGCGGGCTACGAGCCCTGCCAGATGGTGTTTCGTCCCCGCGCGGGAACATGCTGCCTCTGCCACTGCGATCAGGGCGGCAGCCTTGCACCCGTGATGTATCGAGAGAGAGGAGGCGGCCATAGCCCGCAAGCCCACCCCGGCTGAAGAAAGCCCGAAGCGGCGCGCCGCTGCTGCGCCTAAGCCTGCTGCCGCGCCCAAAGCCAGCGTGAAAGCCAAGGCCGCCACACCCAAGGCCAAGGCCACCACGAAATCTGCCGCTGCGCCCAAGGCAGCGCCAAAGCGTGCTGCCGCCAAGCCCGCCCCCAAGGCAAAGGCAGCCGCCAAGGCCGATGGCGCAGCGAAGCCCGCAACGCCGCGCATCTCTCGCCCCCGCAGCAAGCGCCGCGAAAAACTTGCACCGGACCGGCTGGAAATACTTGTGGAAGCCGCACGGAAAAGCCTGGAAGACGACAAGGCGGAAAACATCATCGTCTTGGATGTGACAGGCCGCGCCGATTACACGGATAGGCTGATCATCGCGACCGGCCAGGTAGAGCGCCAATTGCAAGCCATGGCGGCGCATTTGGATGAAGCGCTCGGCAAGGCTGGCCTGCATCTCAGGCGCGATGCCGTCCAGGCCTCACCGGATTGGGTGCTGATTGATGCGGGCGATCTGGTGATCCATCTGTTCCGCCCGGATGCGCGAGAGCTTTATCGGCTGGAACGCATGTGGGGCCCCGAAAGCCCCGTGCAGACGGAGCAGGCCGACGCCGCGCGCGGTTAGGATCATCGCCATCGGGCGCATCAAGCCAGGGCCAGAGGCCGCGCTTTACGCCCATTACGCGGCGCGGCTGCGCCCGGCGCCCGAATTGGTCGAAATCCCCGAAGCGCGCGGCAGCGCCGCCGAAATCCGCCGACGAGAGGGGGCGGCGATCCTCGCCGCCATCCCGGATGCTGCGGTGCCAGTGGCTCTGGACCTTGGTGGCACCTCGCCCGATACCGAAACCCTCGCCGCGCTGCTGACGCGCTGGGATGAGGCCGGGCGCGCGGTGTGTTTCATGATTGGTGGCGCTGAGGGGCTCGATCCCGCGGTGCAGGCGCGCGCGGAGTATCGGCTTTCGCTCGGCCCGCTCACCTGGCCGCATTTTCTGGTGCGGGGCATGCTGGCGGAACAGCTTTACCGGGTGCAGGCGATCAGGACGGGGCATCCCTATCACCGCATTTGGCGGCCATGATGCGTAGACCTGTGTCCGCAAAAGATTGGGCCTCTTGCGGCCGCCGAAGGCGGACGAGCGCCCGAACGGGCCCCGCCGTTTGGTGCATGTCCAATTCGCATTCGCTCATCAGATATGCACCAGATTTCTTTTTGGTCGCATTTTCCGAGTCGCCAAGTGAAGCCACTTGGCTTGAAAATGCTCGTGCAGCGAAGCCAAGCGCGCGGAGGCGCGCGCCGGCGTCTGAGGGCGGATCGGTCACGATCCGCAGCAAAGAAAACAAGTGAGCGCAAGAAGCGGATGGCGCGGGTTTCGGGCCTGACCGAAGATGCGGCCATGAACGCTATGCCCGAATCCCTTGATGATGCCCGCTTCGCCGCCGTGCTGGCGCGCGATGCCGCGCCTGCCTGTGGCGCCTTTCTTTATGCCGTCACCAGCCAGGGGATCTATTGCCGCCCCGGCTGCCCATCGCCGCCGCCGCTGCGCCGCCATACGCGTTTCTTCGCCGATAGCACGGCGGCAGAGGCCGCCGGCTTTCGCCCCTGCAAGCGCTGCGACCCGCGCGGTGATCGTGCGCGCCTGCAAGCCGAAGCGGTGCGCGCCGCCTGCGCCATGATCGAGGCTGCGGAGCGTATTCCCTCCCTGGCAAGCCTGGCCGCCCGCGCCGGCTATGCGCCGCATCACTTCCAAAGGATGTTTCGGGAGATCACCGGTGTCACGCCGCGTTCCTATGCGGAAGGCGTGCGCGGGCAACGCCTGTCAGCCGCGCTGGCCGAAGGGGCGCGTGTGGCGGAAGCGGTCGCGGGGGCCGGCTTTGGCAGCGAAAGCCGCGTTTATGAAAACACCGCGCGGCATTTGGGCATGCGCCCCGGCAGCGCGCGGCGTGGCGGCGCCGGTGAGGTTATTCGCATCGCCTGGGCGGAAAGCGCCTTCGGCCCCTTGCTGCTGGGTGCGACGGATCAGGGTGTGTGCTTCCTTGGGTTTGGTGAAACCCGCGACGCGCTGGAAGGCGATTTGCGCGCGCGGTTTCCGAAGGCGCGGATTGAAGCCGCACCAGCGGAGATCAGCGATCTCGCCAAACGTGCCATCGCCTTCATCGCCGAACCGCGCGCTGCCCTGGAATTGCCCCTGGATTTGCGCGGCACGATATTCCAGCGCCGCGTTTGGGAAGCGCTGCGCGGCATTCCGCTTGGCACGACCACAACTTACAGCGCAATCGCCGCCGCCATGGGCGCGCCGAAAGCAACCCGCGCCGTCGCGCGGGCTTGTGCGCAAAACCCTGTGTCACTCGCCGTGCCTTGTCATCGCGTGCTGGGCAAGGATGGCGATATCACGGGCTATCGCTGGGGTGTGGGGCGCAAGCGCGCCTTATTGGCTGGCGAAAAAGGCGCGTGATTTCACGGCCTGGTTTTCAGGTGCCGAAAACGCGATCGCCCGCATCACCAAGCCCAGGGCGAATATAGCCGTTCTGATCAAGCCTTTCGTCAATCGCCGCGGTCCAGATCGCCACATCGGGATGGGCTTGCCGCACATGCCGTATCCCCTCGGGCGCGGCAAGCAGGCAGATGAAGCGAATGCGTGTCGCACCATGCGCCTTCAGCCGATCCAGCGCGGCGACGGCTGAATTGCCAGTCGCCAACATGGGATCGAGCAGGATCACCAGGCGTTCGGCCAGATCCTCTGGTGCTCTGAAGTAGTATTCATGTGCTTGCAGTGTCTTGTGATCACGATAGACACCGATATGCGCGACACCGGCTTGCGGCAGCAGGTTCAGCATGCCATCCAGAAAGCCTATCCCTGCGCGCAGCACCGGGGCGAAAATGGGCGGCTTGCCGGCCAGGTTGGGGGCAATCATGTGTTGCAGCGGCGTTTCAATCTCGCGCGTTTCCAGGGGTAAATCAGCCAGGGCGGTAGCGCCCAACAACATGGCTACGTCGCGGAGCAGGGCGCGGAAGGTTGGTACCGGGCAGGATTTTTCGCGCATTTGCGAAAGCCTGTGTTGGATAAGCGGATGCCCCACCACGGTGAGCATGCCTTCATCATCCAAACCTGCTGATGTAGTCATTTCTTCCCTCAATCTGATCCATCATCGGTATTTTTCTGTAGGTGAAACGCGGCTACAGGACGCCAAAGCTTTGGGCAGGAAGCCTAGCCAAGACTCCCGTCGAGCCTACACGCAGAATCGCCCATGGCGAAGCTTTGCCTTCCGCCGCGCCGCTGCTGTTGCGGTACTCATGGCCTCTCTCGCTGGCTACATCGGATCCCATTCAGGTGGAGCCATCTGAACGGGTGAAGATGTTCGAAAAACAACGATGTAGACCGGGCTGCGAGAACCCATGTGCATGCAACACCTTCTAACCGCCGCCCTGCCATTCCGCCGGCGGCACGCTGCCCACCTGTTCGGCGATGCGCCCATAATGTTCCGGGCGGCGATGGCGCGCGAAATCGAAAATCGTCTTGCGGCCCAATTCGCATTTGCCGAGGTCGGCTTCGGCCACGATCAGCTCATCATCCCAGCTTGTCGCCTGGGCCATGATCTCGCCCTGCGGGTTCACGATGATGGAATGGCCGAAAAGCTCATGCCCATCTTCCGTGCCGGCCTTGGCTGTCGCGACCGCGAAGCAGGAATTCTGGTAGCACCCGGATTGGATGGACAGATGGCTGTGGAACACGCGGAGATGAGGCGCCTCAAAACCGCGATTTTCCATATTCAGTGATGGCGTATTGTAGCCGAGCATGACCAATTCCACCTGCTGCAAGCCCATCACGCGCCAGGCTTCCGGCCAGCGGCGGTCATTGCAGATCATCATGCCGAGGTTGACGGGATGGCCCGCCACCGGCGCGCGGATCACGGGAAAGCCAAGATCACCCGGTTCAAAATAGCGCTTTTCCAAATGCTGCACATGGCGGATGGGGTCGAATTCCTTATGCCCCGGCAGATGCACCTTGCGGTATTTCAGCACAATCTCGCCGGATGGCAGCACGAAGACCGCAGTATTGAAGCGCCTGCCTTCCGGCGTTTTCTCGGCATAGCCCAGATGAAAGGCGATGCCGTATTTGCGCGCGGCTTCAAACAGCGGCGCGGTTTCATTGGAAGGAAGGGCGCTTTCGTACCAATGATCAGCATTGGCCAAATCTTCCTCATACCAGCGCGGGAAAAATGTGGTCAGCGCCAATTCTGGAAACACCACGACTTCAGCGCCGCGTTGATGCGCTTTTTCCAGCAGGCGGATCATGCGCCCGACGGCAACATCCCGGCCTTCGGCCTTTTGGATCGGGCCCAGCTGCGCGGCAGCCAGAACAAGGGAACGGGTCATGAATGCATCCTTCGCTAAATCAGTATATCACCCTCAATATATAGCTACAGACATCCTGTTCTACTTCTTGTTTTTTGTCCCTATTTCACTGCTATCGTTGATTTCCGCCCAATATCTTGCGAAAGCACTGACCATGACCTCATCAATTCCGCCCCCCAAAGCAATCGCTCTCGTCCCAGAGCTAGAGGTTGCGGATTTTGATCGCAGCATGCATTTCTATGTCGAGGTGCTTGGCTTTGTCATCCAATATGACCGGCCAGAACGCCCGTTCGCGTATCTGGCATTCGGAGATGCGCATATCATGATCGAAAAGGGCGGTGGATGGATGACAGGCCACCTCGAGCGCCCTTACGGGCGTGGCATAAACTTCCAGATACGCGTACCCGAAGTTAAGTCAGTAAGCGAACGCCTCGCCGCCGCCGGCTGGCCAGTGTTCCAAGACATCGAGGATGCTTGGTACAGGTGCGGCACCGAGCATTTTGGTGCACGAGAACTGGTCGTCCAGGACCCGGATGGCTACCTCTTGCGCTTCTCGCAGGACCTGGGCGTTCGCTAAGCAGGCGGATCATGCGCCCGACGGCAATATCACGGCCTTCGGCCTTTTGGATCGGGCCCAGCTGCGCGGCGGCCAGAACAAGGGAACGGGTCATGAATGCATCCTTCGATCGACCTTCACTTTTCCTAGATCATCGACAGGCGTGCATATAGGCAGCTAGCGCCGCGGTCCAACCCATATGGAGGGCATCGATAGTGACGTGATGGCCGATAGACACTTCGTCAATCTCTACGACAGCGCGTAGGGCGGGAAGGTTTTCCAGCGTGAGGTCATGGCCCGCATTCACCCGTAGCCCCAATTGTCGCGCATGATCGGCTGTCTGGCGCAACGCCATGAGCTCGGCCGGATGCGTACCTGTCTTGAATGCCTTGGCAAAGGGGCCAGTATAGAGCTCAATCGCGCGGGCCCCAGCGGCAACGGCGTAATCGCAGCTTTCATTCGTGGCGTCGCAGAACACGGCGACGCGAATCCCGGCCAGCCGCTCGACCGTGCGCCGCAGTTCGGCATGGGGGTCGTAAGCGCGCCAGCCGCGATGTGATGTCACCTCGCCTGGTGTGACCGGGACTACCGTGAACTGGCTCGGCCGAAGCGTCTCGACCAGCGTGATCAATTCGGCGCGCAAATCGCCTTCGATGTTGAGTTCCACCGCGCCCGATGCCAGTTCCGGCAGCCTCGCCAGCGTGACGACGTCGTCGAGCGTGATATGACGTGCATCCGCACGCGGATGCACCGTCAGGCTCCGAACGCCGGCAGTAATCGCCTTTCGTGCGAAGTCGGAAAGATTGGGTTCTTCGCCCCCCCGCGAATTCCGGAGGAGGGCGATCTTATTCAAGTTCAGACTGAAGACGGTCATCGGTTCACCAACGCCTTGCCACCAATTTCCAATACATAAAAGAGTGTCATCGTGAACCGCGCGGCGCGCATCACGCCGGCGGCACCGCCCCCACTTGGTCAATCATGGCGCGATACCATTGCGGCCGGCGATGAGCGGCGAAGTTGAACATCTTCTCCTTGCCCTGTCGGCAGGCATCGAAATCCACATCGGCGACGATGATCTCATCCCCCAACGTCTTGGCTTCCGCCACCACGCGCCCATTCGGGTCCACAATCACCGAACCACCAATCAGGCCCGATCCATCCTCAACCCCCGCCTTGGCAACCGAAATCGCCCAGGTTGCATTCATATAGGCATTGCCCTGCACGGCGAGTGTCGAATGGAAGGTCCGCAAGGACTGATCTTCACTATCGCCACCCATCGGATCATAGGCCGCCGAGTTATAGCCAATCAGCATCAATTCGATCCCCTGCAGGCCATAGCAGCGCCAGGCTTCCGGCCAGCGGCGGTCATTGCAGATCAGCATGCCAAGCACGGGCCGGCCCCAGGCATCGGGGCCACGAAAGGCGGGGAAGCCGAGATCGCCATATTCGAAATAGCGCTTTTCCAATTGCTGGAAGCGATCCCCCACGCGCGGTTCCACCGTGCCGGGCAGATGGATTTTGCGGTATTTGCCAAGCACGCTGCCATCTGGCCCGACGGTGATCGCAGTATTGTAGCGCTTGCCATGGGGCGTGAGCTCCGCATAGCCAAGATAAAAACCAATGCCCAAGGCGCGCGCGCGATCAAACAAGGGCTGCACGCGCGGATTGGGCATCTCACGCTCGAAATAGCTATCCAGTTCGGCTTGGTCGGTGAACAGCCAGCGCGGGAAAAAAGTGGTGAGCGGCAATTCGGGAAACACCACCATCTTTGCGCCGGCGGCGGCGGCCTTTTCCAAAAGTGCCGCCATGCGCGCCAGGATGGCTTCCCGGCTATCAGCTTTTTGGTTGGGGCCCATTTGGGCGCCGGCAAGGCGCAATATGCGGGTCATTGTTCAAGCTCCGGACGAATAGCCTCGACCACAGGCGCGTAACGCCTTGTCTCGGCGGCGATGAAGGCGGCGGCGCTGGCGGGCGTCCCAGGTGCGGAAGCGGTGATGCCAGAGGCAGTAAGGCTCGCACGGAAAGCGGAATCTGCCAGCGCCGCATTGGTTGCAGCCGAAAGCCTTTCCAGAATTGGCGCGGGCAGGGCAGGGGGCGCGAAAACCGCATGCCACAGCACGGCTTCGAAGCTTGAAAGGCCAAGCGCTTCGGCAACCGTCGGCACATCTGGCGCGGCTTCAAGCCGGCGTGCAGTCGCCACCGCCAACATCCGCGCGCGCCCGCCCTGATGCAAAGGCAAGCCACCGCCAAAAGTATTGACCGCGAGCGCCAGCGTCCCGCCCACCAGATCATTCATCGCCGGCGCCGCGCCGCGATAGGGCACATGCGTGATGGTAACGCCGCCCGCCTGCTGCTTCAGCAACTCAGTCGCGAGATGCATGATGGTGCCTCTGCCGGGAGACCCATAGGAAAGCGGCGGGTTCGCATTGCGCGCGGCGTCCAGAAATGCGCGCAAGGTTGCGGGCCGGGATGGATGCGCCAACCAACACAGCGGCCCACCGCCCAATTCCGCAATCGTCGTAAAATCGCGCACCACATCAAATTGCGGCTGGCGCGTTACCAGCGGATAAAGCGCATGGGTCGAAGCCGTGCCGAACAGGATCGTATAACCATCAGCCCGCGCGCGCGACACCTCAAGCGATCCAATCGCACCACCCGCCCCGCCGCGATTTTCGGTTACCACCGGCTGGCCCAATTCGCGCCCAAGCCTTTCAGCATAAAGCCGCGCATAAACATCGGTGGGACCACCGGCGGGGAAAGGGATGATCATGCGGATCGGGCGGGAGGGAAAAGCCTCCTGCGCCCGCGCCGCACCCGCGATCAGCGCCGCGCCAGCGCCAACCAGCGCGGCGCGACGCGCAATCCTACAAGCCGGCATCGCGCCAATTCTCAACTGCGGCATCGGGGTGGGAAGCAAGACCGGCGGCCTTGATGCCCTCACACGCCGCGTGTTCGTCGCGGTCTGAGGCATCGCCGCTGACGCCAACGGCACCAATCACGGCGCCGGCGGCATTCAGGATCAAGACGCCGCCAGGCACGGGAACAAAGCTGCCATCGGAAGCCGCAGCGACGGCGGCCTGAAAGGCAATGCGTTCCTTCAGCCGATCCCGCAGGATGCGGCTCCCAACCCCCATGCCGAGCGCGGCATAGGCTTTGCCGCGCGCGATTTCGGCGCGCAGAATGCCAGAACCATCTTCGCGCTTCTGCACCACAACATGCCCGCCCGCATCCAGCACCACGACGGTCAGCGGCAACATGCCCGCCGCGCGGCCCGTCGCCAGCGTGACATCGGCGATCTTATCGGCGGTGGCCAGCGGCAAATCCACCGCGAGGTGCTTCACATAATAATCTGCGGAATTCATCGCGTTTCTCCCTGCGAAAGAATGGAGGCCCCTCCATGGGCCAAGCGCCACCCGGCGACAAGGCGCGGGTCAGAAAAACAAATCCCGGAAATCCTGCCGCGTACCGCCAAAGAGCCGCCAGGTGGCGATGGCGCCAATGCAAAGCCCAATGCCGGCGGCAATGGCGGGCACGGGATCGGGTAGGCCACCCGCCCCCGTGACTGCGGCATTCAGCATGCCGAGCATGATGCCAACCGAACCCGCAATCATCGCCTGCACCAGGCCGGGCTTGCGCCGCGGTGGCGGCGCCGCAGGCTTGGAAGGCCGCGGGGGCCGCTTGATCCAATGGCCCTCAGGGCGCTGCTTTTCCTTATTCCCCGACATAGGTTTCCTTGTGCTGACGCGGCACGAAGCGCCCGGCGCCGGGCTTGGCCAGCACCTGCTTGCCATCCCAAATCTGCTGACCGCGCAGCCAGGTGGCGGCGACGCGCCCCTTCACCTTCATGCCATCATAGGGCGACCATTTGGCATCTTCCTGGTCCTGGATATCGCGCGCATCGAAGGTGAAATCGCCTTCTTCCATCACCAGCAAATCGGCATCGGACCCCACGCGCAAAGCGCCCTTCTTCGGGTAAAGCCCATGGAAGCGCGCGGGGCGTTCGGCGCAGTAAAGCGCCATCAGGCTTGGCGAAAGCCCGCGCTGCTTCAGTAGCGAGAACATCACCGGCGCGAAGCTTTGCATGCCCGTCAGCCCCGCACCCACGGTGAAGATATCGCCCGTATAGGTCTTGCGGTCGCGCGGCCAGGGCGCGTGATCGGTGGAGACATAGGCGATCTGCCCCTTGGCAAAGGCGCCCCACATGCGTTCCACCTCATCCGCTGTGCGGAAGGGCGGGTTGCATTTGCCGAAGCCTTCAAGGCGGATGATGTCTTCTTCCGTCATGCACAGATATTGCAGGCAGGCCTCGCCGGATGCCTTGCCGCCCATGCGGCGGAACACTTCCGCGATTTCAAAGCCGCGCGCGAGCGATGAATGGGCAATATGCACATGCGCGCCGGTTTCAAGCCCGATTTCGAAAATCTCCAAATCCGCCATGGTTTCACAAAGCGGCGGGCGGGTGCGGCAATGCCAGATGGGTTGGGTATTGCCGGCGGCCTTGGCTTCTTCCGTCAGGCGCACCACGATTTCCTGATCCTCATTATGCACCGCCACCATCAGCCCGGTCTTGGCAATCTCGCGGAAGGCCGCGACCATGGTTGGGTGGTCAATGCGCGGGAAGCGCACCGGGTCATATTCATAGGTGGAAAGCTTGAAGGAACAGGCGCCGGCTTCCGCGAGCCCGGCAATGGCATCCACACCGCCCGATTTCAGGATGGTGCCGTAAAGCGCCATATCCACATGGGAAAGGCGGTTCACATATTCGACCTTTTCCTTGAAAATTCCGGCATCCGTCACCGGGCGCGGCACGTCATAGGGCATGTCAACACAGGTGGTGACGCCGCCCGCCGCTGCGGTTTTGGAAGCCCCTTCAATCCCCGGCCACCCGCGTGAGGATGAGGTATGCATATGCCCATCCACCAGCCCCGGCATGATCAGCTTGGCGCCGTAATCTTCCACGGAAACCGCAACGGGTGAGGGGCCTTCGCCAATACCGGCAATCACCTCACCGCGCGTGGCGATCCAGCCATTGGGCAGGATGCGATCAGGCAGCACAAGCGTGCCACGAATGACGCGATCAAAAGGGGTGGTGGCGGGCATGGGCTACTCCTGCAAGGGTCATCTGGAAGGCGGGTGAAGCTAACGCAGCCCCGAGTTGCGGGCCAGTGCTGCGGGCGGGAATTGCGCGTCCGCGATCTCAAGCGCGAGCCTCGTTGCCTCATTCTCCCTTTCCGCATTCCAGGCCAGCGCCACGCCGACGCCGCGAATGGGGCCGGCCAGGATGCGAAAAGCAACCCCTGGCGGATTGAGCCGCGCCATGCCTTCCGAAACCAACGCCACACCAAGCCCCGCCGCCACAAAGCCAAGCTGCGCCATGGCTGAGCCCACTTCACGCACCACGCGCGGCGTGAAGCCCGCCGCATGGCAGGCCGCGGTCATGGCATCGGAATAGGCCGGGCTGATCGCACGCGGCAGCATCAGCATGGGCGCTTCGGCAAGGGCTGCCAGCGGCAAGGGATCAGGCCCGGCCAAAATTGGATGCCCTTCCGGCAAAGCGGCGGCGAGCCGGTCCTCCCCCAGCGGCCGCAGCTTGATCGGCGCGCGGTCGCGGTCTGAACGGAGCAAGGCAAGGTCAACTTCGCCACGGCGCAGCGCTTCCAAAGCCTCGGCCGTGTCCATCTCCCGCACACCAATCGCGGCTTCCGGGCGCGCCGCCTGCATGGCGCGCACAATGGGCGGCAGGTAATCAAACAGCGCCGAGGTGACGCAGGCGATCGAAACCGGCGCGTGATGGCCCATGCGCAATTCGCGCGCCAGGCTTTCAAGGTCTGCCGCATTGCCGGCGACGCGGCGTGCGAGTGGCAGCAGCGCCTCACCCTCCCGCGTTGGGCGCGCGCCCTTGCCGCTGCGCTCCAGCAGCTTCACGCCGAGTTCCTTTTCCAGCAACTGGATTTGCGCGGTCAGCGGCGGTTGCGAAATGCCAAGCCGCGCGGCGGCGCGACCAAAATGACCTTCTTCGGCCACGGCCAGAAAATGCCCCAGGCGGCGGATCAGGCGAAAATCCATGAGCTATCCAATACGGTTCCGCCCATACGGAAAACCTATCAGCGCGCCACGTCAATTGGATTGGACGATGGCGCCGGATGGGCGCAGAAGAAGCGCATCAGGCAAGCCGCCAGACACAAGAAAGGGAGAATACCCCAAATGAAACTTCACCCGGTAAAAGTTCACCCATCCAAGGCGCTCTTGAAGCGCGAAGACCAGCTGGCCTGGAAAATGGCCGGCGTCGCCGTGGACAAGGTCGCGGTCGAAAAGCCCGTGCAGGAGATGATCATCAACCGGATCATCGACAATGCCTCGGTCGCCATCGCCGCGATCAATCGGCGCCCGGTTGTCTCCGCGCGCGGCATGGCGCTTGGCCATGCGAAGAAGGCGGGCGGCGCGCAGGTGTTTGGCGTGAAATCCGCCACCACGGTATCGCCGGAATGGGCCGCCTGGGCCAATGGCACCGCCGTGCGTGAATTGGATATGCACGACACCTTCCTCGCCGCTGATTACTCCCACCCCGGCGACAATATCCCGCCGATCCTGGCGGTGGCGCAGGCCATGGGCAAATCCGGGCGCGATCTGATCCGAGGCCTCGCCACCGGCTACGAACTGCATATTGATCTGGTGCGCGCGATTTGCCTGCATGAACATAAGGTGGACCACATCGCCCATCTTTGCCCCGCCGCCGCGGCGGGCATCGGCACGCTGCTCGGCCTGAAGCAGGAAGTGGTCTTTCAATCCATCCAGCAGGCTTTGCATACCTCCATCTCCTTCCGCCAATCCCGCAAGGGCGAGATTTCATCCTGGAAGGCCTATGCCCCCGCCCATGCCGGCAAGCTTGCCGTGGAAGCGGTGGATCGCTGCATGCGCGGTGAAGGCGCGCCTTCGCCGATTTATGAAGGTGAAGACAGCGTGATTGCCTGGGTGCTTTCCGGGCGTTCCAACCGCAAGGATGTCTATGGCCCGGTCTATTACGAAGTGCCGCTGCCGGAAGCGGGCGAACCCAAGCGCTCAATCCTTGATTCCTACACCAAGGAACACTCCGCCGAATACCAATCCCAGGCTTTGATTGATCTGGCCTTCCGCATGCGGGAGCAGATCGCGGATATGGAGGCGATCGAAAAGATCATCATCCATACCAGCCACCACACCCATTACGTGATCGGCACCGGGGCGAATGACCCGCAGAAGATGGACCCGAAGGCGAGCCGCGAGACGCTGGATCACTCCATCATGTATATCTTCGCGGTCGCCTTGCAGGATGGGCGTTGGCACCATGTGGACAGCTACGCGCCGAAGCGGGCGGGCCGGGCCGATACCGTGCGCCTTTGGCACAAGATCGAAACACGCGAAGACGCGGAATGGACCCGCAAATACCATTCCCGCGACCCGAATGAGCTTTCCTTCGGCGGGCGCGTGGAAATCCTGTTCAAGGATGGCTCGAGGCTGGTGGATGAGCTTGGCGTTGCCAATGCCCACCCGAATGGCGCCAAGCCCTTTGGTCGGGCGGATTACATCCGCAAATTCCAGACCATCACGGATGGCATCATCTCAACCCGCGAGTCCAACCGCTTCCTGGAAGTGGTGCAAGATTTGGCCAAGCTGAAGGCGGGTGAACTCAGCGCGCTGAATGTGGCGCTGCCGGCGGGCGGCCTGCTGGACAGCAAGCCCGGCATCTTCTGAACTGGTGATTGAGGAAGGCGGGGTCGGTGCCACGCATGGCGCCGACCCGAAGCCAGCAAGCAAGGGACGAAACCCGATGAACGAAACCACGAAACCCGAAATCTATAAGGGCCTGGTCGGCGTCTATGCCGATGTCTCTGCCGTCTCCAAGGTGATGCCGGAGACGAATAGCCTGACCTATCGCGGCTATGCGGTGCAGGATTTGGCGGAAAATTGCAGCTTTGAGGAAGTGGCCTATCTGCTCTGGGAAGGCGAATTGCCCAATGCCAGGCAGCTTGAAGCCTTCAAGGCGGAAACCGCTGCCGAGCGTGAAATCAGCCCGGCGCTGCATCGCGTGATCCGCGAATTCCCCAAGGATGCGCACCCGATGGATGCCATCCGCACCGCCGTATCCTTCATGGGGATGGAAGACCCTGAGGCGGGCGATGTCTCCCTGCCCGCGCAATATCGGAAGGCGAAGCGCCTTTTCGCCAAGATCCCAACGGCGATTGCGGCGGCCTATCGTGCTTCCCGTGGCCTGCCAGTGGTGGCGCCGAACCCAGCGCATAGCTTCGCCGAGAATGTCTTCAACCTGATCCTGGGCAAGGTGCCGCAGCCGGAAGTGCTGAAGGCCTTTGATGTTTCCATGATCCTTTACGCGGAGCATACCTTCAACGCCTCCACCTATACGGCGCGGCTGGTCACCTCATCAGGGGCGGATATGCATGGCGCGATCACGGCGGGCATTGCCTCGCTCAAGGGGCCTTTGCATGGCGGCGCCAATGAAGCGGTGATGCATACGCTCAAGGAAATCGGCGACCCGAAGCTGGCGAAGGAATGGATCCAAAGCCGCTTCGACCATAAGGCGCTGGTGATGGGCTTTGGCCATCGCGTCTATAAATCCGGCGATAGCCGTGTGCCCACCATGCGCAAATATGCCGAGAAAATGGCCGAAGTTGTGGGTGACAAGACCTGGATGGAGATCAGCCGCATCCTGGCTGCCGAGATGCTGGAGAAGAAGAACATCCACCCCAACCTCGATTTCCCGGCAGGCCCTGCCTATTACCTGATGGGTTTCGAAATCCCGCTTTTCACCCCGATCTTCGTCGCGTCGCGCATCACCGGCTGGTCGGCGCATGTGATTGAACAGGGCGCGGATAATCGGCTGATCCGCCCATTGTCGTGGTACACGGGGCCGGAACAGCGCCCGGTGCCGCCCCTTTCGGCGCGATAGTTTGCAGATGGCTTCATCATTTTTTTAGAATTGGTGAAGCTGCACCGCAAAGCCTGAAACCGCGGCAAGCATGTCACACTGCGCGCATCGTGATGCGATGCGCGCATTTTTTTTTGCATGATGTGACGGATTTTGTTGACACGACTCATGGTGATGCAGATAGCGTGCGATGCGCGTGATTCTTTTGCGCGATTCGCACTGCCTCAACGCTGCGAAAAATCGCTTCCAAGATCAGGTGCATCACCTGAAAAAGGCGCGGTGAAGCGGAACGGTACTGCGATCGGCAAGGCAGAATTGCCGCAGCAGGGAAGGACGGTCCATGGACCGCAGACTCAAGGGGCTCTTCGCTTCATGCGATCAGGGTCCCACACCACCCCAAGCCGCCGTGATGGCGTGTGCAAGGGGCGGGAGAGAGGCCAGGGGGAATACGCCGCGCCGGCATGCCGCGCGCCGTGAAGCCTGTGGCGGCTGCGCTTCACGGAGACTTTCAGTCCTGTCGGTCCGCGCATCGGGATCCGCGCGTCGCCGCCATCACCGACCTCACCTGCTGTACCCCGGGTTGGAATTGGGAATTTGCCGCGCCAAGCGCTGCCTTCCCATGAACGCCTTCAACAGGAACATATGGAGATTCATCCTCTGATGACTGATATCATCGAGACTACCGAAACCGAAGAAACCCCGCGCGCCCAGGCAATGGCCATGGCCGCGGCGAAGAAGAAGGCGCCGGCCAAGCGCAAGCCTGCTGCGAAGAAGCCGGCTGCGAAGAAGGCCGCTGCGAAGAAGCCGGCTGCGAAGAAGGCTGCCGCCAAGAAGAAGCCGGCTGCGAAGAAGGCCGCTGCCAAGAAGCCTGCTGCGAAGAAGGCTGCTGCCAAGAAGCCCGCCGCGAAGAAGGCTGCTGCCAAGAAGCCTGCTGCGAAGAAGGCTGCCGCCAAGAAGAAGCCGGCTGCGAAGAAGGCCGCTGCGAAGAAGCCTGCTGCAAAGAAGGCTGCTGCCAAGAAGCCTGCTGCGAAGAAGCCTGCTGCGAAGAAGGCTGCTGCGAAGAAGCCGGCTGCGAAGAAGGCCGCTGCGAAGAAGCCCGCCGCGAAGAAGGCCGCGCCGCGTCGCCGCAAGGCCGCTGCTGCACCGGCTCCGGCGCCTGCCGAAACCCCGGCGAGCTGATCAGCTACCGGATCCCGGCACTGGGGCGTCGCATGCTTGGGCATGCGGCGCCCCAAGTGCTTTTGGTGCCTGCATCATGACATTTGAAACGCGACTGCTGTCGGCGCATGACCACTCTCTGCTTTTGCCATTGTTCGCTGCCTATGGCGCGGAAATGGCGCCGCATCTGGCGGGTGCCGCACCCGCCACGCCTGCGGCCATGCTGCACCTGATCAGCAACGACCCGCGCGCGGAAATCCTGGCCGCCTTTCGTCATGGGGAAGCGCTTGGCTTCGCGCTGTTCTTCGACCTGCCCGAAATCGTCTTTGCCCGCCGCTGCGGCGCTTTGGATGATTTATTCGTTGGCCCTGCTGCGCGCCGCCAGGGCGTCGCGCGCCGCCTGATTGAAGCGCTCGCCGCAATTGGCCAAACGCGTGGCTGGTCGCATCTGCGCTGGATTGTGCCTGAGACAGATCAGGCCGCCATCGCGCTTTATGAGCGCATCGCCGCGCGCGCGCCCTGGCGTTCCTATGTGCTGCGGCTTCAGCCGGAAGCCTCGATTTAGAGCAGATCGCGTTCAGATGGAATCATCTGGACGCGTGAAGATGCTCGAAAAACAACAACATAGAGCGGGTTGCGTGAACCCTTGTGAACGCAACATGCTCTAAGCCGCAACCCGCCCCGGCATGCGATGGCGAAAGGCAAGCGCTTCGGCGATATGGGCGCGGCGGATCATGGCACTGCCCGCGAGATCAGCGATGGTCCGTGCGACACGCAGGCTGCGCACCTGGCCACGGGAAGAAAGCCCAAGCCGTGTTGCGGCAACCTCAAGCAAATGCGCAGCTTCCGCTTCCAGCCCAAGCTGTAATTGGGCAAGGCTTGCTTCGGCATTATTTGGCGGGCCATCGGTGCCATAACGCTCGCGTTGCGCGGCGCGTGCTGCCTTGACGCGTGCGGCCACCGCCGCACTGGCCTCCCCCGCCGGGGCGCGGGCCAGTTCCGCGGGCGCAATCGGCATGACTTCAATGGTGATATCCATCCGGTCCAAAAGCGGGCCGGAAAGGCGCATCTGATAATCCTCTCCACAGCGCGGCGCGCGGCCACATTCGCGCCCTGGCTGGCCCAGATAGCCGCAGCGGCAGGGGTTCATCGCGGCGATGCACTGAAACCGGGCGGGATAAGTCACATGCGAATGCACGCGGCTGATGGTGGTGCGCCCTGTTTCCATAGGCTGACGCAAGGCTTCCAGCGCCTGACGCGGAAATTCCGGCCATTCATCCAGGAACAACACGCCGCGATGTGCCAAGCTGATCTCGCCCGGCTTGGCGCGCGATCCACCACCAACCAGCGCGGGCATGGATGCGGAATGATGCGGTTCCCGGAATGGTGGGCGCGTCACCAGCCGCCCGCCTTGCAACAGCCCGGCGATGGAATGCACCAGGCTCACTTCCAAAGCCTCTGCCGGTGAAAGATCAGGCAGCAGTGCAGGCAGGCGTGCCGCCAACATGGATTTGCCGCCGCCAGGTGGGCCGATCATGAGCAGATTGTGCCCGCCCGCTGCGGCGATTTCCAAGGCGCGCTTCGCGGTTTCCTGCCCCTTCACATCGGAAAGGCAGGGGCCTGAGGGCGGCGCGGCATCCAGCTTCGGCGCTTCCGGCGCGCGCAAGACCTGCACGCCCTTGAAGTGATTGAGCAGCGCGGGAAGATCAGGCGCGGCGAGCACTTCAATCTGCCCCGCCCAGGCGGCCTCACCACCCTGAACAGCGGGGCAGATCAGCCCCAATTCGCGCGCCGAAGCGCCGAGTGCGGCCGGCAGCACACCCGCCACGGGCATGATGGCGCCATCCAGCGATAATTCGCCAAGCGCGGCAAAGCCCGCCAAATCGTCACGCGGCAGCACATCCATCGCCGCCAACACGGCGAGCGCAATCGGCAGATCGAAATGGCTGCCTTCTTTGGTGATGTCAGCCGGCGCCAGGTTCACCAGCACGCGTTTGGGCGGTAGCGAGAGCCCGAGGCCGAGCAAAGCGGCGCGCACCCTTTCCCGGCTTTCCGCAACCGCCTTATCGGGCAGGCCCACCACCAGGAAGGCCGGCAGGCCGGGGGCGATTTGCACCTGCACCTCGACAGCCTGGGCCTCGATCCCGGCAAAGGCGAAGGTGGCGATGCGCGCGATGGTCATGACGGCATGAATGGCGCATTCCGCGCCGAAATACAACCATAAGTTATATTGAAGCGAAGTTTTGCACCTGCCGCATCAACCGCCGGAAATTGCCGGACCAGAGCAAATCAATCTCCCGCGCGCCATAGCCGCGGCGGTGCAATTCGGCGGTCAGGTTCGCCGTCTCGCCGGCATTGGCCCAGCCGGGAATGCCGCCGCCGCCATCAAAATCCGATGATAGGCCGACATGATCAAGCCCAATGCGCCGCACCGCGTAATCCACATGATCCACCATATCGGCAACCGTGGCGGGGGATTTGCCATCCGCGCCCGGCGGGCGAAGAAAGGCATCAAGTGCCGTGATCTGCACCAGGCCGCCGCGCGCGCGCAGCATATCCAACTGCTCATCATCCAGATTGCGCGGGTGATCGCATAACGCGCGGCAGCAGGAATGCGTCGCCACAATCGGCGCGCGGGAAAGCGTGGCCGCCTGCATCATGGAAGATTTGGCGGCGTGAGAGACATCAATGATCAGCCCGATGCGGTTCATTTCCGCAATCGCCTGGCGCCCGAGGTCAGAAAGCCCGCCATGTTCCGCCGTGCCATCGCCAAGTGCCGGTTTGGGCCGCGCGGCATCGGCCAGATCATTATGCCCATCATGCGTGAGCGTCAGATAAACCGCGCCGAGGTCGCGCCAAAGTTTCAGCCGCGCCAAATCGCGCCCCATGGCATTGCCGTTTTCAACCGCGCTCAGCACCGCAAGCGCGCCGGCTTGGTGCGCGGCTTCCAATTCATCAGCGCTGGCGCAGAAGTGCCGAGCAACACCATCAGCGCGTGTGCGGATATGGCGCAGCATCGCCTCGGCGCGGTCTGCCGCGGCCTGGTGCCCCGCCGCATCGCGCGGGCCTTGCGGCGTATAGGCAATGAAGACAACGGCCTTCAGCCCGCCGCGCTGCATTTTCGGGAAATCAACGCAGCGGTCGGTCTCAGTCGTGGCGTCCGGCGGATCGGGCCATCTGATATCCACATGGGTATCAAGCGTCAGCGTCGCCGCGTGGATGGCCTCGCTCATGCTGCGTCTCCCCAGGCTTGCAGGAAGCCCGCCAATAAATCGCCGATGATATCTACGTTGTAGCCGCCTTCCTGGGTGATGGCGGTGGGCAGCTTCAGGCCGCCGATCATGGCGCCGGCGCGGGCGAAGCCTTCAGCGGAGACCTTCAGCGCGGCAAGCGGTTCATGTTCCGAAGCGTCAAAGCCAAGCGGCAGCACCAGCGCTTCTGTTTTATGGTCGCGGATCGCGGCCATGGCGTAGCGGATTGCATCCAACCAGCCCTCATCACCCGTGCCGATGGCAAGCGGCATATTCATGTTGCACCCATCGCCGGCGCCAGCGCCGCGTTCGCGCGTGCGGCCCACGAACCAGGGGTAATAGCGATCAGGATCGCCATGGATGGAAATGGTCAGCACATTGCCGCGTTCCCAGAATATCCCCTGAGTGCCATTGCCGTGATGGCTATCAATATCCAGCACCGCAACGCGCTTGGCGCCCGCATCCACCAAAGCCTGCGCGGCAAGAGCAGCGTTGTTCACATAACAATGCCCACCAGCCCGCGCCGCATAAGCGTGATGGCCGGGCGGCCGACAAAGCGCATAGGCACTCCGCCCCGCAGCCGCTTCGCGCGCCGCGGCCAAGGCGCAAGCCGCCGCCCCTTGAATCGCTTGCCATGTGCCGGGGCCAATCGGGCAGGCGGCATCGGCCATGTACCAACCCGCTCGCGCAATAATGCTATCCGAATGAGCGGCACCCTGCGCCAGCATCTCGGGCGAGGGGTGCATATTCGCGACCACCTCTGGCCCAGCATCGGCAAGCGCTGCCCAATCCCGCGCGGCTTCTGCCAGAAAATCCAGGTAATCCGCGCCATGAACGGATTGCAGCACGGCAACCGGCACGGCTTCCGGCGTAGCGGGTGCCAGCCCAATGCGATGCAGCGCGGCTTCCAAAGCCGCCGCGCGGGCGGGGATTTCGAAATTCGAGCGCGTGCGGCCACGTTGCAGGAAGAAGGCCGGGTGATGCCCGGCATGATCCGGATGGGCGAAGGTTTTCATGGGCAAAGGCTAACCAGTTTTGCCCTGTCTGCGAAGGCTCTTGGCTTGCTGGCCCAGGCTGGGGTCGGTAGCCTCTGGTCGCATGCACAGAAGGACTTGGATGTGACCCTACCCCTGGACCCCGGCGCGCGGCGCGCCATTCTGGAAGCGGTGGATGAGCTGCAGGCGGAATCCATCGCCATGCTTACGCGCCTGGTGCGTTGCCCTTCCACGCTTGGCAATGAAGCCTCGGCCTTGAATGAAATGGCGCGGATTTATGAGGGGCTGGGCCTGGCGCCGCAGCGCATTCCAACCGTGCCGGCCGCGCTTGAAGGCCATCCCGGTTTTTCGCCGCCGCTGATTTCTTATGAGGGGCGCGATAACGTCGTCGCGGTCTTCACCCCGCGCGAGAAAAAGGGCCGCAGCCTGACCCTGCAAGGCCATGTGGATGTGGTGCCCGAAGGTGCCGCCGATATGTGGGAAACGCCGCCCTATGAACCCGCGATCCGCGATGGCCGCATGTATGGCCGTGGTGCTGGGGATATGAAGGCGGGCATCATTTCTTACGTCTCGGCCTTTCGCGCCTTGAAGCGCGCTGGCCTGCAACCGGCCGCCGAGGTGCAGATGCAGTCCGTGATCGAAGAAGAATGCACCGGCAATGGTGCGCTGGCGGCGATGCTCGCCTTGCCGCGCACCGATGCCGTGATCATCCCCGAACCCGGCCCCGGCCTGCCCGCCATGTATAGTGCGGAGGTCGGCGTGGTTTGGGCCTGGGTCACGGTTTCCGGCCGCCCGGCCCATGTGCGGGATATGCAGGCGGGCGTGAATGCCATTGAAGCCGCCAGCACCATCGCCGGCTATTTCAAGCGCTATGAGGCGGAGATGAATCGCGCCGAGAATATTCACGCATCCTTCCATGGCGTGAATCATCCGGTGAATGTGAATCTCGGCACGATTGAAGGCGGCGAATGGAATTCATCCGTGCCGACGCGCGCGCGGATCGGGCTCAGGGTTGGCGTAATGATGGGCAATAGCGCCGCCGCGGTGAAAGCCGATA
>JBIKXA010000161.1:0-8072 GCA_044356015.1 Roseomonas sp.
TGATAGTCGCCGCGCCGAATAATTCCGTGATCCAGCCTGGGAAATCGCCGCCCAGAATATCGCCATCACGGGTCGCCACCGCCCAGCGTGCCACCAGGCCCAAAGCCACCCCCTGCCCCGGCATGGCAGAAAAGCCCAGCGCATCTTCCAGATTCAACAGGCACAGGTAATTCTCTCGTCCCTTGCGCAGCACCACGCGGCGGCGGCGTTCTTCCGCATCGGGGAAAAGCCGCGCTGTTTCCTGATCAATCTGGCGTTGCAGATTGCGGGTAAAAGTGGAAATCCAGACCGGCGCGCCATTGCGTTCCGCCCAAAGACTGGCCGGCGCCACATAGCCGAGCGTCTTCCCGGTGCCCGTGCCAGCTTCGGCCAACACCAAGGCAGGCGCGCCCTGATCTTCTCGTGGTGCGAAGGCTGCGGCGGCGGCCGAGGCATAATCCGCCTGTTGCGGACGTTGTTCCGCCCCTTCCCCCAGAATCTGCGCGAGCCTGGCGCGCGCCTCATTCGGTTCAATCCCGAAGGAGGATGGCGGATTGGCCGGTGCGGCCTCCGCCCATTCCGGCAAGCGGCGCCAGACGCGCAAGCCTTCCATGCCCGAACGCGCAGCCGGCGCGCCAAGGGCGGCCAGCACCGAACGCGCCCAGGGCCAGCCCGCTTCGCCCATGCGTGCCGCAAGGCTTGCAGCATCGCGGTTCAATGGCGCCGCACGATCTTCCGCGAGGCGGCGGAGCAATTCGCTGGCGATATCGGGCAGTAACGCAACAGCGGCTTCATCATCGCGCGGCACGGGCAGGCCAAGCGCCAAAGCCAGGCCGCGCGGCGTAGGCGCGCAGGATGCGGCGGGCAGCACAAAGGCGAAAAGCTCCAGCAAATCATGCGCCGGGGCAATGCCCGGCAGACCAAGCCGCCGCGCCATGGCCGGGGCATGAACCAAAACCGGCGCGGTATCCACCAAACGCGCCGCCACTGCGCGCGCCGGCAGGGTTTCGATGCTGCCGTCACTGTCCAGCAGCACCGCGCGGCCCTGGCCCGCGACCAAGGCCGGCACATCCGGCAGCAGCAAGCGTGGCGCGACTGGCGTTTCAGCCATGCGGTTCAAGCGATACGGGCCGGCCAGGACGGGCGATGGGCATGGAACTAGGCATCCTGGCGCGCCGCCATGCGACGCATTTGAAAGCCGGTCTTGGTTTGCTCGAAGCCTGCATTCTCATAGAATTTCAGGGTGGATGGCTGTTTTGAGCCCGTCAGCAGCATGACCTTGTAGCAGTCAGCGCTCCAGGCCGCCTGCACGGCTGCCTGCAGGAGACGGGTTCCATAGCCTCGGCCTCGGTAACGGGCATCTGTCACAACATTTTCGATCAAGGCGTAAGGCTTCCCGCCGCGGGTTAGATTCGGGATGACGATCAAGGTGCAGGATGCCACAAGCTCGTCATCCAGCAGACCAAGCAGAACCTCACTGCCAGGAATCTGCTTGATGGCGTCCAGCCGGGATGCCGCCAGATCGCGCGAAACCGGTTCATCGGATGGGTTGAGATGCGGATATAGCGCGGCCAGACCCTCAAGATCAGAAGGCAATGCCGCGCGGATAGAAAACCCTTCCTGATTAAACCGGTCCGCAGTCACAAGGCGCCCTGAACCTCACGCTGCGCGCAACTTTTCGGCGATTTGCACCGCGTTCAGCGCAGCCCCCTTCAACAATTGATCGCCACACAGAAAGAAATCGAGCCCCCGATCCCCAAAGACGGGATTGGCGCGGATGCGCCCGGCTTCCACATCATCCTGGCCAGTCGCGGTCAGCGGCATGGGATAGAGCCCCGCTTCCGGGTCATCCACCACCTTCACGCCGGCGGCCTTGCGCAGCACTTCGCGCGCGGCTTCGGGCGTTACCGGGCGTTCGGTTTCAATCGTCACGGCTTCGGCATGCACACGGAAGGTCGGGATACGCACCGCAGTGCAGGAGATCGGCAAATCAGGCATGCCCATGATCTTCCGGCTTTCCCAAACCACCTTCATTTCTTCGCGCGTATAGCCATTGGGCTGGAAGCTATCGATCTGCGGAATCACGTTGAAGGGCAGCGGATAGCGGAACACCTCATGCCCCGCCTTGGCACCATCCACCAGCACGCGGCGGGTTTCGCGTTCAAGTTCCGTCATGCCTTCCGCCCCGGCACCAGAGGCCGCCTGATAGGTGGAAACAATCACGCGCTTCAGGCCGAAAGCCTGGCGCAGAGGCTCCAAAGCCACCACCAGAATGGCCGTGGTGCAATTCGGGTTCGCGATCAACTTGGCCTTGCCGATAGCCCCGGCATTCACTTCCGGCACCACCAACGGCACATCATCCTGCAAGCGAAAGGCCGAGGAATTATCCACTACATGCACGCCCGCGGCCACCATAGCCGGCGCATGGGCCTTGGCGAAATCGCCCGAGACCGCGAGCAGCGCCAAATCCAAATCACGCATGGCGGCGTCGCTGAAGGTCTCGATCTCCGCCTCACCCAGCGGGGTTTTGATCTTGGTGCCGGCGCTTCGGGCAGAGGCAAACAGCCTGAGCGAGGACATCGGGAAGGCCCGACGCCCCAGAACATCCACCAATTCGCGGCCCACCGCACCGGAGGCCCCAATCACGCCGACACGCATTGCAATTTTCCTGTGGTAAAGATTGGAAGCGGGCGGTTTAACGCAGAAAGCACAAAGATGGAACAGGCTGAAAGGGCCGGGCCTCGCCACCTGCGCGCGGCCTGCCTATAAGCAGCCCTTCCAACGCTTAAGGATAGTCTCTGCCCATGTCCGCCGCCGCTGATTTTTCCGCCGTGAAGGCCTGGCCCTTTGAGGAGGCGCGGAAGGTCGCGACCCGTCTGGCCGCTTCCGGCAAAAAAGCGGCACTGTTTGAAACGGGCTATGGGCCTTCCGGCCTGCCGCATATCGGCACTTTTGGCGAAGTGGCGCGCACAAGCTGGATCCGCCACGCCTTTACGCAGCTCACGGGCCTGCCTTCGCGCCTGATCGCCTTCAGCGATGACATGGATGGGCTGCGCAAGGTGCCGGATAATGTGCCGAATAAGGACATGCTGGCCGGGCATGTAGGGCGACCCGTCACGGCCATTCCGGACCCTTTCGGCACGCATGAAAGCTTTGGGCACCATAATAACGCGCGGTTGCGCGCCTTTCTGGATGCTTTTGGCTTTGAATACGAATTCGCGTCTTCGTCCGATTACTACCGCTCCGGCAAGTTTGATGCCGCGCTGCTGCGGATGGCAGAAAGTCACGCCAAGGTGCTGGAAGTGATCCTGCCGACACTCGGGCCGGATCGCCGCGCCACCTATTCGCCCTTTCTGCCCATTCACCCGAAAACCGGCGTGGTGATGCAGGTGCCGATGGAAGAAGTGCGCCCGGATCAGGACATGCTGGTTTGGCGCGATCCTGATAGTGGGGAGCGTTTTGGCACGCGCATCACGGGCGGGCATTGCAAGGCGCAATGGAAGGCGGATTGGGCGCTGCGCTGGTATGCGCTTGGCGTGGATTATGAAATGTCGGGCAAGGATTTGATTGATAGCGTCCGGCTGTCTTCCGCGATTTGCCGCGTGCTGGGTGGTGCGCCGCCTGAGGGCTTTACCTATGAACATTTCCTGGATGAACAGGGCCAGAAGATTTCCAAATCCAAGGGCAATGGCCTGACGATTGAGGAATGGCTGCGCTATGCGCCGCCAGAAAGCCTTTCACTTTTCATGTTTAACCAGCCGCAGCGTGCGAAGCGGCTTTACTTCGACCAAATCCCGCGCGCCGTGGATGAATATCTGCAACATCGCACGCGGCTCCGCACCGCGCCGGATGCCGCCAACCCGGCTTGGCATCTGCATGCCGGGGCCGCGCCGAATGACCCGGAGCCGCCGGTTTCCTTCACCATGCTGCTGAACCTGGCCAGTGTGGTGAATGCCGATGATCCTGATTTGCTTTGGGGTTTTCTGGCCCGCTATGCGCCGGGCGCGACACCGGATACCCAGCCTTTGCTTGGCAAGATGATTGAATATGCGGTTGCTTATTACCGGGATTTCGTGGCGCCGACCAAGCGCTTCCGGGCGCCAAGCGCCGCCGAACGCGAAGCGCTTGCGGCGCTGATGGCAGCGCTCCGTGATCGTGCGGCGGATCTGGAAGCCATGCCGGCGGAAGAACGCGCCAAGGCCGCGCAGGATTTGGTGTTTGATGCGGGGCGCCGAGAGCCCTTCCTGGAAGCCGGCAAGGATGGGCGGATGGGGGTGTCGCGCGCCTGGTTCAATGCGCTGTATCAGGTGCTGCTCGGGCAGGAAGAAGGCCCGCGCTTTGGCGGCTTCATCGCGCTTTATGGCGTGGCTGGCACCATCGGCCTGATCGAAACCGCGCTGGCGCGGGCGGAGAGTGCAAGCGCGTGACACGGCAAGGGGTTCTTGCCCTGCTGAAACGCTACGGCCCGACCTGTTTCGGGCTGATCCTGCTGGTTGGTGCGCTTTACGTGGTGCAGCGTGAATTTCGCGGGCTTTCCTGGCGGGATATTCAAACCGCGCTGCATGCCACTCCACCTGCCGCACTTTGGTTGGCGGCTGGCTGCACACTTGGCGCTTATCTGTTGCTTTCGGCCTATGACCGGCTGGGGTCCATCTATGCCGGGCATCCGGTTTCCTGGCGAAGATCCTTGTTGGCTTCCTTTTGCGCTTATTCGCTCGCGAATAACATCGGCTTTGCGACAGTGTCCGGGGCTGCAGTGCGTTATCGCTTTTATGCCAGTTGGGGCTTGGCGCCGGTTGCCATTGCAAAGGTGATTGCCATTACCTCCCTCACTTTCGGGCTGGGGGGGTTTGCCATTGCAGGGCTGGTGCTGGTGCTGGAACCCGACCTTCTGACTTTTCTGGGGCCGGGGGCGCCGCGCTGGATCCTGCCGCTGCTTGGGTTTTTCTGCTGGGCGATTGTGATCACCTATGTGGTGCTGGCGCGCTTCGTGCCGCATATCAGGCTTTTCGGGCATCAGATTGACCTGCCCGGCTTTCGCATTGCGCTGGCCCAAGTGGCGCTGGCAACGACGGATGTTGCTGTCACGGCAATGATTTTCTTTGCGCTATTGCCGCCGGCGGAAGGGCTCGGCTTCCTGCATTTTCTGGGCATTTATATCGCCGCCTATATGGCGGGGCTGGCGGCCAATGTGCCGGGCGGCATTGGCGTTTTTGATGGCGCCATTCTGTTTGCGTTGGCGGGCTTCATGCCCACCCCCGTGGTGGTTGGCGCGCTGCTGCTGTTTCGCTTGTTTTACTACATCATCCCGCTTTTCCTGGCCGGCGCGCTTTTCGCAGGGTTTGAAATCAGCCAACGCCGCAAGCTGGTGGCGCGGCTGGCGCCTGATCGCGGCATTGCGGTTTCCTTTGAAGTGCCGGCACTGGCAGGCCTCACGGGCCTTGCAGCTTTGGTGCTGATTTTCATCGGCGCGCTACCACCCAAGCCAAGCCTGCTTGGCCCCGTGTCGGATTTCCTGGAAGACGCCGCAAGCCATTTTGCCGCTTCCGTGGTGGGGTCCCTTTTATTGGCCGCCGCTTACGGGTTGGTGCGGCGGCTGGTGCTGGCCTGGTGGGCCTCACTCTTTCTGCTGGCCAATGGCGCGTTGATTCTGATGTTGCGCGGGGAACCGCTTTGGCTGATCGCGGCCTTCTTGCTGGTGCCGCTGCTGCTGACCACTGCCCGCACTGCCTTTTATCGCCGCGCGCGCCTGATTGGGGAGGCGATTTCGGCCGATGGTTTTGGGGCGCTGGCCGCTGGGGCGATTTGTGGGCTGACGCTTGCCACGGTGGCCTATCAGGGCAATTTCGCCGATCGGTCCTGGTGGGGGGTGGTGTTGGCCGCCGATGCGCCGGAATCGCTCCGTTTCACCGTGGGGCTTGCGGCATTGTTGCTGCTGGTGGCGGCGTTTCGGCTATTGCTGCCCGCGCGCCCGCCGGTGCTGGCCTATACTGAGCCAGTGCGGGAGAAGCTTTTGGCACTCGGCGCCATGGCGCCCGCGCTTTCCGCCGCTGATGGGGCAGTCTTTGGCGAAGCCGGGCGGGCGGGTTTTGCCTTCCTCAAGCGCGATGGCGTGTGGCTCGCTTTGGGTGACCCGGTGGGGGAGGCGCGGGATCGGGTTTCGGCCATTTGGCGCTTCCGGGATTTATGCGAGGCCGCGCAGGTGGACCCCGCCTTTTGGCGCGTCGGGCCGGAATTATTGAGGATTTACAGCGATATCGGCCTGACAGCGCTGCCGCTTGACCCGGATGGCGCCGCGCCGCGCTATCTGGTCTGCCGGGCGGAACGCGATCTGGAAAGCCTGCGCCCCCTGCTGCCCCATGGCGGGGAAGGGTCGGAACCCGCTTGAACCCCTTGCCAGCCCTGGCGTGCCGCGCCATTGCAGGCGCGCTTCAGCTTTAAGGAGAAGACCATGCGCATCGCCATGATTGGCGCCGGCTATGTCGGCCTGGTTTCCGGCGCCTGCTTCGCCGAATTCGGCGTGGATGTGACGGTGATGGATGTGGACCCCGCCAAGATCACCGCGCTGCATGAAGGGCGTATGCCGATCTATGAACCGGGCCTTGATAAGCTTGTCGCGGAAAATGTCGCCGCCGGGCGGCTGGGTTTCACCACGGATTTGAAAACGGCCATTGCCGGGGCAGATGCGGTTTTCCTCGCGGTCGGCACGCCAACGCGGCGCGGCGATGGGCATGCTGATCTTTCCTATGTCTATGCCGCGGCCGAGGAAGTGGCGCGCGCCGCCACCGGCCCGCTGGTTATGGTGACGAAATCCACCGTGCCGGTCGGCACCGGGCGGGAAGTGCGTGCCATTGTGCGCCGCGTGCGGCCAGAGCTTGCCATCAGCGTTGCCTCCAACCCCGAATTCCTGCGCGAAGGCAGCGCGATTGGCGATTTCATGCGGCCTGATCGCGTGGTGATCGGGGTTGAGGATGAACAAGGCTTGGCGGTGCTCAAGCGGCTTTATCGCCCGCTTTATCTCATTGAAACGCCGGTGCTGGCGACCAGCCTTGAGACGGCAGAGTTGATCAAATATGCCGCCAATGCTTTCCTCGCGACCAAGATCACCTTCATCAATGAAATCGCCGATCTTTGCGAAAAAGTCGGCGCCGATGTGCATGATGTGGCGCGCGGGATGGGGCTGGATGGGCGGATCGGGCGGAAATTCCTCCACCCAGGCCCCGGTTATGGCGGTTCCTGCTTCCCCAAGGATACGCTGGCACTCGCCCATACCGCGCAGGATGTCGGCGCCCCACTCAAGTTGGTGGAAGCGACCATTGCGGTGAATGAGGCACGCAAGGCTGAGATGGCCGACCGCATCCTGGCGGCACTTGGCCCGAACACAGCGGGCAAGACAGTCGCGGTGCTGGGCCTGACCTTCAAGCCTGAAACCGATGACATGCGCGATGCGCCATCGCTCGTGATTCTGCCCAAGCTGGCGGCGGCGGGCGTGGCGCTTCGCGCCTTTGACCCACAGCCCGGCCATGCGCGACAGGTGCTGCCCCAGGCCGTGCATTATGCCGAAAGCCCGCTTGATGCTGCGGCGGGGGCGGATGCGCTGGTGGTGCTGACGGAATGGAATGAATTCCGGGCGCTGGCGCCGGATCGCCTGAAATCCGCCATGAAGGGCAGTATTGTGCTGGACCTTCGCAATATCTGGGAGCCTGCGGCGATGCGCGCGGCCGGCTTCACCTATTCATCCATTGGCCGCCCCTGAGAACCTGTACCATGACCGGATTCAATCATCGCTTCGACCCCACCGTGCTGCGCGAATATGATGTTCGCGGCATTGTCGGCAAAACCCTGAACCCGGAAGATGCCTATGCCATTGGCCGCTGCTTCGGCAGCGTGGTCAGCCGTGGCGGCGGCACGCGCGTGGCGGTTGGCTATGATGGCAGGCTGCATTCGCCGGAGATGGAAGCGCAGCTTGTCGCGGGCTTGCGCGCTTGCGGGCTGGAAGTGGTGCGCATTGGGCTTTGCGCCACACCGATGCTCTACTACGCTGCCTATGCCTTGGAAGCCGATGGCGCGGCAATGGTGACCGGCAGCCATAA
>JBIKXA010000162.1:0-8063 GCA_044356015.1 Roseomonas sp.
AGATTGGCCGCGAGGCTTGCCGCCACCGCCGCCCCCGCACCCAATACGCCCGCGCAAAAGCCACGCAGGGCTGAGTCGTCCCCCGCCACCACCAGCCCGGCCAGCAGCATGATCGGCCCAAGCAGGGCGATTTCCGGCAGCTTGGCCGCCAGCACGGCGCCAGAGGCTGACCAGCAGCCGGCCAGCACCAACCAGAGCCACAGCGCGCCAATGGCCGCGAGCGGCAGGCCGATTTCGGGCGCGATCGCCCAGCCCCGCGTCATGGCGCAAAGCACCAGCAGGGGTAGCGCCAGCGCGGCAGCCAATACTGTAAAATCAATGGGCAAGGCACCGATCAGGGGGATGGATTTCAAGGCCCCGGCGACGTGCAGCAGCGCCGTGGCCGCCCCGGCCAGCCAGGCCAGCGCATCGAGTGGCGGCGCAAGCCGCGCATCATCAGCCCGCACCTTAATCCCCCTGCATGGCAGGGCGGCGCGTGACCAGCGCGGCATCGCGGAAGGCACTTCGCGTCAGCATCAGTCCTGCCGCGCCCATCAGCACCGCCAGAGGCACCACCAACAGCCAAAGCCCGAGCAATAGCGGGCGATTGGGGCGAGAGGCGCGCGCCTCCACCATCGGTGCCGCGATCAGCCGCGCCGCCACAGCCTCATCCGCCGCCACCACCAGCCCGGCGCGTTGCTGCTGCGCCAGAAGATCATAAAGGCTGTTGCGGAGAAAAATATCGCTTTCGCCGGATAGCCGCGCCTCCAGGGCTGCGACGCGGCGCGCGGCCTGATCGGCAAGATCGGCACGCACCTTGGCCTCGGCAAAGCGGTGCAGGCTGATCAAGGCTTGCAGCGCCAAACCGGGGTCTGAATGGGTTAATTCAAGCGACCAGGTAATGCTGCCAAGATTCTGACTTACCGACAAATATTGTTCAAGCCACGCCAGCACATCATCCGCATCCAGCGCGCGATTGAGGCCCAAAAAGGCTGACACCCCCGCAAGCGGCGAATCCCGCCGCCGATGTTCCATCACCTGCAAAAGCGCGGTTTCAGTGGTGAGCATCCGCGCCGCTTCGGGCGAGCGCAGCGCGGCCAGATAGACGGCGAAATTGCCACCGGGACGCGTATCAAGCCCCTGACCCAGGGAAAGGGGATGCGTCGATAGCAGGGACGAAATGGCGAAGGCCGTGGTTTCCGCCGGCGCCACCTGGGCGCGCGCCACATGGCCGCGCGGCCACAGCAGAATGGCGGCCGCCCCGCCCACCCAAAGCAGCAGCAGGATCAGCGCCAGCCTGGCACGCCAAGCCCAAAGCCCCATCAGCAGCAGCGGCAGCGGCATCAACCGGCCCCCTTTCTGGTAGGCAGGGCGATTTCAGTAAAAATCCGCCGGATTGGGCGCTGGGCGCGGAGTTCCAGCACCGGGGCCGGCTCCACCCGCCCATAGGCAGGGCTTTCCCAACCGCGGATCAATGCCAGGCTGAAGGGCGCATCAGCGGCAAGGGTAATGCGCGCCTTGGCAGTTTCCACACCATCTGGAATGCGCCGCCAATCGCCGGGGCAAAGCCGCCAGCGCAAGGCCAGGCGCCGGAAATCCCCGCCCACCTGGTCCTCGACCCGCCAGAGCCGACCACGGCATTCAACCCGCCTCGCATGGCGATTGCCGCGCCAATCGCGGGTTTTGGCGCCATCGGGAATGGCGCGGCAGCGTGGCCAGCGCCCGAACAGGAAGGGGCCAAGCCGTGGCATGGGCTCGGCATCGTCAAAGGTGATCAGATTGTGGCCAAGGCCGCCGGCCAGCATATCTTGCCACCAGTCAAAGCCCGGCGGGGGCTGATAGGCGCCGCTGCCGCCATCGCGGAGCAGATTCTCATTGCCGTCCCAAAGGTCGAAATGCAGCAAATCCGCCTGACCTGGCCGGAAGCGGAGCGGCACGCCGGTGCGCAGCACCCCGCGCGCGCCGCCTGTCCCGGCAAGCCCGAACCAGCCGGCGCTGCGCCAATGGGCAGCCTGTTGCGCCGGCGCGGCGGGCAGGGCGGTCAAGCCAAGGGCGCGGCAACCGGGGTCATCCGGCAAGCCGGCGCCAACACCCAGGAAAAGGCGGGAAGCGCGTTCCAGGCTGGCGCGCGCATCGCCAGCACCAAGGCCGGACAGATCGGCAAAGGCCGAATCATCGCAAGGCCCGATGCGGGGCAGGGCGCCATTGGGCGCCATGACACGCCCCAGCCATTGCGTGGCGGCGGCAGCGCGCGCGGCGAAAGCCCCGCCAAAGCCCGGCGCGCCATGGCGGCGGCGGAACCATTCGGCAATCGCCAGTACATCCAGCATCAGCCGGTGATAGGCCGGTGAGGCCTGGGCAAAGGCCCCGCAAGGCGAGACCAGCCGCGCAACAGCGCGCAAGAGCGCCCGCGCGCCGGCGCGTTGGTCCCGCACCCGGCCCAGCAGCAGGCCGCAAACGAATAGCCCCGCCGCCTCACTGATTGGATGATTATTGTCCTGCGCCGCGCCATAGGCGCGCGTGGCGCGGATGCGCCGCGCATGCAGTCCCAGCAAGTCGCGCGTCCCTGGGCTCAGGCGGCGATCGGCACCAAGCAGGGCAAGCGCCAGGCTGATCCCCATGGCACGCAAGGCCGCTTCCTGCGCGCAAGCCCAGCAGGGACCGCGAAAGGGCGGGTTGGCGGCGGCCCAATCGGCCAGCAGCGCTTCGGCCTGGTTCAGATGCGGGCCTTCAGGGTCATGCGCGGCGGCTTGGGCCAGCGTCAGCAGCGGGCCAAGGCGATGGGCTTCCCATAGGCCGCGAATATCGGCACCGGGGCGCGCAAGGACATCCAGCGCATGGGCCTTGGCGTCAAAGGGTCCGTGCCAATCGCGCGGCGTGATCGGTAGCGCGCTGGCGCCGGGCAGAAAGGGGCCAAGCGGGGCTGGCCGATCCGGCAAGGCGTAGCGGATGATCCCAGTCGCAAGGCGGAGGCGATGCCAGGCAAAAAGCGCGACGGGCCGAGGGCCAAGCCGCCAAGCCGCATCGGCACTGAGCCACCAACCGCGCCAACCGGGCAGGATGGTCGTTGGATGCCGGGTTTCGCCAAGAACTGTATCTCCTGGCACGCTACGTCTCCTGAAGGGATTTGGATCGTTGCATAACAATCTAAGGTTGTGTTAAGAAAAAATCAATAATCTTTTTGGATGTATCATATGTTCTTATTCTCCAAAAAAGAGATACCTGGAAAGGCGCCACAATTGCGTCCTATCGTCATGATTTTATGTGTTTTCGCTGCCATCCTGCCCGCCGAGGCGCAACCCGGCGCGCAATTCCTCGCCCCGCCCAGCCTGCCGCCAAGCCTGCCGGGAGGCGCAAATCTACCCAACCTGCCCCCTGGCGCGCAGCGCGAGATTCTCGCCCGGGTCCTGGAAGCCGCCATCACCACGCCAGCGGCCCCGGCGCCGCAAGCGGCAAGCCCTGCACTGCGCTCCGCGCCCAATCTTTCCAGCATCGAAGCCTTTTTCGCCGAAAGGCTGGAACAGGTGGAACTCCGCCAATTCGGCTATGATACTTTCCGCGGCGGCGCCGCCCCGCCTCCGAGTTTTGGTGCCCTTCCCGGTTCGTATATTCTGGGTCCAGGCGATGAGGTGGTGGTGGCGCTGCGTGGTCGGGCGCGGCAGACGCTCTCCCTCAGGATCGGGCGGGATGGCATGCTGCTGCTGCCCGAATTGCCGCCCATCCCCGCCGCCGGGCGCAGCCTTGCTGATCTGCGCACCGATATGGAGGGTCGCGCGGCGCGGGAATTGGGCGGTTCCGAAGTGTTTCTTTCCATCGGCGCCATCCGCCAGATCAGCGTTTTTGTGGGCGGCGAGGTGATGCGCCCTGGCTTTCAGAATTTGACCGCACTCGCGAGCGTTTTGGACGCGCTGGCAGCGGCTGAAGGGGTGCGGCGGAGCGGGTCCTTGCGCGCCATACGCATCGAAGGTCCGGCGGGGTCGCGGCAGGTGGATCTTTACCCGCTGCTGGCCGATGCGCCGGGGATGGCGGATCTGACCTTGCGGGAGGGCGAGCGCATTCTGGTGCCGCCGCTTGGTGGTGTTGTGGCGATTGCCGGCGATGTGGCGCGGCCCGGCATTTATGAATTGCCGGCCAGGCAGGGCTTCATGCCGCTGGAAGATGCGCTGGCGCTGGCCGGCGGGCCGCTCCGCCCCAGCGGCAATCGGCTTTTGGTCCAGCAAAGCGATGCGCAGGGGCGACGGAGTTTTGCCGAACTGGCCCTGACCGCCAGCCTCAAGCGCGGCGATGCGCTGCTGGTGCGCCCGGGCGCCGATGTGGCGGCCAATACCATCCGCCTTTCGGGCCATGTGGCGATGCCCATCACCCGCGCCGCCAATGGCCGGCAGGGGCTTTCGCTGCGCGGGTTGATTGCGGATCATCGGCAGCTCGGTCCCGATCCCTATACGCGCTTTGCCGTGGTGCTGCGCCCGGATCAGCGGAGCGGCCAGCGCCATTTGCTGGGCTTTGATTTGGCGCGCGCGCTGGAAGGGCGCGGGGGCCCAGGCCTGCGCGATGGGGATGAGGTGGTGGTCTTCGCCCGCGCGGATATCCAATGGCTTGCCAGCAGCGCGATCCAACGCGCCTTGCGGGGCGAGGCAATTGCGATGCAGGGCGGCGAATGCGTGGCGCTGACGCAGCTTGCCCAGGCGGCCCAGGCCTCCCCCGCCCGCTTCGCCCATGCGCGGGCAACAGGCTTTCCGGAAATGGGCGATGCGCGCTGCCCGCGCATTTTCCAGGAAGTGCCGGAATTGGCGGGCTTCCTGCTGGATCATGCCGCGCTGGTGACCGGCGAGGTGCGCGCGCCCGGCCTTTACCCGATGATGGAAAACACCCCCATGGCCGATGCGCTGGCGATTGCGGGTGGTGTCACCGCGCTTGGCAATGCACGCGCGCCTGATCTGGCGCGCGAGGTGCCGAACCCAGCGCTGACTGGCCAGGTTACGCGCGTCAGCATGGGTGGCGCCGGGGCAAGGCTGGTGTCACCCCGGCAGGCGCTGCGCGTGCCGCGGCGCGAGGATGCGCTGGATAGCGGCCCCGTGCTGCTGCTCGGCGAATTCCGTAACCCCGGAAGTTATGAGTTGCGCCGCGGCGAGCGGCTTTCGGAGGTGATCGCGCGCGCCGGCGGGCTGACGCCAGAGGCCTTCCCCTATGGCGCGGTGTTTACCCGCGAAAGCGTCCGCCAGCGCCAGCAGGAAGGCTTTGCCCGCACCGCGCGTGATCTGGAAAGCAGCCTGGTGCAATTGGCCTCAGGCCAGGCTTTACCCGGTTCGCGCGGCGGCACGGCGGATGTGGGCGGTGCGATGAAAGCGGGGCGCGAATTGGCCGCGACGCTGCGCGAAGCGCGCGCTGCCGGGCGCGTGGTGGTGGAAGCCAACCCCGTGATCCTGCTGGCACGGCCCGATTTGGACATGCTGCTGGAACCGGGCGATGTGCTGGCCATGCCCAAGCGCCCGCAGGATGTGACGGTGGTGGGCGCTGTTTTGAACCCCGGCAGCCTGCCCTTTCGCCAGGGCTGGCGCGCAGCGGAATATATCGAGGCCTCGGGCGGGGCGCAGCGCTTTGCCGATGCGTCGCGCGTTTTCGTGGTGCTGCCGAATGGTGAGGCCGCGCCGGCGGGCCAGGGTTACTTCCAGGGCGGCGGGCCGCCCTTGGCGCCGGGCAGCCTGGTGATGCTGCCGCAAGACCCCGCTCCGTTTGAGACCTGGGGCTATATTCGCGACGTCACGCAGATTTTGGGGCAGCTTACGATTTCATCCCTGGCCTTGGCAGTGGTTGCACGAGAGGCGCGGCGGAGCAATTGAGGGGGGGGGTTTGGGCGCCGCGCGTGGCATGAGAATCCCGCGCTTTGGCTGGAGCATGTTGCGTTCAGATGGGTTCGCGCAAGACGCTACAGGGGGGCTTCATTATTGGTCATGAGGCAGGATTCGCCTGCCTTCACAAAGCTGACGTTATGATCCTGGCTTGCTTGCGGATCAGCCCAGCTCAGCCCTTTTTTTCATCCCCCGGCAAGGCAATCCCCGTCAGCGCCTGCCAGACACGAATGACAAAACCATCATCCGCGCCACCCTGACCCATGGCGCGCGCGGCGGTGAAAAGCTGCTGGGCTTGCGCCGCGAGTGGCACCGGAAAGTTCAAGCCCCGCGCCATCTCATTTACCAGGCCGAGGTCCTTCACGAAAATCTCCACCGCGCTGCGCGGCGCGTCATCGCCCGTCAGCACCCGCGCCATGCGGTTTTCAAACATCCAGGAATTGCCTGCCGCACTGGTCACCACATCATAAAGCGCTTGTGGATCGGCACCGGCGCGAATGCCAAGCGCCATCGCTTCCGCCGCCGCGGCGATATGCACGCCGGCCAGCAATTGATGCACCACCTTCACCGTGGCGCCGATGCCGATTTCAGACCCCAAGCGCCAGACTTTGGTGGCAATGGCATCAAATACCGGCGCGGCCTTGGTGAAGGCAGCATCACTGCCGGCCCCCATCACGGTCATTTCACCGGCGCGCGCCTTCACCGCACCGCCCGAGACCGGCGCATCCAGAAACAGCAAACCCGCAGCATCAGCCTTGGCCGCCAAGGCGCGTGCCGCATCCGGCGCCATGGTGGCTGAAGAAATGATCACGCCACCCTTCGCCATGCGTGGCGCCGCGCCATCCGCGCCAAAGACAGCGGCTTCGGTTTGTGCGGCATTCACCACCAGCACCACCAGCGCATCCATGCCTGCCGGCAAATCGCTCGCCTTCGCCACTGCTGCGCCACCGGCAGCGCTGAATTCATCGCGCGCCGCGGCGCGTGGATCGCAGCCCGTCACCTCCAGCCCGGCGCGCAAGGCACTCAGCGCCGCGCCCATGCCCATGCTGCCCAAACCAATCACCCCTAAGCGCATCAACGGAGTCCCCTTTTCAAAAAAGCGCGCGCAATACCTGCACCAACGCCGTGACCACCAGTAGCACCAAGACAATCCGCTGCAATTTGTCCATGGAAGGCATGGGCGCATCACCCAGCGCGGAATGCCAGCACAACGCCATGCGCCGCCGCCGGCGCTACCGCAATGCCGCCGCCGGGAATGGCGCTGAAGGGCAGCCCTGCCTTGACCAGGCAGGCTTGCGCAGCAGCCAGATCGGCAACCGTAATGCCAAGCGTCACCGGCCCGGCATCGGGCAGGCCCGCCAGATCAAGCGCGCCATAACGCGCCGCCAAAACCGCGCGGTTCAGCACAATGATGGGTGCGGCGCTGGTCGGCACGCGCAGCACACCATCCCCCATCGCCTCAGGCTTGCTGTCCAGCAATGTGGCGATGGAGGCGGCAACCGCAGCGGGATCAGCGGCCAAAACCTCAATTCCCGTCAGCCCTTTTGCGGTATTGGCATGGGTCATGGTGCCGGGCACCCAAGTGGCATCTGGGGTCAAATGCTGGCAGGCAAAAATGCGCAAACCGGGTGCGACGGGATCAACCAGGTGGAAGGTATTGAAGCGCGTTTCGGTACGCGTGCCATCCGGCATATCAACAGGCCTGCCAAAGCGCATCACGGGCATGGTCGGGATGCCGCGCGCCGCGACCTCGGCTGCGCCTTTTTCGGCATCATGGGCGCGCATGGCAATGGCGGTCATGCCTTCGCGCGTTTCCAAGACGGCGCGCCATTTCGCATTCGCCTCGGTTGGCGTCAGCACGCCCAGGATTTCGAAGTAATCCTTCTCCAGCATCACGCAATGATTGCCGGTGCCCATATGGGCAGAATGCACACCGCGCGGCGCCACCGTGAATCCGGCGCGCGCAAAAGTCTCGACTGCCTTGTCCAAATCCTGCACCAGCACAACGCAATGATCAATGCCGCCAACATGTTCCAGCATGATTTCCCCGTCAGCCCGCCACGGGCACAAGCCGCGTCAGGCGCGGCGGGTTTTGTTCCGAGAGGAACATGCTGCCATCCGGCGCCAGCCACATGCCATGCGCACCATTCAGCACCGGGCGGCAACGGCCAATCAGCGTCCCATCCTGCGCCACCAGCGAAAGCCGCGGCACCTGATCCGTGACGTAAAGCGTGC
>JBIKXA010000163.1:0-7992 GCA_044356015.1 Roseomonas sp.
CGCGGTGTGCCGCAGGAATTCGTCAAGCGCGCGACGGAACAAGTGGCGCAGATCAATGCCGCCTGGGATCGGATCAAGCGCGAACGGGGCCTGTAGCTGTGCTGCGCATCCGCGACGTGCCAAGCCCCAACCATGAAGCGCGGCCCGATGGCGCGGTGATTGACACGCTGGTGCTGCATTACACCGGCATGCGTTCGGGTGCTGAGGCCATTGCGCGGCTATGCGACCCGGCGGCCAAGGTTTCCGCGCATTATGTGGTGGAAGAAGATGGCGCGGTGTTTCGCCTGGTGGCAGAGGAACGTCGCGCCGCCCATGCCGGCATTTCGTATTGGCGCGGGCGCAATGCGCTGAATGGGAACAGCATCGGGATTGAGATTGTGAATCCCGGCCATGAATGGGGCTATCGGCCTTTCCCCGCTTTGCAAATGGCCGCTGTCTGCGATTTGTGCTTGGCGATCATGGCGCGCCACCCGATTGAACAACGCAATGTGGTGGCGCATTCGGATATTGCGCCGGACCGCAAACAAGACCCCGGCGAATTATTTGATTGGCAGGGGCTGGCGGCGAATGGTGTCGGGCTATGGCCGGGCGCGGAGCCGGCGCCCGTTGATGAAGCCGCGCTGCTGCCGATGCTGGGTGCCATTGGCTATCGCACCGATTTGCCGCTTTCCGTGTTGCTGACAGCGTTTCAGCGCCATTGGCTGCCGGGGCGCGCCGATGGGATTGCGGATGCGGCGACGCGCGCGCGGGTGGCGGCGGTGGCACACGCATTTGCCTAAACAGATGCGTGACGCCGCCGATATCGCTGATTTCATCGCGCATAACCCGCGCATGATGCGCTGCCTTGCGGTACTCGCCGCCCACGGTCCCGCTGGCGCATGGATTGGCGCGGGTTTTGTGCGCAATGTCGTGTGGGATCATCTTTCCGGGAAGGATTCGGAAGCCACACCACTCGCTGATCTGGATGTGGTCTTTCATGATCCAGCCATCGCAACCGCTGAGCATGACGCAGGGATCGAGGCTGCGCTATGCGCTGCCGCGCCTGACCTTCCGTGGTCCGTCCGCAACCAGGCGCGCATGCATGAACGGAATGGGCACCGCCCCTATCGCGATATTGCGGATGCCTTGGCCCATTGGCCGGAAACCGCAACCGCCATCGCCGCGCGTCTTGGGCCACAGGGCGTTGAAATTCTGGCACCCTTTGGCGTGGCGGATGTGCTGGAGATGATTATTCGCCCAACGCCGGTCTTTCGCACCAAGCCAGAAATTCCACTGGCGCGGCTTGAAGCTAAGGGCTGGCTGACGCGCTGGCCTGGGCTGCGCCTTGTCGGCCTTGGCGCTTCCCCTTGACCACCCCACCCCCAAAGCCCCAGATGCAATCAGCGTCAGACGGCTGGGCGGCCGCTGGTTCGTGAGCGATCACGGGCTGGAGGAAAGTCCGGGCTCCACGGGAATAGGGTGCCGGTTAATGGCCGGCGAGGGCGACCTCAGGGAAAGTGCCACAGAAATCATACCGCCGCGGCGTGGCGACACCCCGCGGTAAGGGCGAAACGGTGCGGTAAGAGCGCACCGCGCCCCCAGCAATGGGGGTGGCAGGGTAAACCCCACCCGGAGCAAGGCCGAATAGGGGCGGACGGCGCGGCGCCGCAAGGTGCTGGCGCAGGGGCATTTCCGCCCTTCCGCCCGGGTTGGCCGCGCGAAGCCCCCAGCAATGCGGGCTCCAGAGGAATGGCCGTCCATGCCCCGCAAGGGGCAAGACAGAACCCGGCTTACAGGCCGTCTGACGCTGCATTTTCATCCCCACCACCCGCCCACTCCGCCAATACGGCGCATGGCTGCGAATTTATGCGTCAAATGCCTTCACAAAGCCGTTTTTGTGCTTGTCGGCCCAGACTTTCCCATGGTATCCCATTTCATCCCATGAAAACCCCAATGCGCTCGGGGGGGCGAGCGGGGTTCAAGCGGGATGGTCGGGCGAGCCGGCGGGGTCGGGGGGCCCCGTCGGCCGCTGAAACGCCCGGTCTTTTGTCATGGCGCAAGGCAGGCGCGCGGGGGGCGATGACCCAATTTCTGGGCACCCATATCGGCAAATTGGACCGCAAGGGGCGGATTTCCGTCCCCGCGCCCTTTCGTGCCGTTTTGGAACGGGCCGGGGCCGAAGACCTCGTGCTGCGCCCATCCCATCGTGCGCCCTGCATCGAAGCCTGGCCGATTGCCGCGTTTGAAGCCCTGGCTTCGGGCATGGATCGGCTGGATGCCTTTTCCGATCAGGCGGACGATCTGGCCGCCGCACTGTTCGCTGATGCGCATGCGGCGCGCGCCGATAATGAAGGGCGGTTGGTGCTGCCCGAAGCGCTGATTGCCTATGCGGCGCTTTCCGATGCCATTGCCTGTGTGGGCGTCGGGCGGATTTTCCAGATTTGGGAACCGGAAGCGGCGCGTCGGCGTACGGAAGAAGCCCGGCTGCGCGCGCGTGAACGCGGCCTGACCCTGCCCGCCGCCGGGGGTAAGCCATGAATACCGAAGGCCATGTGCCGGTGATGCTGGCGGAAGTGCTGGCAGCCCTGATCCCTCAGGATGGCGCGACTTATCTGGATGCGACTTTCGGCGGTGGCGGATATGCCCGCGCCATTCTGGAATCCGCACCTGGTTGCACTGTTTTCGCGATAGATCGCGACCCGGATGCGATTGCGCGTGGTGCGGCCTTGGCGCAGCGCTTCGCAGGCCGGCTGCATCTGATTGAAGGCCGCTTCGGCGATATGCTTTCGCTGCTGCGGGATCGCGGCATCACCGCGCTTGATGGCGTGGTGATGGATCTTGGTGTTTCGTCCTTCCAATTGGATCAGGCCGAGCGCGGCTTTTCCTTCCGCGCTGATGGTCCGCTGGATATGCGCATGGAGAAATCCGGCCCCAGCGCGGCGGAGTTGGTGAATAGCCTGCCGGAACGCGATTTGGCCGATATTATCTTCCGCTTCGGTGAGGAACGCTTCGCGCGCCGCATTGCGCGCGCCATTATCGCCCGCCGCGCCGAAGCGCCTTTCTCTACCACCGCTGATCTTGCGGCACTCGTGCGCCGCGCCGTGCCGCGTGATCCTTCCGGCATTGATGGCGCGACGCGCAGCTTCCAGGCTTTGCGCATCGCCGTGAATGATGAATTGGGCGAAGTGGAACGCGGCATCGCGGCGGCGATGGAATTGCTCGCCCCCGGTGGCCGGCTTGTTGTTGTCGCCTTTCATTCCCTGGAAGATCGTATCGTTAAGCAGGCCATGGCCGCGGCATCTGGCCGGGGTGGGGCTTCGCGTCATGATCCGGCGGCACTTTCTGGCCGCGCCAAGCCGGCCTTTCACCTGCTGACACCACGCGCGCTCCGCCCGCAGGAAGCCGAATGCAGCGCCAATCCGCGCGCGCGTTCCGCAAGGCTGCGCAGCATTGAACGCTTGCTGATGGAGCGCGCCGCATGATCCGCCCGCTGACCCTTGTGAGCCTGATCGTGGCTGCCGGTGCGGGGCTGCATTTATATCAGGTGAAGCATTCCGTATCTATGTTGGATCGCGAATTGCGCGAGGTGAACCGCCAGACGGAACTGGTGCGCGAACGCACGCAAATCCTGCGCGCGGAATGGGCATTGCTGAATGAACCGGATCGGCTGCGGCAGGTCGCGCAGCGGCATTTGGCGCTGGAGCCCATGGCGCCCGCGCAATTCATCCGTGAGGCAGAGCTTGACCGCCGGCTGCCCGCCGCGCGGCCCTTTGCCGGCCCGCCCTCACTTTTCGGTTCGCCGGACATGCCACTTTTGGTGCCGGAAGCGCTGATGGTCCCAAGCCCGGTCGCGGCGGCGCCCACCGCCGCAACAACGCGGGCAGAGGCGCCGCCACCCCGGCAAGCACAGCCCGACCCCGCGCCACGATTGAGCGCAGCCGCGGCCCCGGCACCCGTACCGCGACCCGCGCCACCGCCGGCGCCACCAAGGGTCACACCTGCGCTGCATGTCGCGCCCGCTGCGCCACCGCCGCCGGCGGTGGTAACCTCGGCACTGGGTGGCGCCAGTGCGGCCTTGCCGCCACCCGTGCCGCTGTCTCGCCCCATCCCTGTCGGAGCCCCGCAAGGGGTAATTCGTTGAGTGGAGTGGCCATTGCATGAACGAGGCATCGCGCCACAATCCTGAGCCGCCTTCGCCCGATGCCTTGCCGGGCAATCGGCTGCGCGAACCGGCAGTAGCGGAATCCCCAAGCCGCGCCTTGGTGCGGGTGTCGCAGCCGGATCTGCTGCGCCATGCCCAATTGGAGAAATCGCGCGGTCGTCTGCTGTTGGCGGCTTTTGGTTTTTTGGTGCTGTTTGGCTCGGTGGCGGTGAAGCTTTCACTTGCAACTGTTTTTGACCCGGCCGAGCCCAAACGCGCGGCCATGCTTTCCCGCCCCCCTGCGCCGCCGGCGGAAACACCGGTCTCACGCGCGGCGGTGACGGATCGCAATGGCGAAGTGCTGGCCGTTTCGCTGCCCATGACAGCGCTTTATGCCAATCCGAGCCAGATTGATGATCCCGCTGAGGCTGCCGACAAGCTGCGCCGGGTGTTGCCGCAGCTTGATCGCGAAAGGCTTATCGCGCGGCTGACCGGTGAACGCCAATTCGCCTATGTCGCGCGCGCGCTGACGCCGCGCGAAATGCAGGCGGTCAATAACCTTGGCGTTCCAGGCGTGTATTTTGAGGATGCGGAGCGCCGCGTCTTTCCGCAAGGCCGCACTGCCGCGCATATCATTGGCGGCGTGGATGTGGACGGCAATGGCATTGCCGGTGTCGAGAAATATTTCGACGAAAGGCTGCGCACGCTGCGCCGCGACCCGTTGCGGCTTTCGCTTGATATCCGTGTGCAATTGGCCTTGCGCGATGCTGTGCAGCACGCGATCACTGATTTCAACGGTATTGGCGGCGCCGGCGTGGTGATGGATGTCCATACGGGCGAGGTTCTCGGCATGGTGAGCCTGCCTGATTACGATGCGAATGATGTGGGTGCTGCGACCGTTGATGAACGCTTCAATCGCGTGACGGTGGGCGTTTATGAACCGGGTTCCACTTTCAAGCTGCTGACCGCTGCCATGGCGCTTGATCTTGGTACAGTGCAGACATGGAGTGGCTATGACGCTTCGCGCCCCATTCGCGTGGGGCGGCATGAAATCAATGATTTCCGCGGCAAGAATCGCTGGCTCGCCCTGCCAGAGATCATGGCCTATTCGTCGAACCTTGCTTCCGCGCATATGGCCGCTGCGGTGGGGCCGGCGCGGCACCGTGAATTCATGCAACGCATGGGCATGACATCGCGCCTTAGGATTGAGATTCCCGAAACGGCGCAGCCGTTGGTGCCGGGGCAAAAGACCTGGCGCGAATTGAATACCATGACAATTGGTTTCGGTCACGGCATTTCCGTGACGCCCTTGCATGTTGCCATGGCGGGGGCGACGCTGGTGAATGGCGGTATTCTGCGTCAGCCCACCGTTCTTGCGCAGCCGCCCGGCGTGGAACGTGAAGGTGTGCGCGTGATTGAACCACGCACTTCCGAAAATCTGCGGCGGCTGATGCGGTTGGTGGTAACGGATGGCTCCGGCAAGGGTGCTGAGGTGCCGGGCTATTTCGTTGGCGGCAAGACTGGCACCGCGCAAAAGACCGGGCCGCGCGGTGGCTATCTGGAAAACAAGCGTATCGCCGCCTTCATCGGCGCGTTCCCGATGCATGCGCCGCGCTATTCGATTTATGTGATGGTGGATGAACCCAAGCCCAATGCGCGCAGCCATGGCTTCGCGACTGCAGGTTGGGTGGCAGCACCGGCTGCGAATATGGTGATTTCGCGCATTGCGCCCATTCTGGGCCTGCTGCCGGAGCCCTCGACGCCCGAGATTCAGCGCGCCATCGCCATGCCGATGAATGGGCGCGGCGTGCCAGGCGCGGCACCGCCGCCCGCGACACCGGCGGCCAATCGCCCCCCACAGCGCCAAACTACTGATTCGCCGCCGCGCGTCGCTGTGACCCAGCGCGAGGCTGCTCTTGCGCCTCGTTGATCTCATGCGCGGATGGGGTGACGCTGAAGCCGATGCCGCGCTTGAGGTAACAGGCATCACCGCCGATAGCCGCGCCGTGTGCCCGGGCATGGTCTTTGCCGCGCTGCCGGGCGTGCGTGCTGATGGACGCGGCTTCATTGCCGATGCGGTGGCGCGCGGTGCGGTGGCGGTCTTGGCGCCCGAAGGCACGGCTTGGCCCGCCGAGGCACCACTGCGACCCTTGATTACCAGCCCCGATCCGCGCCGCGCCTTGGCGCTGATGGCGGCCGCGTTTTATGGCGCACAGCCGGAATGTATCGTCGCCATCACCGGCACGAATGGAAAAACGAGCAGCGTGGATTTTCTGCGCCAGATCTGGCGCGATGCCGGCAGGAAGGCTGCATCACTCGGCACGCTCGGCCTGATTGCGGAAGGCGTGCCACCGGGGCCATCACTCACCACGCCTGATCCGGTAGCGCTGCATGAAAACCTCGCGCGGCTTGCGCGTGATGGGGTGGCGGCACTTGCCATGGAGGCATCCTCGCATGGGATGGATCAGCGCCGATTGGATGGTGTGCGTCTGACGGCGGCAGGCTTCACCAACCTGACGCGCGATCATCTGGATTATCACGGCAGCATGGCGGCCTATCGCGCGGCGAAGCTGCGATTGTTTGATACGCTGCTGCCTGCTGGCGCGCCTGCTATCGCCATGGCGGATATGGAAGCCGAGACACTCACCGCACTGCGTGAGATTGCCGCGCGGCGGCAGCTTGATCTTCGCTTGGTTGGGGCGGGTGGTGATGCGCTGGCGCTGGAAACGGCACGGCCCTTGCCGGAAGGTCAGGAACTTGTCTTCCGCATTGCGGGCGCGCGGCACGATATTCTGCTGCCATTGCCGGGACGCTTTCAGGCCGATAACGCCTTTCTGGCGCTGATGTTAGCGCTGGCAACAGGCGTTTCCGAAAACGCCGCGCTGGCTGCGTTTGGCCGTTTGCAGGGCGTGCGCGGGCGCATGGAACGTGCGGCGGTGCTGCCCAATGGTGCGGCGATTTATGTAGATTACGCGCATACGCCGGATGCGCTGACGCGGCTTCTGGCTGCGCTTCGCCCACATGTCGCGGGGCACTTGCATGTGTTGTTCGGCGCGGGCGGAGATCGTGATCCCGGCAAGCGCCCGCTGATGGGCCGTGCAGCGGCCCAAGCCGCTGATCGCGTTTGGATCACGGATGATAATCCGCGCAGCGAAAACCCGGCCGCCATCCGCGCGGCTGTCATGGCGGGTTGCCCAGGCGCGATTGACGCCGGTGCACGAGGGGAAGCCATCGCCAAGGCCATGGGCGCGCTCGGCCCCGGCGATGTCTTGGCCGTGGCTGGCAAGGGCCACGAAACCGGGCAGGAAATCGCCGGAACGATTCATCCCTTCGATGATGTCGCCATGGTGCGCAAGCTGGCGGGGCTTTTGCCATGACCGCGCTTTGGACCAGCGCCGAATTGCGCGCCGCCACCCATGGCGCGCTGGTGGCGGATATTGCGGTGACTGGCGTTTCGATTGACAGCCGCAGCGTTGAACTGGGCGATATTTTCATCGCGCTGCGCGATCAGCGCGATGGGCATGAATTCGTCGCTGATTCGCTTTCGCGCGGTGCGGTGCTCGCCATGGTGGATCACGTGCCGCCCGGTGCGGTGGATACGGCGAAGCTGCTGCGCGTGGCGGATACACTTGCGGGCCTGACCGCGCTTGGCGCCGCGGCGCGTGCGCGTGCCACAGCGCGTGTGGTGGGTGTTACGGGCAGTGTCGGCAAGACCACCACCAAGGAAATGCTGCGCGTGGCGCTGAGTGCCTTTGGTGCGACCCATGCCTCTGCCGCGTCACATAATAATCATTGGGGCGTGCCGCTGACACTCGCGCGCTTGCCGCGCGATGCGGAATTTGGCGTGATTGAAATGGGCATGAATAATCGCG
>JBIKXA010000164.1:0-7953 GCA_044356015.1 Roseomonas sp.
GGCCCCGCCATGCGTGCGCAAGGCTTCTGGCGCGATGAAACGCTGCTGCATCATCTGGATCGCGCCGTGGCGCGCAGCCCTGACAAGACCGCGATTGTTGCCTGCCGGTCTGACCTTGGCAGCGAAACCCGCCTGACCTACGCAGAGATTGATGATCTTTCCAATCGCGTCGCTGCGGGTTTGCGCGCGCATGGGATTGGGCGTGGCGATGTGGTTTCTTTTCAACTGCCGAATTGGTGGGAATTTTCCATCCTGCATCTGGCCTGCCTGAAGCTTGGCGCCATCAGCAACCCGCTGATGGTGATTTTCCGCGAACGCGAATTGCGCTTCATGCTGAGGCTCGCTGAAAGCAAGGTATTGGTGGTGCCGGCAAGTTTCCGTGGCTTTGATTATGCTGCCATGGCGGATAATTTGCGCGCGCATCTGCCGAAGCTCGCGCATGTTTTCGTGGTCGGGCGTGATGGCGCGGATGGTTTTGCGCGCCTGCTTGAACATCCCGCACCAAGCATAGCTTTCACGCCCGCGGATGGCCCTGGGCCTGATGAGGTGATCCAACTGCTTTATACCAGCGGCACCACCGGTGAACCCAAAGGGGTTATGCATAGTTCCAACACCATGCTGTCCAATCTGGAACATTTCGCGGAACGGCTTGGGCTTGGTGTAGATGATGTGATCCACATGCCCTCCCCTTTGGCGCATCAGCTTGGCTTCATGTATGGCATTGTGCTGCCTGTCATGCTGGGCTGTACTGCGATTTTGCAGGATATCTTCGCCGCCCCCGAAATGGCGCGGCAAATCCGCGATGAAGGCGCCACATTCACCATGGGGGCCACGCCCTTTTTGAATGATCTGACGGAACATGTCGCGGCAACCGGCCAGGCCACGCCTAGCCTCCGCGTTTTCGTTTCCGCCGGCGCGCCGATACCGCGCGCCCTGGTGGCCAAGGCGCGGCAAACGCTTGGTGCTGCCATCATCTCCGCCTGGGGCATGTCGGAAAACGGCGCGGTGACCACCACCAAGCTGGATGATGGTGAGGAAAAAGCCACCACCACCGATGGCTGCACGCTGCCCGGCATTGAGCTTCGCATTGTCGATGCTGATGGCACATGTTTGCCGATCAGTCAGGATGGACAATTGCAGGTGCGCGGTTGTTCCAATTTCATTGGCTATCTGAAGCGACCGGAACTCAACCCCAATGATCCCGCTGGTTGGTTTGATACAGGTGACCTCGCGCGCATGGATGCGGATGGCTATATCCGCATCGCTGGCCGTTCCAAGGACATCATCATTCGCGGTGGCGAGAATATTCCAGTGGTGGAGGTTGAGGGCCTGCTGTTCAAGCACCCTGCGGTGGCCGAAGTGGCGATTGTCGGCTTCCCCGATGCACGACTTGGTGAGCGTGCTTGCGCCTTCGTGCGGTTGCGCGAAGGTGCCAGCCTGACCCTGCCGGATATCACCACCTATCTGGAAGCCCAGCGCATGGCGCGACAATACATGCCAGAGCGCCTTGAAATTCTGCCCGAACTGCCACGCACGCCAAGCGGCAAGATCCAGAAATTCAAGCTGCGGGACATCGCGCGCACCTTTGGGTAAGGCTGAAGGCGCGTCAAAGCCCCCAAAGCGCGTTGCTATCCGCCGGCGCTTCCTCACGCCGTTCCGCCATACCATAATCGCGCAAAACGGCTGCCACGCGCAGCCGATAACCGGCAAAGATACCATTGCGCCCCGCAACCTGAGAGGCACGATGCCCCGCATGGCAGCGCCAGCGTGTAATCGCGCCCTCATCTTCCCAAAGCGATAGGCTGAGCAGCTTCGCCGGATTGGTCAGGCTGCGAAAGCGTTCCACCGAAACAAAACCCGGCATGCGCTGCAATTCCTCTCGCAGCGCTGCCGCATGTTCCAGATAATCATCCAACCGGCCATCCGCCGGCTCAACCTCAAAAATAATGGCAATCATGGGAATGGCCTGGGGTGGGAGGTGGGTCTTGAAACATGCTAAACGAAAGCCTTGGTCCTGAACATGATCTGAGGTTTGCGCCATGAACCAGCCGGCCCCGCTTGCCTATAGTGATGCGAAAATCCGCTCCATCCTGCAGCGCGTGAGGACGATTGCGCTGGTTGGTGCTTCCGGCAATTGGAACCGGCCCAGCTATTTCGTCATGAAATATCTGCAATCCAAAGGGTATCGCGTCATCCCGGTGAACCCAGGCATGGCGGACCAGACCCTGTTGGGTGAGGCCGTTTACGCCAAGCTGTGTGATATCCCTGATCAGGTGGATATGGTTGATGTTTTCCGCGCCGCGGATGCGCTGCCCGGCATTGCCGATGAGGCGATTGCGATTGGCGCGAAGGTACTTTGGGCGCAGCTTGGCGTGCGCCATGATGGCGCGGCTGCCAAGGCGGAAGCGGCTGGGCTTGAAGTGATCATGGATCGCTGCCCGAAGATTGAATTCAGCCGTTTCGGTGGCGAATTGTCCTGGAGTGGTGTCAATTCCGGCATCATCCGCAATCGTCCGCCGGAACCGCCGGCAGATCGCAAAACCCGCAATCGCCCGCTGCCGCCGCGCAACCTGGATTACGGTTTCGCGACCCGCAGCATCCATGCGGGGGCAGCGCCTGATCCCACCACGGGCGCGCGCGGCACGCCGATTTATCAGACAACAAGTTTTGTGTTTGACGATGTGGATCACGCCGCATCGCTGTTCAACCTGCATAATTTCGGCCATGTCTACACGCGGCTTTCCAACCCGACCGTTGCGGTATTGGAAGAACGTGTCGCAAGCCTTGAAGGCGGGCGCGCGGCAGTGGCCACGGCTTCCGGTCATGCGGCACAGTTCGTGACCTTCTTCACGCTGCTTGAACCTGGCGATGAATTCCTCGCCAGTCGTAATCTCTATGGTGGGTCACTCACGCAATTTGCGCTCAGCTTCAAGAAGCTTGGTTGGACATGCCATTTCGTGGACCCGACCGAGCCTGAGAATTTTCGCCGCGCGCTCACGCCAAAATGCAAGGCGATTTTTGTCGAAAGCCTCGCCAATCCGGGTGGCATTGTCGTGGATTTGCGCGCCATTGCCGATATTGCGCATGAGGCAGGGCTTCCGCTGATTGTGGATAATACGCTTGCCTCGCCTTATCTGTGCCGGCCCTTTGAACATGGTGCCGATATCATCACCCATTCGCTGACAAAATTCCTCGGCGGCCACGGCAATTCGCTGGGCGGGATTATTGTTGAATCGGGCAAGTTCAATTACGCCAATGGCAAATTTCCGAGTATGGCAGATCCGGAGCCTGCCTATCATGGGCTTAAGTTCTACGAAAATTTCGGCGATTTTGCCTTCACCACCAAGGCACGCGCCGTGGCGCTGCGTGATTTCGGTCCAACACTTTCGCCCATGAATGCCTGGCTGACCATCACGGGCATTGAAACTCTGCATCTGCGCATGGAACGCCATGTTGCGAATGCGCAGCAGGTGGCGGAGTTCCTGGCAGGCCATGATAAGGTGGCTTGGGTATCCTATGCCGGCCTGCCAAGCAGCCCCTTCAATGCACTCGCGAAGCGCTACATGCCGAAAGGGCCCGGTTCGGTCTTCACCTTTGGGGTGAGAGGGGGGTTCGAGGCTGGCATTCGATTGGTTGAAAATGTTCGTCTGTTTTCGCATCTGGCCAATGTCGGCGATACACGCAGTCTGATCCTGCATCCCGCTTCCACCACGCATCGGCAATTGACCGAAGAACAGCGCCTTGCTGCCGGCGCCGGCCCGGATGTGGTCAGGCTTTCCATCGGGCTTGAGGATGCAGCCGATTTGATCCGGGATTTGGATATGGCGCTAGGCCGTGACGCTGAGGCATAGTTTTTTGAGAATATGACAAAAAGCCCGTGGCGGTAGAGTAATGTTGCTTCCAATCGGCACGGAACATCCCGAAGCGTCCATTACGGATGCTTCGTGAAATAAACCAAACCAAGGCAACAAGGGGTTTGTTCCTAAAGCAACATAGGGCTTGGTGGAACCATCGGAAACGTTCTCTCCACTCAGAAAAACAGAAGCTAAGACAGGCCAGCGCTGTTCGCCGAGCCCAGAAGGGCCTGAATAGGGCAAACTCCTGAGACGCATTTCAACTCAGATTGAATTACTTATGTCCTGGAAAAATGCACCGAAGGGAAATCATTGGTATATTTCGCGAACCACTCGGAACGGAACCACCCTGACGCAAGGTAGCCTAACGCAAGCTTGGCCCTGCTTCGATCAGGGCGAGGTTCTGCGCGGCCAGATCGGCCGCTGGGCTATCCGCGGCCAGTTCGAGTACCCTTTCCCAATCGCGCCGCGCGGCTTCAACCTCGCCGCGCAATTGGCGCAAAATACCGCGTTCCAAAAGCGCCTCCACATTGCGCGGCGCAAGCCGCAGCGCGGTGGTGATGCTGTCTTCAGCCGAACGAAAATTCTCCAACCGACGCTGCGCGGCGGCGCGCCATATCCAAGTCTCGGCGCGATCCGCCTCCAGCACTGCGGCCAGATCAAGATCTGCCAAGGCGCCGCTGACCTGATCGAGCGCCAATCGTGCCAGCGCACGCTCCAAAAGCAAATCCGGATCTTGTGGGGTGAGTGCCAAGGCAAGGCTGGCCGCCGCTGCTGCGCGTTGCGGTTTGCCGGCAGCACGCCAGGCTTCCGCAGCCTGGCCGAAAACCGCTGCACGCGCGGCAAGCCCCGCCTCACTACGCGCAGCGATCCGTTCCAAAGCCTCGGCCGCTGCATCAGCCTCCCCAAGGCTGAGCTGGGCCAGCGCCTCGCATTGTGCGGCACCCTCGCCACCGCCCTGCATGAACCAACCCCGCGCAAAGCCGCGCGCGCCGACCGGGTCAGCCGGCAATAGATCAAGGCAGCGCGCATATTCGGGGGATTGCGACAGGCGCGGGGGTTCAGGAGGCACGGGCAGCGCCGCATCCTGCTGCGCGGTCGACAAGATGCCCGAAAGCCACAAGCCCAAAATTGCGCTTAGCACCAAAAGCGCTGCGGCAACTCCGATCAGCTTCAAAGGAATTCGCACCATTAAGGCCAATGTAGTGCAGGTGGAACTTCATGTTAATAACTTGGTCGAAAGCACTATGTTTTTACGGTGGCGCGTGGCGGAAAAGCCATGAAACAGGACAAGACGCTGGTCATTGCTGGGCTTGGCTATGCTGGGCATGTGGTGGCCGAGGCCGCTGCCAAGGCTGGCTGGCGGGTGATTGGCACCTCGCGTCAGCCGGAAAGCTTGCGGGCACCGCTGGGGGTTGAGGTGATCGGCTTTGAAATGGCCGGCCCCACTTTAGTCGCGGCCAGCCATTGGTTGATCATCACACCGCCGGATGAGGCCGGGGATCCCATATTGCGCCACCACGCCGATGCGCTTGTTTCAGGGAATCAGCGCTGGATCGGCTATCTCTCCACCACTGGGGTTTAGGGTGATCGCGCTGGTGGGGTAGTGGATGAGGCTACAGCGCCCGTCCCCGGCCAACCGCGCAGCCAAAGGCGCCTGGCGGCGGAGGAAGCCTGGCGCGCAGCACAGCATGCGGGCACCGCTTTGGATATTTGTCGTGGCGGTGGGATTTACGGGCCAGGCCGCGTGCCCTTTGCAGACTGGTAGAAAAGAGCCTGGCGGCGTTTCCGGTGGCGCCCGGGGGCATGGCGAATGCCGGAAGGCGTGATTGAGCCCTGCTCCAAGCGCGCTGCGTCTACGCCAGATGGCGTTCAGATGGGATCATCTGAACGCGTGAAGATGTGCTGAATACAGCGATATGGAGCGGGTTGCGTGAACCCATGCGAACGCGGCACGCTCAGGGAAAATGAGCCTGAAACACGAGCATTTTCAATCCGGATAATGCCAAAAGGCTTTGGGATATCCGGGGAACCAATCGTTCATGTCATACAGCAGGATGGCTGCTTCTGGTCTTCAGAAACACAAAGCTGTTTGAAATCGGCAAGTGGAGAGTTACCAGCGCAAGCTCTGAAGTATGATTCTGGACCGGCATGGCCGACATGATCCTGCTGTTTCAATAAAGTAAAGTTAAGACTCGGACGTAAAAAAAGCCTTAACGGTTCAAGGCTTAGGTTTAGGATAACCCAGTGCCCGATACCCGCGGCACCGCCACCCCCACCAGCGCATCCCGCGTCACAATCCCCGCCAGCTTTTCAACACTCCAGCCCTCAGTCCCTTCCGGGCGCATCGGCAGCACCATCCAGCGATAATCCGCCGTGCTATCCACCACGCGGATTTCAACATCATCGGGGATTTGCGTACCCCATTCCGCCAACACCGCGCGCGGTTCACGCACAGCGCGTGACCGATAGGCGAAGGATTTATACCAGCCGGGCGGGTAGCCCAGCAGCGCGCGCGGGTAGCAGGAACAGAGCGTACAAACCACCAGATGATGCTGTTTTGGCGTATTTTCCAAGACACCCAATTCCGGCGCGCCGGCCATGGAAGCGCCCGCTGCTTCGGCAGCGGCCTTACCATCCCGCATCAGCAGCGCGTAATACTCAGGATCAGTCCAGGCGCGGGCCACCATGCGGGCACCGATCTCAGGACTTGCGCGATCGGTGATCGCCTGGCGCTCAGCGATTTCGGTCTCGCTCACCAGGCCCTTGGCACCAAGGGCAGCAACCAGCTTGTCCAGCAGCGCGAGGCTCGCGCCAGAAGGGGGGGCGGCCATGTCAGGCTTCCTCCAACCAATGTTCGAAGATTTCCACCATCACCGTATCGCCGGGTTTGCCCTCGTTCCAAATGGGCGGCTGTTCGAACAGCACATGGTAAAGCTGCCGGCGCGGTGCCGGGCGGGCGAAGGCCAGGTCTTCCGGGTTCGGGAAAGCACCCAGCGGGCGCACCACCTGGCCCATCCGCCCGCGCACATAATGCGGCGTGCGGATATGGCAGGGGCCACGGGTTTCCGGCCAATCATCCTTCACGCGCACTTGTGTGCCGGCGGCGAAGCGCGGCGCGGCGGTATCGGGGGCGGCGGTCATGCCAAATCCTCCTGCCGGATCACGCCTTTTTCGACCATCAGTGCCGCGATGGAATGCAGCCAGCGTTCGTAATAGCCAAGCGCGAAATACTCATCCTCTGGGATGCTTTCGATGCCGCGGCGGAGTTCATCCACCGTCATCATCTTTTTCTGCGCCAGGATTTGCCGAATGGCATCCACCTTCTTGCCGAAGGCATCGGGCGGCGCCTCATCATGTTCAACAGGGGTGCAGCGGAAGCGCGCGATCCCGCCAATGTCGTGCAGCGCGCGGTTGGGTGAGTCCTCGGTCATAGCGAAAGCTTAATCCGGAAAACGGGGCGCGGGAAAGGGCGTTATTTCACTTCCTCATTCGGCCCCACGCCCCAGATATCGGCGCGCCTGATATGGCCCCGGAATTCACCAATCTGCGCCTCACACCAGGGGCTATTGGCCTCACAGGCGCGCAAGCGGCCCACCACACCGGGGCGAAGCCGTGCGATGGGCTGCGCCTGATCCTCAGCGCGGCGGCGGAGCATTACCTCAGACCCTGGCGCGCCGCGCACAATGAAGGAACGCCTTCCCATCAGGGTTGATTGATGCACCCAGCCTTCGGTGCCTTCCGGGTCGCGGATGCGGCGCCAGAGTTCAAATTCGCGCACGATTTCCACCGGCAATTCGCGGCGCTGATAGGTCCAATCGATGGGGAAGCGCGTTCCCGGGCCGCTGCGCATATTCACCTCATCCGACCGAAGTGCGGCAAAACGCGGCAATGGCAGGCCGGTGACAGAACCGGTGGTGGGGGCGCGTTCCGCCGGCGGGGGCGCGGGGGTTGCGGTGGGTTCGGCCGGTTTGGCCGCCCCGGCCGTGGCGGCAGCGCCGGCCGCGGCACCGGCGGCGACACCTGCGGCAGCGCCGGCGGAGGCGCGATTCCCCTGCCCCGCCTGTGGCTGGCCGGCAGGGCGTTGTTGCTGCTGGCC